>NZ_CP017706.1:1848512-2172769 GCF_002706375.1 Lactobacillus amylovorus DSM 20531
CACTTCCTGCACTGGTTTGCCATAAATGCTTTTGATTACCAAGCCGAGTAGAATGAAGTTAGTGTCAGCATAGCGCATCTTGTGTTCAAAATCATCGGTAACAGGCAAGTTAATCAATGCTTTTAATAGTTCATCATGATTTAACTCATCGCGATGAGGAATCCAGCCGCGAATACCGCTGGTGTGAGTTAATAGATGGTAAAGTCGAATTCGTGGATCTTTGAATTCAGGAATGAATTGTTGCAAGGGCTCAGTGAAATTGAGTTTGCCTTGATCATAAAGCTTAAGCAGTACATTTTCTGTGGCTAACACCTTAGTTAGACTAGCAAGATCATATTCTGCGAAGGGGCTAAGTTGTGTAACCTCAGGATAAATGCTAGCAAAGCCCGTTGTCGAGGTGAAGATTTGTTTTTTATTAATAAAGGTATAATTAACACCAGGAACAATGCGATCAAACACCATTGACTCGATTAAATGTTGCGTTTTATTGTAATTGATCATTTGTATTTTTCACCGTCCATTACCACTAATTATAGACAAAATGACTTGACAAGCCTAGCAGAAAAAAGCATAATTATGAGTGTTGATTCGCCCGTTGGTCAAATGGTTAAGACGCCACCCTCTCAAGGTGGAGTTATGAGTTCAATTCTCGTACGGGTGATTTACTGGGATATAGCCAAATTGGTAAGGCACAGGATTCTGGTTCCTGGATGTTTGGGTTCGAGCCCCAATATCCCAATAATAGGAAAATGTCTTAATGCTGAAAGCTTCAAAAGCCCAGTGTTAAGGCATTTTTGTTTTTTACGATTTTCTGAAATTAGGTGAAAATAAGCAAAATAATACAATATTCTAAGCAATATTTTTACTGGCATTTACTAGCACCAAAAAATATAAAATTGGTCTAGTTGAAATTGTTTTAGTGTGTAGGTGGGCTAATCTTAGATGTTTAACCATGATATAATAAGCATGTATCATATTTATGTTAATAACCAACGAACCAACGTTGTGGGGCGTTGGTTTTATTTTTATCTGTGCCATAATCAATAGCTATAGAGTAGGCGAGTTAATAATTATGAAGCATCAACAAGTAAGAAATTTCTTTAAAGAAGATTATCCTAGATTAGCATTGTTAGCCACTGGGCGATGCTTGTCCGAATCTTCAGTAAAAACCATCAAAGTAAACATAAGCGAGAAGGGTGGTTTTGCTTACTATCAGAACGTTTACGCCTTGGCTAGTACTACCATAGCGGAATTAGAAAATACCGCTGTGCATCCCTATAGAACGCTTATTATTGAACACTACATCAAGCATACAAGGCTAAAAGACCTTGAGCCATTAATAGGCTTTAAGCATAGCGCTACATGTAAGAAAATAAATGAAGCCTTAGTTTGTTTTGCTAATGAGTACAATAAGCAAGCAGATAGATATAATTTAGAATTTAGATTTCAATTAAAATAAGCACCAGTAAAAATTAATTACTGGTGCTTATGCGTAATTTTAAGAGGGGTTAGGGCTGTTAAATTGGTTAATGAAGTAGATTATCCTAGAGCCTGCTAAAGCCCATTATATCGAAGATTTAGAGGTCAAACCCTATAAACATAAAAGCCTAGAAAGTTAACAATAATTAACATTTTTATATTATTTATTAATGCAACATTAGCATCTTATCAAAATAGGGCTAAACCTTGATAAATACTGGCATTAAGCTATCAATAAAAAGCCCTTATTTGTTTGAAAATGTTAGATTTTTAATAGCGACATAAAAGCCCCCAAACCTGTAAAAATATGAACCTAATTAATTGAAGAAATGCTGTTATATCAATACTTTCAAATGAATTAATCAAGTTCATATTTAACAAGTTAAAAAGGGGCTATTTTGCGTTATTTTGCTTCTTTAGAACCTGACAAAACCTGACGTTATTGCAATAAAAAAGAACCGCTGTAAAACAGTTCTCTTAAATAATAGTTATGATCTATTTTTATTCTTAGCTTTATCATTCCAATATTTACGGCTTTCAGCCATCTTCTTTTTCATTTTCTTTCTATCCTTTTCAAATTGTTCAGGTGGGATACTGTCTATAATTTCATCTACATTATCTAAAGTTATAGGTGTTTTCTTGTCTTTTTCCATTTATTAACCACCTCACTTAACATCATAGTAACAAAATAGGTGCATCCCTGAAAAGGAATACACCTTGATTAGTGCCGATTTCGACATTTATTAAACTTTACCTAAATGCAAGCACACCACCGCCCGAGGGCTTATTTTCTGGTCAACTAAAAGCCCCCGAATTAGGACCTAAGGTAAATAATTAATGCTGAATACTCAACGTAGACGTCCATATCCTCACCAGAACCGTACGGGCTTGCACAAGTATTGTATTTGATTTCTTGGATAACCAATTTAGGATTATTTTCTAAAAAGTAGTTGACTTGATTAGTTAGCTGTTCTTTAGTTTTGGCGCTAATGGTTTCAACTTTTAAATTACGTGCTGTTTGTTTAGTCATAATTGACCTTCTTTCTATTTACTTTACTTGGTGTAAATGTATAACGATAGCCTTTCATTTTGTCGTTAATGGTTTCAACGATTAACCTACCAGTAGTGGGATGAAGCTTGAACCTAATAATAAATCGTGGCGAATCTAGTTCGCTTAAATAATCGTTTGTTTGAGCTACAACCGCCAGTCGTGTTAAATCATTAGCCATATTTCTGGCTATGGTATGACCGTAATTACATTCAGTTTCTTTAATGAATTGCATAATGTTAGACTGTATGGAATCAGGATTAGTTATTTTTGCTCTTCTATGTGTCATAAGTAATTTTCTTTCTATTCTGCTAGCCACCGCTATTGGCGTAGCGAGGTGGTTTGCTGTTTTGGCGAGTTGTTTAATTCAAATGTGAGGTAGTAGACACAAAAACATGTCCAATGGACATAAATTAAAATCTTGTAAACCCTTGTGGCTGTAGGCTAGGACACAAAGACACAAAATACACTTTTTTTTAAAAGCTATATATATGTGTGTAAAATTTTTAGATCTATATATATTTATTACTTTTATGTCTTTTAAGTCCAAAGTATATATAGAGTAGTAATAACAAGGCTTGAGCATGGACACAAACGGTTTATTTTCGTGTCCTTTCTATGTCCTTTATGTCCACTTCGTTTATGTTTCCTGAATAAGTATTAAATTCAATATTTAGCCAAACTTGTAATTTATGGTTATCTCTCCATCTTCTACCTTGTTTAATATCTGTATCTTTGCGAATCCTTTTATTAAATTCTCTATCAGTTTCAAGCCCTAGTTTATGACCCGTAACTTCAAACCATCTTTTATAGACTTGATAGGTAGTATCCTGAAATTTATAACCATGGTCAGTGGGAACAATGATTTCATTTACAAACTGTAAAAATGGGTCACTGTCTATTTTATTTTGTTCAAGAATTTCATTACTTTCTTTAGTGCGAATCATAACACCATCAATTTTTACATCTATAGCTTTTTTTACAATCCATTCTAGTAATTCCTTGTTGTAAATATATTCATCTTTGATTTTTCTATTATCAGCATTTTCAATGTAATGTTTATTAAATTTAATTACTCGAATACGTCTATAGTTGGCACCAGTATTGTCTTTAAATTTTGGTAACTCATTTAAAGATTGAACAATTAAACATGTAGGCTTATAAGAGTATACCTTTTCAAATTTGTCATTAATAACGATAGTGTCACCAGTAGCTGCACTTTTAAAATTCTCGCTAGAATCAATAGGCTTTTTAGGGTCGTTATCATCTCCTATAACAAGAGGCTTGTTAACTATGGTAGCTAATACGGCATCTTTTTCAAATTGATTTAATTTAATTGACGCATAATTATTTTTACCTGCTATATTTTGTAATAGCTGTTCAAATGTCCCTTTACCCGCCGAACCGTTAGCATTATCTAGTAAAAATACAGAAGAATGATAACTATAATTGCTATTAATTACAGCTTTGAAAGTTTGCCATATAAGTTTAATTTTATCTTCTTTATTTTCTGCAATATCTTCATTAATCCACTTGCTAAAGCTCCAATTATCGAAGGCGGGTTCTTTGGCGTTGGGATTATAATTTACAGCTATCTTAGATGTAAAAACATATTTAGGGGAATATGCTAATAGCTTATGCTTTTTAGCATCAAAAATTCCATTGCCTAAAGCATATAAATTAGGGTCATTTGTTAGAAAAAGCCTTTTGCTCTCGATCCTAAGTTTAGATTTAACTTCTCTTATATTTCTTTCTGTAATTTGAGGTTCAACTATATTAATTAGTTCTTCAATTAGTAAAGTATTCTTTTCATAAATACCAGATTCAGGATTATAAAAATATAATGCTGATTTTTGCCAATCTTCTATATCATTACCCAAAACCGCCCAAATAATGTGGTCTTCAAGAATATTTGTTACTGTTCTCATAGGCAAAACAATGTTCTTGTCTTTCTTATCGCTTTTATCTTTTAATAGCTGTCTTCTCTCATGACCATCATTTCTCAATATACTTTTAAGGTATGTTAAACTAATAGGAGAATTATTAAATTCATCTACGAGTTTTTGATCTAATTTAGGTGTTATATTTTCCATGTACAAAAGTTCCTTTCACATAAATTATTAATAATCCGATATTATATGTAGCTCAATTTAAACCACCACCTTTTAGTTAAATACTTAAGATTAATCTACCTGCACACTTAATATATTTTCCTTAGTCCTTAACTACGCCCATAGTTACGGGCTTTTTATTTTGCTTTTGTGACGGCATCTCATGGGACGCAAGCCACGCTGTTATACTTGCTTTTCCATAGAGTTTGCGACCGTCAATGTTTGCCACTGGCATTCCTAAAGAAGCCCAGTATGTAATAGTTGAATCAGCAACGCCAAAATATTTAGCGATTTCTTTGCGGTTTAAATATGGTTTGCTTGAGGTAGTAGCTTGCTTGATTGCGTCCCTCACAACGTTAAGCACATAGGTTTTAATTTCTGTTTCTTGTTGTTGGTCTAACTTAAATTCCATTGTGTTAGTTCTCCTTAATTGCTTTAGCATTGTCCGTTAAGTCGGTTGAATAATCAGCAAGTTCATTGGTTAAATGCTGTAGCATCTTTTTAGTACTCATAGGGTCGGACGGGTCATCTTCCGGCACATTTTCAATTATCTTAGACAATAACCCATAGCTAACAAATAATTGTTCTGCAATTCTGTTCATTTCATATAATGCTTGATGCAATTTAATTTCATTGTTCATTGTTAAGCCTCCATAGGTTCTAATTCATCAAAATCATATTCATTGCTTTGTAGTTCTTGAATGGTTTGGGCTAGTTCATTTCTCATAACCTCTATATATCTTTCAGGAATCTTATTTCGTCCATATTCCATAATCGTACCGTCTACAAATGCACAATAGAGGCAACCGTCCTTATACCAACGATTTACCACGTTTGAACCGTCTGCACTGTAATTAGTCATGGTTTACCACCGCCTTAGTGGGATGCACTCTAGTAGACAATTCATATTCATTAATTAACCAGTCATTTAACTTTTTGAACGTCTTTGAATTAACGTTGCGGTGGTCATGCTTGAAAATATCTATCAAAGTCCAACGACTTACACCAGTTGCTCTTTCTAGTCCCCTGATAGACATATTCAGTTCGCCACGTTTTCTCTTAATTGCGATTACTTGATTTTCTGTTAGTTTCATTTTGTTTTGTCCTTTCTACCAATCTGGTAACATTATAATTCCCAAAACGGGAGAAAGTCAACATAAATATTCCCAATTCGGTAAAATAATGTTAAACTCATTTTGTAAAGAGGTGAAAACAATATGAACCGAATAAAAGAAGTAAGAAAGAAAAAAGGTTTGTCCTTGCAACAAGTAGCGGATGCTGTTGGCGTGGGGAACAATACTATTTCTAGGTATGAAACAGGTAAACGTGAACCAAAATTAGAGACATGGAATAAATTAGCCGAATATTTTAAAGTTCCTACATCTTACTTGATGGGCTTATCTGATGATATAGAAGGTTGGGATGAATGGGCTAAAAATACAGGCTATTCAGTAAAACAAATCAAAGATGAAATTCAAAGACTAATAAAAACTAAAAGGCTTGATAGTTCTGCAAATATTCAATATCAAATAGGTCAAGCGGTTAAAAGCTTAGATAGTGCTTCATATTCAACAACTCAAGGCGTACAACATGAGTTGGTATTTCAACTAACTAGTTTAATATCTAAGGTTAACGGAGCTTTTCTAGAGCCAATAAATAAAAAGAACATGTCATTTGAAGAAATATCTAAAGCTAACTCAAACCGAAAAGTTAGAAAAGATATGGATGAAAAAGCCTATAAAGAAATTATTGACGCCTTAACGGATGCCAAAAATAAGATTGGACAAATTCCAATAGATAAACGTTACTTATAAAATTCCTTATCCATCACATGGATAACGAACCCTTAAATAATCCGCTCTTGCTCAGAACAATAGCGACTGTGTTAAATAACCCCGTGGTCGCTAGAAACGACCTTAAATATTCCTAAATGCTCCAGACGCATTAAGAACCCGTGGTCATTCAATTAATTTAATGCTGACATCGCAAAACAGATGCGTCTGACGCATTTAAATGCTGACATCGCAATTCTACAGCCTTGTTCGTCCTGATTAACTGATAATTATTGAACTCGCATCCCTTAGTACTGTTGGTTATATTTCGACCGATTGATTGAAAACAATAGAAGTCGATTTAAAGACGGAATTGACATCATTGATCTTCTAAATCAATCTGATGGATTTAGAAATTTTGCAAAAGAAAACGGCTTAATTGGAAGTATTAATAAATATGTTTCAGATTTGCCCAATTTAAATTTGAATTGAGGGCCCAATTTTGAACTTTGCATCCCTAACCACCAATTCATGTTAAATATTTAAGATTAGTCTACCTGCACACGTACTACTTAAAAGAGGTTATTAACATGAATAATGATATTAAGGAATACACCACGCCGAGCGGTAAAAAGCGCTATAGATTTAATTTATATGTGGGTGTTGATGAAACAACAGGACATTCAATTCAAATTAGAAAACAAGGCTATAAATCAAAGAAAGAAGCACAAGAGGCATATTTAAACTATCAACTTAAAGTAATTAAGGGTGAGTATATCCCAGAAAGTAAAGGGCATATTACTTTTAATAAGTTGTATGTAATGTGGCTTAAGATTTATCGTGAAACCGTTAAGACTAGCACATATGCTACTACTACACGTTATTTTGAAGACCATATTCTAAAGCAATTAGGTAGTAAGTATATTGATAAATTAACCGTTTTAGACTGTCAGAAAGCCGTAAATATTTGGTTTAATGATGCGCCTAAGACTTATAAGCGGTTCATGCGTTATACGAATAATGTTTTGAACTACGGCATCAATAATTTAGAACTGATTAGTAAGAATCCAATGAATAAGGTTATCCCACCTAAAGCTAAAAATAAGCCTAAACCATTCACCGACTTTTACTCTAAAGATGAATTAAACATCTTTCTAAGGGATGCAAAAGAATACAACTTCAAGTATTTTGTTTTCTTTAGATTGTTAGCTTATTCAGGGATGCGCAAAGGTGAGGCATTGGCGCTTAAATGGTCGGATATTAATTTCAAGGATAATACTATTAGTATTAATAAAGATGTTACCGTTGGTTTAAATAATGAATTGTATGAAGACACGCCTAAAACTGAAAATAGTTTCAGAACTTTAGACATGGATGCAACCACAATGGAATATTTAAAAGAGTGGCGGTTAATGCAACAAAAGACCATGCTTAAATTAGGTTATAACTTCTTAAATAGTGATAATTTACTTTTTTCTACTATTAATAATGGTTATCTTTCAATGTCAAAACCACGTCAATGGAATGTAGCTATTTGTAAGAAGTACAAACTAAGAAGAATTAAGATTCACGGCTTTAGACATACTCACGCTTCTTTATTATTTGAAGCTGGTGCATCAATGAATGAAGTTAAAGCACGTTTAGGGCATGCGGATATTAACACGACCATGAATATTTATACCCACGTTACAGACGACCAGAAAAAAGATACAGCTAACAAGCTTGTGCGTCTGTTAGAGGGTAAATAATCAATATTCTAAGCAATATTATTTTTTAGGTTTAAAAATGCAGATATACCAAGGCATTGAGACAATGTGATTCGAGCCCCAATATCCCAATAAGGATGAATGAATAATCAAAGGCTGGATCGGTTTGATCCAGCTTTTTTGATACAAAAAAACGATCCATAAACATTATGGATCGTTTAGTTTTACATACCAGCTTTGATAATTTTCTTTTCAGCCATGGTCTTACGTAAGGCAAGCATAGCAGTATAAGTGGAAAGAATGTAAACTTTCTTAGTTGGTAATTTCTTAATTTCTTCAATCAAGCTGTCATCGTCAGGATTGATGTTCATTGCACCAGGATCAAATCCAGCAATTTCAAGTCTAAAGCCCATGTCGTGCCAACGTTGACCACCAACAAGTACTTTCTTGATCTTGCTACAATCTAATCCTTCGAAATCAGCATCCCAAATCCAAGAAGTATCAATACCATCCGCATGGTTGGCATTAAGTAAAGCGACTAATGAGTAGTCATCTTTTTCGGTATTAAGCATATGCAAAACTTCATCAAGACCAACAGGGTTTTTAACTAAGATCAAGTCGATGTCTTTACCACCATAGTGGATTAATTCTTGACGACCGAAGATACGCTTGTTTTCTGCAAAGGCTTGTGCAACTTCAGCTTCAGTCAAACCAAAGTGACGAGCAACTGAGTAAGCAGCTAAAGCATTGTAGATGTTGTAAGTACCACCGATGTTGATTGAGTAGTCCTTGTTGCCCATTTGGAACTTTAGGCTGTTAGGCGTTTGCTCAATAATCTTGTTAACTGTAAAGGTTAAATCAGGACGATGGTAGCCACAGTTAGGGCAGAAGAAATCGCCTAAGTTAGCGTAAATTCTTTCATGGTAGTGCAAGATGTGATCACATTTAGGACAAAGCACACCATCTGTGTTAACAGGTGCCTTAAAGTCATTTTCTGGCTTGTCATCAGGCAACTTGAAACCATAGAAAATCTTTTTGTTAGGCAACTCAACTGATGAAAAGATGCTGGCATCACCGTTAGCAATAATTGTTGCATCTGGTGCTAATTTAATACCGTTAACGATCTTTTCATAAGTAGTATAAATTTCACCGTAACGATCCATCTGATCACGGAAGATATTGGTCAAAACAAATACGCTAGGGTGAAGCAACTTAGTTACCATTTTAACGTTGGCTTCGTCTACTTCAAGCACAGCAATCTTGCGCTTAACGCGTTTGTGCTTATGTGCTAAAAATGCTGTAACAATTCCTTGTTGCATGTTGGAACCAGATGGATTTGTTAAGACATCACCATATTTTTTCTTTAAAGCTTCAACGATTAAAGCAGTGGTCATAGTCTTACCGTTAGTACCGGTAACAATAACAGTTTCGTAACCTTTAGCTAAAGAATTCAGCACGTCTGGATCGATTTTCATCGCTAATTTTCCAGGAAAACTAGTACCGCCTTTCATGACGTTATGCAAAAACCAATAACTAGATTTTCCGGCAACTTTGGCGACTCCTGATTTAAAACTCATGTACATCCCTCACTTTAAAACTATGATTTAGTTTAGCATAGAAAACGAGTTTTACCATCTATTTAACTGCACAAATTTTATTTTTCTACTATACTATTAAAGCGAAGACTAAAGCGAAGACTTTTTTGAGCAAAGGGGAGGACAGAAGTGGCGCAATTATTTTTTCGTTATGGTGCAATGAGCAGCGGTAAGACGATTGAAATATTAAAGGTAGCGCACAATTATGAAGCACAAGGACGTAAGATTGCTTTAATGACTAGCGGCCTGGATAATCGTAGCGGCGTTGGTACGGTTGCTTCAAGAATTGGCCTTCATCGAAAAGCAATTCCAATTACCAGTGAAATGAATTTGTTCGAGTATATCAAAAAAATGAACGATCATGACTTAGCTGATGGTGATGGAAAACTAGCTTGCGTTTTAATTGATGAAGCTCAGTTTTTAAAGAGACATCATGTCTTAGAATGCGCTAAAATTGTTGATGATTTCAATATACCTGTGATGACTTTTGGTCTTAAGAATGATTTCCAAAATCATTTGTTCGAAGGTAGCGAGAATTTATTGATTTTTGCTGATAAGATAGAGGAAATGAAGACTATTTGTCATTATTGCGGGCATAAGGCAACAATGAATTTGAGAGTAAATAATGGCAAACCTGTATATGAAGGTGAACAAGTACAAATCGGTGGTGACGAAAGTTACTATCCCGTTTGTCGCTATCATTATTTTCACCCAGGTAACAAGAGATAGAGAGGATAATTAAGTTTATGGATAACGTTATGGCTCAATTAGAGGGTTTAGTAGCCCACTATGAAGAACTACAAGAAATGATGGCCGATCCAGAAGTTATTAGCGATACTAAGCGTTACATGGAAATTTCCAAGGAAGAAGCCGACTTGCGTGAAGTTGTACAAAAGTACAAGAAGTACAAGCAAGATAAAAAGGAATTAGAAGACAACAAGAAAATTATTGCTAATGAATCAGATGCAGATTTGATCGAAATGGCTAAGGAAGAAAACTCAGAAATTGAAAAAGAAATTCCTGAACTAGAAGATCAAATCAAGATTTTGATGCTTCCTAAAGACCCTAATGATGATAAAGACATCATCATGGAAATTCGTGGAGCTGCTGGTGGTGATGAAGCTTCATTGTTTGCAGGCGATCTTCTTAGAATGTATGAAAAATACGCTGAAAGACAAGGCTGGAAGGTTTCATTGATTGATTCTGAACCAACTGAAGTTGGTGGTTATAAGCGTGTAGCTATTATGATCACTGGTGACAAGGTTTACTCAAAGTTAAAGTATGAAAATGGTGCACACCGTGTTCAACGTATCCCAGTAACTGAATCACAAGGTCGTGTTCATACTTCAACTGCTACTGTTGCTGTTATGCCTGAATACGAGCAAGTAGATATTGATATCGATCCAAAGGATATTCGTGTCGATGTTTACCGTTCAAGTGGTGCCGGTGGTCAGCACATTAACAAGACTTCAAGTGCCGTTCGTATGACTCACCTTCCAACTGGTATCGTAGTTGCCATGCAGGATCAACGTAGTCAGCAACAAAACCGTGAAAAAGCTATGCAAATTTTGAAATCACGTGTTTATGACTACTACGAAAGTCAAAACCAAGCTAAATACGATGCAAAACGTAAGAATGCTGTAGGTACTGGTGACCGTTCAGAAAGAATTAGAACTTACAACTACCCACAAAACAGAGTTACTGACCACCGTATTGGTTTGACTATTAACAAGCTTGACCGTGTAATGAACGGCGAACTTGACGAAATTATCGATGCATTGATTCTTTACAACCAAACTAAGCAATTGGAGGAGTTGGCTGATAAAAATGCCTAAGTTGACTTTAAAGCAAATCAGAATTAAGGTAGGAGAGGCTGCCGAAGATGTTCGACCAGAGGATATTGATTTTGTTTTGGCTGAACGTCTTAATTTGACTCCTAGCGAGTTTGAATTAAAGCAAGATATGGTTTTGTCAGAAGATCAAGTCAAGCAGGCCAATAAAGACATTAAGAAGCTGGCTAGAGGCGTTTCACCACAATACATTTTGGGTTATGCTTGGTTTTTAGGCTACAAAATCATGGTGCAGCGTGGTGTATTAATTCCACGTTTTGAAACTGAAGAGTTGGTTGAATGGGCATTAAAGTCACTTAAAAGTGGTGATAAGGTGCTTGATTTAGGTACCGGCTCTGGTTGCATTACCGTTGCCCTTGCTAAAGAAGCAGAAAAGAAGGGAATCAATAATCTGACCCTTTATGCTAGTGACATTACCGATAGTGCTTTAAGAACAAGTGAAGAAAACTTTTTAAACTATGATCTTGACGTCACTACCCGTAAAGCCAATGTATTAATTGGTCTTGAAAAGTTCGACAAAATTATTTCTAATCCACCATATATCAAGACAAATGAGAAGCAAGACATGGATAAGAATGTCTTGCAAAATGAGCCTAGAGAAGCTCTGTTTGCTGGTAAAGATGGATTGGACTTTTACAAGAAGTTCGCTAAACAAGTTCGTGACCACTTGAATGGTCACGGTGAATTTTTCTTAGAATTCGGCTTTAGTGAAGAAGAACAATTGAAAGAATTATTTGCTAAAGAATTGCCTGATTTTGAGATTGAATTTAGAAAAGATATGGCCGGAAGGCCACGCATGGTTCATGGAAGGTGGTAAAAATAGAGATGGAAACAAAGATTTTAAAAAAGGATCAACTTGATGAAGCCGTTAAGCTATTAGCCAAGGGTGAATTAGTTGCTTTCCCTACAGAAACTGTTTATGGCCTAGGTGCGATTGCAACCAATGAAAAGTCAGTTAAAGGCGTTTATGCAGCTAAGGGTCGTCCTAGCGATAATCCTTTGATTGTAACGGTTTCTGATGAAAAGATGATGGAACGCTACGCTAAAGAGGTTCCAGAACGGGCTAAAAAGCTAATTAAGCACTTCTGGCCAGGTCCTTTGACTCTTCTTTTGTTTGTAAAACCAGGTACGCTTCCTGATGCTGTAACCGGCGGTCTTAAGACCGTTGCTTTTCGTTGCCCAGACGATCAATTGACTCACGATTTGATTGCTAAATTGGGTTACCCAATTGTAGGACCTTCTGCTAACACTTCAACTAAGCCAAGTCCTACTACGGCTGAACACGTATATCATGATTTAAAGGGTAAAATTGCCGGCATTATCGATGGCGGTCCTACTCGTGTTGGACTTGAATCAACAATTATCGATTTGTCTGTTAAAACACCAATCGTGCTTCGTCCTGGTGAAATTACGCCAGAAGAATTGAGCGAAGTTTTAGGTGAAAAAGTATTAATCAACACAGGCAAGGTTTCAGATAAAGACGTGCCAAAAGCACCAGGCATGAAGTATCGTCACTATGCTCCAAGTGAACCTGTAATCGTAGTTGATAATCCAGCTGATTTTGCCAAAATTGATTTTAACGAAAAAACTGGTGTAGCTGCTTTAGGCTCAGTTTTAGCTAAAATCGATTTAAGCGATGACAATAAATTTGATTTAGGTAAAAACTTAGTTGACGCTGATCATAATTTATTTGGTGCATTGCGCTATTTCGATGACAAAGATAACATTGAAACCATTTATGTACAAGGCTTCAATGAAGGTGAAGAAAGTTTAGCTTACATGAACCGTCTTAACAAAGCAGCGGGCGGTCATCATTTGAATAAATAAAAAAATAAAACGCAAAGGGCTTTAAACCCTTTGCGTTTTTGATTAAAATGTTTAGTGAATTATGTTATTTGTTAATAGGAGGCATATATGGGAAAGTTCGTAGTTTTGGATCACCCATTGATTCAACACAAATTGACAATTATTCGTCGCAAGGATACGGGTTCAAACGAATTCCGTAGAATTGTTGGTGAAATTGGTGGTCTGATGACCTATGAAATCACTAGAGACTTGCCACTTGAAGATGTCGAAATTGAGACACCAATGGGTAAGACAGTTCAAAAAGAAATCGCCGGTAAGAAATTGACAATTGTGCCAATTTTACGTGCTGGTATGGGGATGCTTAACGGTGTTCTTGAGATGGTTCCATCAGCTAAAATTGCGGTTATCGGTATGTACCGTGATGAAAAGACTTTGAAACCACATGAATACTTCTTCAAGGCTCCAAAGGACATCGCTGAACGTGAATGTTTAGTTGTTGATCCAATGCTTGCAACTGGTGGATCTGCTAATGACGCTATTGCTGCATTAAAGAAACGTGGCGTTAAAGAAATTAAGTTAGCAGTTTTAGTAGCAGCTCCAGAAGGTATCAAGGCTGTTCAGAAGGAAAACCCTGACGTTGATATCTATGCTGCAGCAGAAGACGAGAAGTTAATGGATAACGGTTATATCTTCCCAGGTTTGGGAGATGCCGGTGACAGACTCTTCGGTACTAAGTAATCTTCCTTTTTCTGAAAAATATTTTCTCTAATGCGCTTTCATGTTACACAAAGAAATGATTTGGTGTTAAGATGATTTACGTGTTCGAGTTTTATTCAACACGAGAAGGGAGGTCACGAAGTAATGGAGAAATCATTTGTTTTTAAATTCATGGGCTTGAATTTTGATCTTACTGGGATCATTGGTTCAACGCTAATGGCTTTGACAGTTTTCTTTATCTGCTTTTGGCTTGCACGAAAAGTCGAACTAAAGCCAAATAAAAGACAAAATGTACTTGAGTATTTGCTAGAATTTACTAACGGTATTGTAAAAGATAACGTCAGCGACGTGGATGCTCAAAACCACTTGTCTTTATATGCTTTTGTATTGTTCCTTTTCATCTGGTTCATGAACCAATTGGGTATGTTCCTAGAAGTCAAAGTTGATGATTGGGTGTTTATTAAATCACCAACTGCCGATCCAGTAGCGACAATGTCGTTTGCAATGATGACCTTGCTTCTATCGTTCACATTCGGCGTACAAAGATTTGGTGTTGGCGGATATTTAAAGAATTATACGCAACCAGTTGGTTTTATGCTTCCAATTAATTTAATTGAAGAGTTCACCAACTTCTTAACCTTATCATTGCGTCTTTATGGGAATATATATGCTGGTGAAGTTTTGCTAACTTTAATTGGTAATGATCTAGCACATGCTGGCGGACCATTTACGTTGATTCTAGCAGCTCCATTAGCTATGATTTGGCAAGGTTTCTCTGTCTTCATTGGCTCTATCCAGGCATATGTTTTCGTAACTCTGTCAATGGTTTACATTGGTAAAAAAGTTACTACAGAATAATTTTTCGGAGGTATAAATTTATGGCAGAAGCTTTTAAATATCTCGCTGCTTCTATCGCAGCTGGTTTAGCAGCATTGGCTGCATCACTTGGTAACGGTAAAGTTATTTCAAAGACTCTTGAAGGTATGGCTCGCCAACCTGAAAGTGCAGGTAATTTAAGAGCAACAATGTTCATTGGTGTTGGTTTGATCGAAGCCGTTCCTATTTTGTCTATTGTTGTTGCCTTCTTAATTCTTTTCCTTTAATAAAGTTTTTCTGTTTGAAGGATTTAAGTTTAAAGAGAGAAGGGCAGTAAATGACTATTCAAACATTATTTGCAGCCTCACATCATATTTACCTAGGTAATGCTATTTGGTATTTAATTTGTTTTGCCACCTTGCTGTTATTGGTCAAGCATTACGCTTGGGGTCCAGTATCAGATATGATGGAAAAGCGGCGGCAAAAAGTTATTAATGACTTGGATTCAGCTGCAAGTGATCGTAAAAAGGCTGAAACGCTTGCTAATGAGCGTGAAGCTGCCTTGAAGAACTCAAGACAAGAAGCAACACAGATTCTCTCTGACGCTAAAACTAATGCGCAAAACACAGGCAAGGAAATCGTAGCTAGTGCAAACGAAGACGCTGCAGCAATTCGTAAGAAAGCAAATGAAGAAGCTGCTAAGGCTAAATCAGATGCTTTAAATGCCGCACGTGATCAAGTAGCTGATATTTCTGTAGCAATTGCCGAAAAAGTTATTGCTAAGAATTTATCTGCTGAAGACCAAAAAGATTTAGTCGACCAATTTATTAAGGGGTTGGATGATTAATGGCTTTAAGTAGAGAAGAAATAGCTGCACGTTACGGTACTGCTTTGTTCGGTTATGCGCAAGATAATAAAGTACTGGATACTGTTTACGATGAAATGATGGAATTGAAAAAGGCAGCAGTTGCCAATCCTAAATTCATCAGTGTCCTTAGCGATCCTATTTTAAGTAGTAAAGATAAAAAGTCTCTTTTAACTGCAGTTGAAAAAGATTTTTCAGATGAAGTGCAAGGCTTTTTGAATTTGTTACTTGAATATAACCGCTTTGCTGATTTAATCGATATTATCGATGAATTTGCTTTACTTTATGACGATGAAAAGAAGATCGCAGCTGGTACTGCAACTACTGCAACTACTGCAGTTAAACTGGATGATGATCAACTTAAGCGTTTAGGTGATAGTTATGCTAAAAAGTATGATTTAAACGCTGTGCGTCTTGAGAATAAAGTTGATCCAAGTATATTAGGCGGCGTAGTCCTCCGAGTGAAGGACTGCGTGATTGATGGATCAGTTAAAAATAGACTGAAGAAGATCCGTGCGCAAATAATTGATAAAAATTAAAAGAGGTGAAACCATTGAGCATTAAAGCGGAAGAAATTAGCTCCTTGATCAAGCAACAACTTGAACATTACGATGATAAGCTCGACATTAACGAAGTTGGTGTTGTAACTTACGTTGGTGATGGTATCGCCCGGGCTCACGGACTTAACGATGTATTGGCTGGTGAATTGTTAAAATTTGATAACGGTTCATACGGTATCGCTCAAAACCTTGAATCCAACGATGTTGGTATCATTATTTTGGGTCAATTTGACAACATTCGTGAAGGTGACCGTGTTCAAAGAACTGGTCGAATCATGGAAGTTCCTGTTGGTGACGCCTTAATTGGTAGAGTAGTTAACCCATTAGGTCAACCTGTTGACGGTGAGGGTGAAATCAAAGCTGATAAGACTCGTCCTATCGAAGCTAAAGCTCCAGGTGTTATGGACCGTCAATCAGTTAAGCAACCACTTCAAACTGGTATTAAAGCTATCGATGCCTTAGTTCCAATTGGTCGTGGTCAGCGTGAATTGATTATCGGTGACCGTAAGACTGGTAAGACTAGTTTGGCTATTGATACTATTCTTAACCAAAAGGGACAAGACGTAATTTGTATTTACGTTGCTATTGGTCAAAAGGAATCAACCGTTAGAACTCAAGTAGAAACTTTAAAGCGTTTTGGCGCAATGGATTACACCATTGTTGTTGAAGCGGGCCCAAGTGAACCAGCACCTATGCTTTATATTGCACCATATGCTGGTACTGCTATGGGTGAGGAATTTATGTACAATGGCAAGGACGTATTAATCGTATTTGACGACCTATCCAAACAAGCCGTCGCTTACCGTGAACTTTCCTTGCTTCTCCGTCGTCCGCCTGGTCGTGAAGCCTACCCAGGTGACGTCTTCTACTTACACTCACGTCTTCTTGAACGTAGTGCTAAGTTGAGTGACAAACTTGGTGGTGGGTCATTGACAGCTTTGCCAATTATTCAAACTGAAGCCGGAGACATTTCTGCATATATTCCAACCAACGTAATTTCTATTACTGACGGTCAGATCTTCTTGCAAAGTGACTTGTTCTTTGCCGGTACTCGTCCAGCTATCGATGCTGGTAACTCAGTTTCTCGTGTTGGTGGTAACGCTCAGATTAAGGCAATGAAGAAAGTTGCTGGTACTTTACGTACTGACCTTGCAGCTTACCGTGAACTTGAAAGTTTCGCTCAATTTGGTAGTGATCTTGATCAAGCAACTCAAGCTAAGTTGAACAGAGGTCAAAGAACTGTTGAAGTATTGAAGCAACCACTTCATGATCCGATCCCTGTTGAAAAGCAAGTATTGATTCTTTATGCTTTGACTCACGGTTACCTTGATGCTGTTCCAGTAGAAGACATTGGACGCTTCCAAAATGAATTGTTCGACAACTTTGATAGCAGTCATGCTGATTTGCTTAAGACAATTCGTGAAACTGGTGAATTACCTGATGATAAGAAATTATCAGCAGCCGTTGAGGAATTCAGTGAAAGCTTTACACCAAGTGAAAAATAGGAGGTAGATTATGCCTGCATCTTTACTTGAGTTAAAGAAAAAGATTGCTTCAGTAAAACAAACCGGTAAGATCACAGAAGCCATGCGAATGGTTTCAGCATCAAAATTGAATCAAACTGAAAATCGTGATAAAGGATATACCGTTTATAACGACTATGTTCGTAAAACGATTTCTCGTTTAATCAGTTCCCAAGTCGTAGATAATCTACGTGAAAAGAACATCTCTATCGATAAGAACAATGTTGCGAAGATCGATTATACTGATGTGTTTGGTTTAGGTATTACTGCTGATATGATTCAAACCCGCAAAAAAGTTAAGACTACAGGTTTCTTAGTAATCAGCGGTGATCGTGGTCTTGTAGGTTCTTACAACAGCAATGTCATCAAAAACATGATGAGCATTTTTGAAGATGAACGTGCACAAGGACATGAAGTTAAAGTTTTAGCCGTTGGTTCTGTCGGCGCTCAATTCTTTAAGAAAAACAACGTTAATGTTGTTTACGAAAAAGATGGCGTTTCAGATGTGCCAACCTTTGATGAAGCTTTACCAATTGTTTCAACTGCAATTAAGATGTATTTAAATGGTGTCTATGACCAACTTTACGTATGTTATACTCACCACGTAAACTCATTATCATCTGCTTTTCGTGTTGAAAAGATGTTGCCAATCGTTGATTTGGATATCGGCGTAAAAGAAGCTGAAGCACATAAAGAATTAGAATATGATATCGAACCAGACATTAACAGTGTACTTACAAAGTTGTTGCCACAGTATGCTCGTTCAACAATTTATGGTGCCATTCTAGACGCCAAGACTGCAGAACATGCTAGTTCAATGACAGCTATGCAAAGTGCGACTGATAATGCCAATGATTTGGTATCAAGTTTAACTACAAAATTAAACCGTGCTAGACAGGCACAAATTACTACTGAAATTACCGAAATTATCAGTGGTGCAAATGCCTTAGAGTAAACTTAGAGTAATAAAGAAAAGGAGGTAGATGTTTTGAGTGAAGGTGAAATCGTTCAAGTAATCGGCCCAGTTGTCGATGTTAAATTCCCAATCGATAAGAATTTACCTGATATTAACAATGCCTTGCGCGTAATCAAATCAGAGGATGAAAGCATCGTCCTTGAAGTTACGCTTGAACTCGGTGATGGTGTCTTAAGAACGATCGCCATGGAATCTACCGATGGTCTTCGCCGTGGTATGAAGGTTGAAGATACTGGTGCTCCAATTTCAGTTCCAGTTGGGGAAGATACTTTAGGTCGTGTGTTCAACGTTTTGGGTCAACCAATTGATGGCGGTCCAGAATTTTCAAAAGATCACCCTCGTGAAGGTATCCACAAAGAAGCACCTAAATATGAAGATTTAACTACCAGTAGAGAAATCCTTGAAACTGGTATTAAAGTTATCGACTTGCTTGAACCATATGTACGTGGTGGTAAAGTTGGTTTGTTCGGTGGTGCCGGTGTTGGTAAAACAACTATCATTCAGGAATTAATTCACAACATCGCTCAAGAACACGGTGGTATTTCCGTATTTACTGGTGTTGGTGAAAGAACTCGTGAAGGTAATGACCTTTACTTCGAAATGAAAGCTTCGGGCGTTTTAAGTAAAACTGCCATGGTATTTGGTCAGATGAACGAGCCGCCTGGTGCCAGAATGCGTGTTGCATTAACTGGTTTGACTCTTGCTGAATATTTCAGAGATGTTGAAGGTCAAGACGTATTGCTCTTTATCGACAATATCTTTAGATTCACTCAGGCTGGTTCAGAAGTTTCCGCTTTGCTTGGTCGTATGCCAAGTGCCGTTGGTTACCAGCCAACTTTGGCAACAGAAATGGGTCAATTGCAGGAAAGAATTACTTCAACTAAGAAGGGTTCAATTACTTCAATTCAAGCCGTTTATGTTCCTGCCGATGACTATACTGACCCAGCTCCATCAACCACATTCGCACACTTGGACGCTACTACTAACTTGGAACGTAGCTTGGTAGAACAAGGTATTTACCCAGCCGTTGACCCACTTGAATCATCTTCAAGTGCCCTTGACCCAGAAGTTGTTGGTCAAGAACACTACGAAGTTGCTACTCGTGTTCAACATATTTTGCAACGTTACCACGAATTGCAAGATATTATTTCTGTTTTGGGTATGGATGAATTGTCTGATGAAGAAAAATTGATCGTTGCACGTGCACGTAAAGTTCAATTCTTCTTGTCACAAAACTTCTTCGTTGCTGAACAATTTACTGGTGTACCTGGTTCATATGTTCCAATTAAGGAAACCATTAAAGGCTTTAAACTTATTTTGGATGGTCATCTTGATGACTTACCAGAAGATGCCTTCCGTGGTGTTGGCCCAATCGAAGATGTTTTGAAGAAAGCACAATCTATGGGTGTAACTCCAAGTGATCCAGAAGCTAAAGCATTGCTAGAAAAGTAGGGTGATGTCAAATGGCAGATCCAGAAAAGCTTTTTAGAGTAAATGTTGTAACTCCTAATGGAATGATTTATTCCCATCGTGGAAGCATCGTTGATGTACGCGCTGTTGATGGTGAACGTTCTATATTGTACAATCACACCCCGCTTTTGACTCCATTAGTTATTAGTGAAGTTAAAGTAAAACGTAGCAAAGAAATGGGTTCAAGAATCGATCACATCGCTATTAGTGGTGGTTATATCGATTTCTCAGAAAACGTAGCTACAATTATTGCGGATAGTGCCGAACGTGCTAGAAACATTGATGTTTCTCGTGCTCAAGCCGCTAAGGAAAGAGCAGAGAAGCGTCTTAAGGAAGCACGTGAGAAGCATGATGAACGTACTGTGGAACGTGCTCAGGTTGCTTTGAGACGAGCAATGAACAGAATCAGTGTTTACAATGCTAGAGGTCACTAGATAAAGTGAAAAAGACGAATGCAAATTGCATCCGTCTTTTTTTATTAAAGGGAAAAATTATGTTTCAATTAGGTGTTCATGCAATTGTAAGTATCATCATTTATTTGATTGCCATTGGATTAGCTTTTCAGGCAATGAAGGCTGTTCAATTAGATAAAATTGTGCGTAAAGGTAGAGTTTTTGAAACTCAACTTTTATATTTATTTGGTGCAATTGCGTTAGGCTTTTTAGTCGGCAATTTTGTAATTACTTTTATCGATACTTCAATGCAGCTTAGTAATTTGTTTTAAAGATTGTGTTAAAACAAGGACAGTAAAGGAAACTCTTAGTTATTTATGGTAAAATGGACGATGAATGATTATGGAGGGTTATCGTGGCACGAGATATAGGAATTGATTTGGGGACAGCTAATGTATTAATTAATGTCTCTGGAAAAGGTATTGTTTTAAACGAACCTTCTGTTGTTGCCGTAAATACCGATACTAACAAGGTAGTTGCGGTTGGTTCAGAGGCATATGAGATGGTAGGTAGAACCCCTGGTAATATCCGCGTAATTCGTCCGCTTAAAAACGGTGTAATTGCAGATTTCGATATTACTGAAGAAATGCTGTCTTACTTTATTGAGAAATTAAATGTTAAGGGCTTCATGTCTAAGCCAAATATTTTGATTTGTGCTCCTACTGGAGTTACTTCAATTGAACAAAAGGCAATTATTCAAGCAGCTGAAAAATCAGGTGGCGGCAAGGTATATCTTGATTTCGAACCTAAGGTTGCAGCTGTTGGAGCTGGTTTAGACATTTTCAAGCCACAAGGGAATATGGTTATTGATATCGGTGGTGGTACTACTGATGTTGCAATTTTATCAATGGGTGAAATTGTAACTTCACAATCACTTCGTTATGCCGGTGATAGAATGAACCAAGCTGTAATTAGCTACATTAAGAATAAGCATAATTTGCTTATTGGTTCTAGAACCGCAGAACAAATTAAGATTGAAATCGGTAGTGCATTTGAACCTGATGAAGATGAACAAGTTACCGTACGTGGTCGTGATGTGGTTGATGGTTTGCCAAAGCAAACTACAGTTACCGCACCTGAAATTCAAAAGGCCTTGGAACCAGGTTTGATGTCAATTATCGCAGCAGCTAAGGAAGTTCTTGAAACTACTCCACCAGAACTTTCAGCAGATATTATTGACCGTGGAATTATGCTCACCGGTGGTGGAGCATTATTGAAGAATATTGATAAGCTAATTTCATATTACTTACAAGTTCCTGTTTTAACAGCTGATCACCCATTGGAAGCTGTTGCTTTAGGTACGGGTACTTTGCTTAAGAATATTGAAAAGCATCAATGACACTAAGTGAGGAGATTACTTGCGTAAGATTTTGATCGGTTTAGTGCGTATTTATCAGACACTAATTTCACCGCTTTTTCCACCAAGTTGTAGATATTATCCTACATGCTCTAACTATATGATTGATGCCCTGAAAAAACATGGCCCTATTTTAGGGCTAATCATGGGGATTTGTCGTATACTAAGATGTAACCCATTTATTCGTGGTGGGGTGGACCCAGTTCCTGATAATTTTACTATTTTTCGAAATCCACATCCGGAAAGGTATGAAGACGAGATTATCGCTTCTAAGTTTCATCCGGATAGCAAGTAGGAGGATTTATGTCTAAAAAGTTAGAAAATATTGATATTGAAGTTAATGAACTTAAGGGTAAGAATTTGCCAACTTGGGAAGTTGTTATTCCTAACAAAAAGTCCATTGGTTTAATTGAGAAGGTTGAAGGCCGTTACCGTGCTACTACAACTAAGACTAGCAACATTTTATTTGCTAACAGTCTTGAAAGTAGTATCAACGATTTGCTTTCATACTTCACATTACATGAAAAATAAAATTTAAGTAGTGATTATTTAATGGCAAAAGTTGAAAATAAAACGAGTCTGATTGACCGATTGGCCTGGAACATTATTATTCCAGTGGCAATTTTGGCTATAATCAGTTTGTACTGTATTTACGTTGCAGCACTTGGGGATCCATCGCATGTTGGTTCACCTGTTAGAGCTGTGGTAATGCAGGCTCTGTGGTATTTGATCTCGATTGCAATTGTTGTTGTCGTGATGCAATTCGATGCGGAGCAGCTCTTTAAAATTGCGCCGATCTTCTTTGGTATTGGCATATTTTTACTGATAGCAGTTTTATTCCTGTATAACCGTAGTGTAGCTGCAGATACAGGGGCAAAAAGTTGGTTCAAGTTAGGGCCAATTACTTTCCAGCCATCTGAGTTGATGAAACCGGCGTTTATCTTGATGCTGGCACGTGTGATTAAAGATCACAATGATAAATATGAACATACCATTAAAACAGATTGGCTGTTGCTTGGTAAGATTATTGCTTGGTTAGCACCAGTTGCGATTTTGTTAAAATTGCAGAACGACTTTGGTACTATGTTAGTTTTCATCGCTATTGTTGGTGGTGTGGTATTAGTATCAGGTATATCGTGGAAGATTATCGTTCCACTGTATGGAATCGTAATCGTTGGCGCAATTACAGTTATTTTGCTGGTTGTTACACCAGGAGGACAATCTTTCTTAAGTCACTTCTTCCAAGCTTATCAGTTTGAAAGAATTAAATCATGGCTAGATCCATCCGGTGATACATCATCCGGTGCTTACCAGTTATGGCAAAGTATGAAGGCCATTGGTTCCGGTCAATTATTTGGTAATGGTTTTGGCAAAGCTAGTGTATATGTTCCAGTTCGTGGATCCGATATGGTTTTCTCAGTTATTGGTGAAAACTTCGGTTTTGTCGGCTGTGTAGCTTTGATTTTGATTTATTTATACTTAATTGTTCAAATGGTTAAAATTTCGTTTGACACTAGAAATGTATTTTACTCATACATCGCTACAGGTGTTATCATGATGATTTTATTCCACGTATTTGAAAACATCGGTATGAATATTGACTTATTACCATTGACTGGTATTCCGTTGCCGTTTGTTTCTCAAGGTGGTTCAGCCTTGTTAGGTAACATGATTGGTATTGGATTGATCTTATCAATGAAATTCCATAATCGTGATTACATGTTTAGTACGGCTGGCGATTTTTAAAGATAATGAAAAGGATTCAAGTAAAAACTTGGATCCTTTTTTGTTGGTTTTAAATTATTTAAGAATGCCTAACTTTTCTTTTAACTGCAAAATTCTTCTAACTGAATCATTAATTTGCTTTTGACTAATTGTACCTTTTTGTACGGCTTTCTTAATAGCAAGGATGCCAGTTTGATAATTCCCACCTAAAAGCATATCATTGCCAGCTTTTAGAGCAAGAACGTCGGCATTAATGTGGTGCTGCTTAGCGTACTGAGTGATTGCTCCCATTTGTAAGTCGTCAGTAATCATTAGACCTTGATAAGCTAAATTCTTACGGAGTAATTTGTGCACGGCTGGGGAGAGGGATGCCGGCATTTTAGCATCAATATTTTTGATCACGATGTGTGAAATCATGATTCCATCCACGCCAGCTTTAATTCCAGCCTTAAAAGGTAAAAGATCTTCCTTTTTATATTCAGACAATGGCTTATTGATTTGGGCAAAACCGGTATGAGTATCACCGGCATCTCCGTATCCTGGAAAGTGTTTAAGACAACTAGCAACTTTTTGACTTTGGATGCTTTTGACAGCAACTGGAATATACTTAGCTGTTGTTTCATAATCTTGTCCTAAGGTTCGATCATAGATAAAACTATTCTTATCTTTAGCAACATCAGCAACAGGGGCAAAATTCATGTTTATACCATTTTGATGCAGAATTTTAGCTACTGTTTGATCTTCTTTTTGGATGCCAGTTAGACCTTGAGTATTATAAATTTCTTGGGGACTAGGATATTTTCGTTGTGAAATACTAGGATTGGTATCAATTCGGGAAACTGTTCCACCTTCTTGGTCGGTGGCAATTAGTAAACCATGATTGCTGTTTTTTTGATAATTGCGCATTTCCGAATCAAATTGAGCCTTAGTCTTATTTTGAAAATCCGGTGCAAATAGAGTAGTACCGCCCAAGTGATATTTTTTAACATCTTGCATCATTTGCTTGGTGTTGCCTGTACTATGAGCAAAATACAATTGTCCTATTTTTTTGTTTAAAGTCATGTGCTTAAGGATCAAATCTATTTTATTGGTTTTCTTTTTAACAGCCGTAGTTTTAAAATTAGTTGTTCTACTGTTAGCTTTTATCTGATGCTGGCAACAGGTAATTAATAATGCCGTAGTCGCTAAAGCAGTCAAAATTAATAGTTTCCTTTTCATGATATAACCTTCTTTTTTAACTATGATTATTTTAGTTGAAATAACCATAATATTAAATAAAGAATGGCAACAAAAAAGAACCGAACAAACCGGTTCTCTTTGGGTATAAAATATAAATTATTTCTCTAAAGCGTTAGCAGTTTCTTCGGTACGGCATACCAAAACATCGCACTTTGAAGTTCTGGTAACGTATTCGGTAACACTACCGATGAGCAAACGTTCAACTGCATTTAGACCAGTTGCACCGACAACGATCAAGTCAATGTTGTGCTTCTTAGGGAAGTCGTGACCAATGATTGTCTTAGGTGAACCGAACTCAACTGAGTAATGAGAATCCTTTACGCCGGCCTTAACAGCACGAGCTTGGTAATCCTTCATTCTCTTTTCAGCATCCTTGGAAACTTGTTCGACCATTGCAGAATCAAAACTTGAAACGTTCTGGAAAGAACGGGTATCGATTACATGTAAAATTTCCAAAGTTGCATTATTACGCTTAGCGATGGCTACAGCTTTACTAAAAGCCAAATCGGCTTCTTTTGAACCATCTACAGAAACTTGAATATTTTTGTATTGTGAAAGCATTTTCTAAACACCTCTTCCTAATATCTATTCTACCAAAAATTTGGTTATTATTAGGAATATATTATTCTTTATTTCCAGTAATTGATAAGCCAAATACCAAGATGGTTAGGGAGGCAAGGAATAGCGTGATTAGGTTAAGATACTTGTTTCCCATAAATAAAATAATAATTCCAATGACACTTTCAATTAATAGCGAAATTGAAGTCCATTTTAAAATATTAGATAAACGAAGGTCGCCACCAACATCAAAAATCAAAAAATGACCATTTCTTCTGTGCCACAGGTACCAAGAGGTAAGCAGTAAAAGAAAAATAAAAATGATCATTACAACTTTTATTACCATGAAAAATATCTCCAGTTACAGAAAAAGACGGTCAATTAAGACCGTCTCATTTAATATTCTAAAAAATCCGAGTTGACTAAACATAGCATAATGACGCTTGTTGAACCCGCAGTGTTCAAAATTTGAGTTGACGTCGCAGCGAATATGGATCCTGCACTAAGGCAGTATTCCGATTCGGTAGTTATTCGCCAACCTCCCACGTCTTATAGTTTGATCGGTCAACTTTATACATTTAAGCTTGTCGATCAACTCAGATCATTTATTATGATAAGGGATCTGGCTATATTTGTCAATAAAATCAGTTTTTAGATAGATCATCAGTTTGCATCTGCTTTAGTTTTTGATAAATGGCTTTGTAACGTTGTTCTACCTTAGAATTTCCTTTTGGCCGGAAGTAATTTGCCTTAGTTAAATTGTCTGGCAAATATTGCTGTGCTACCCAGTCATTTTGATAATCATGAGGATAGAGATAGTTAATGCCGTGTCCTAATTTTTTAGCACCAGAATAATGTGCATCCTTCAAATTGGCGGGAATAGAGTCAATCTTCTTATTTCGGATATCGCTGAGTGCATTATCAATGGCAGTAATGGCGCTGTTGCTCTTGGGCGACAGCGCAAGTTCAATTACAGCATTAGCAAGTGGAATCCTAGCTTCAGGCAAGCCCACCATTTGGGCGGCTTGAATAGCCGTCATTGCTCGCTCGGCAGCGGCAGGATTAGCTAAACCAATATCTTCATATGCAATTACGGCCAGACGACGACAAATAGAGATTAAATCACCAGATTCGATTAATCTAGCCAAATAGTGCAATGCCGCATCAGTATCCGAACCACGGATTGACTTTTGAAAAGCAGAAACTAGATCGTAGTGGCCATCACCAGATGCATCGAAGTTTTGAATCTTCATCTGAATGGAATCGGCCATTTCTTTTTGAGTGATCAAAATAGTAGAATCATCTTTATGTTCATTTTTAAGTTCCTGCTTGGTTGAAAGAACGGCTAGTTCTAAGCTATTTAAAGTAGCTCTCAAATCGCCATTGCCTTTTTCAATTAAAAGCTGGCGAGCATCATCAGTCAGATTAACATTGTATTTGCCCAAGCCATTTTCCTTATCGGCAAGTGCACGCTCGATGGCCTTAGAAGCATCTTCGCTTGATAAAGGCTTTAATTCGAAAATTTGGCACCGCGAACGAATGGCAGGAGAAATAGATATATAAGGATTTTCGGTAGTTGCACCGATTAGAATAACTTGTCCTGATTCAAGTAGGGGCAACAGAAAATCCTGTTTGGTTTTATCGAGACGATGAATTTCATCCAGCAATAAAACGACAGTACCGCTCATTTTGCCTTCTTCGGCAACTTGCTGCAGTTGCTTCTTGCCGTCAGTTGCCGCATTAAGCTTTCTAAAAGCATATTTAGTGGAACCGGCAATAGCACTAGCAATACTGGTTTTACCAATACCAGGAGGGCCGTAAAGAATCATAGAAGAAAGCAAACGAGCCTCAACCATTCGACGAATGATTTTCCCAGGGCCAATTAAATGCTGCTGTCCAACAACTTCGTCCAAATTTTTAGGCCGCATACGGTATGCTAATGGTTTCATTACTTATCCCCGTGAAATAAATGATGCCAAAAAGCCTTCATGATTTTTGGCTGGTGCATTAAGTTCAGTCTTAGGCATTTCAGGTGGATAAACTTGGTTAATCTTAATTCGTGGACGGTTAATTGCAGTTTTGGCTACAACTAAAACTGCGGTATCATTTGGTCCTGTTTGAGCAGTTTCATTATTAACTAGAGTAAAAAGAATATCTTTCTTACTGCATTCTGCTTCAACATCGCCCAAGAAGCCATCATCTTTGATATTGCCGTTGATCAAAATAGTGTAACCCTTGAAATCATCGATATGTTTTAAAAAGAGGGCAATCAATTTAGAATTCTTTACTTCCGTATTATCTAAACGAACTAAAACACGTTCACGTAAAGAACCTAAAAAACGTCTACGTTCATCTTGCTTGGTTTGAGGCGTAATACCTTGAGCAGCTTGTTCAACACGTTTGTTTAAATCTTCAGTCATATGATTCATCCTTTCTGTTAGTACCAATTGTAACAAAAAAAGGCTTTCCCACAATGGGGAAAGCCTTTCGACAAAATAAAATGTAAAAATTAAAGTAACTTGTTGTAGTATTCAACAACGAGTAATTCATCAATTTCTGGTTCCATTTCGTCACGTTCTGGTAAACGTACAAGAGAACCTTCCATCTTGTTGTCGTCAAATGAAACAAATGATGGACGTGCAGTAACTGCATCTAAGGCATCCTTAACTTGTTGCAAGTTCTTTGACTTTTCCTTCAAACCGATAGTTTGACCAACTGAAACTTCGTATGAAGGAATGTCAACGCGCTTGCCGTCAACAGTGATGTGACCATGGTTAACTAATTGTCTAGCTTGTTCTCTAGTAGTAGCTAAACCAAGACGGTAAACAATGTTGTCCAAACGACGTTCAAGCAAGATCATGAAGTTAACACCGTGTTGACCTTCACGAATCTTACCAGCGCGAGCAAACAAAGTTCTAAATTGACGTTCGTTTAAGCCGTACATCCAACGTAACTTTTGCTTTTCGTGCAATTGTTGACCGTATTCTGATAAACGACCACGACTGTTAGGACCGTGTTGACCTGGAGCGTAGTTACGACGAGCGATTTCCTTACCAGTACCTGAAAGAGAAATACCTAATCTTCTTGAACGTTTCCAACTTGGACCTGTATATCTTGACATAAAAATCCTCCATAAAATTTATAATGATAATTTTTGGAGTAAAATATTACGAATAAGTTCAACATTCGTGCATCTTGGATTTACATTTTCGCCCAATGCAGCGCGGGTTACTCGTTCACTAAAGCGTTTCAAGATGTTGACGTTCTTGTCACTTATTGCTGCAAATATTTTACACGATTAGTATTATATAGGCTTCAGAATAATAAATCAAGAAATAGGACAGCTTTTTCACATCTTCATACCATGTTTTGTTATAATTATAGTAGTTTTGGAGGATAAACGATGTCATCAATTCAAACTATTATTATAATTGCCGTTGTCATCCTTATTATAGTCGTCATTGCACTCATGCTTTGGGTCAACCGCAGGCAACTGCGTGCGATCGAAGTAATTGACGCAGCAGTCAATGAAATTGAAAAAATGCATCTCGAAGAAGACATTACGCGACTAGATAAAATGGATTTGGCCGGTGAAAGTCTAACTACATTAAATACTTGGCGCAAGAGCTACAATGAAACTTCAACTAAAAAATTGCCTCGCGTGCAACAGTTAGTTGAAGAAGCCGCCCAAGAAAACACCACTTATAAGCTCTTCAAAGCTAGAAAAAATATCAAAGAAGCTCAAGAGATAATCAAGCCTACTTTAGAAGACGCTCGCAATACTAAGGCCGTTTTTACAGAACTGCTTGAATCAAACAAAGAAAATCAAATGCAGTATAATGCTTTGATTAAGGTATATCGTGAACTTAGAAAGAGCGTTTTGGCTGGTTCCTTTGAATATGGTGCAGCTATTGATCAAATTGAAGATCAACTTGCATCAATGGAAAGTGACTTTGAAGAAGCCAAGAACCTTTCCTCTCAAGGTGATCATGTTGAAGCTAAGCGCGTATTGTCTAAGATTAGAATGGCTTTAGGCGCATTGCAAAAACGCTTGCCTAAGATTAAGGAAGGAAATCATCAATTAGAGGTTGTTTTCCAAGATCAATTGCGTGAATTATCTGATGCCTACAAGAAGATGGTTTCAGAAAAGTATTACATTACTGATATAGATGTATTGAAGCGAATTAAAGAAATTCATTGTGAAATTGATGATGCGCGCAAGTTGCTTGCAGAGACTAAGGTTGATGAATTAGCCAAAGAAAATAAAAAGATCTCTGGTGAAATCGATGAACTTTATACTGCTTTGGCTAAGGAATACAAGGCTCGTCCATTTGTTGAGAAGAATCAAAATAAGATGTTGACTTTGATTGCTCATCAACAGGCTGCTTCAAAGAAACTCGTTGAAAAATTGCAACATATTGATGAAAGTTACGAATTAACTCACGGTGAACTTGAGAAGAGTAAGGAACTTGAAAGAGAAGTCAATGATATGAATCGCCAATATACCGTCGATACGCAAAGTATTGCCGACGGCAAAGGTGTTTACTCCGCAATTCAAGATTCATGGTTGCAAATGCTAGATCGTTTGCGTGAAATCGATCAAGAACAAGCTAAGATGTCAACAGATGTTGATGGCTTGTATGATTCAGAAAACGTCGCTAATGATTCTATCAAACGCTTTAAGCAAGAAGTTTCGTTAGTATATCGTCGCCTTGAAAGACGCAACTTGCCAGGTAATCCAGATAGTTTTGTTCAAATGTATACCTTGGTAGTTAATGAAATCGGTCATGTCAGCGATGAGTTAAGTCAAGTTAGAATCAATATGGAAAAGATTTCTAATGAATTGATCCAAATTTCTGATGATGTTGAAAGACTTAAGCGCGAAGCTGATGATATTATTAATTCTGCTAACTTAGTTGAATTAACAATGCAATATTCTAATAAGTACGCTGATAAAGATGCAATTAAGCAGGCCCAAAAGCTCGCAATGCAGCTGTACAATGAATATAACTACAAAGATGCATTAGATACCATTGCTACTGCACTTGAAAAAGTAGAACCAGGCAGCTACCAACGTCTTGAAAATGCATATTATTCAGAACAAAGAGAGTAAATAATTGAAGCTTTTAATTATTTGGGCTAAAATTTAGAAGTCAATGAACGGTCAAGCAATTGGCCGTTTTTTAATGAAGGGGTAATATTTGTGATTTATTTTGATAACAGTGCAACAACTAAGATAGATCCTCAAGTATTGGATACTTATAACAAGGTAGCAACCAATATTTGGGGCAATCCTTCCAGTTTGCATAAAATGGGGGACCGTGCTCACCAATTGCTTGAAGCATCTCGCAAGCAAATTGCTGGATTATTAGGTGTAAAACAACATGAAATTTTCTTTACCTCAGGTGGTACAGAATCAAATAATACAGCGATCAAGGGAACTGCTATTCAAAAGCGGGAATTTGGTAAGCATATCATTACTTCTAGTGTTGAACATGCTTCAGTTGCCAATAGCTTCACTGCTTTGGAAAACTTGGGCTGGCGTGTGACTCGACTTCCAGTAGATAAGAAAGGTAGAGTTAATGTTAATGACCTAAGAAATGCAATTGATTCAGATACAACGCTAGTTTCAATCATGGGTGTTAATAACGAGATTGGGACCATTCAACCAATCGATGAAATTAGTGATTTGCTTGAAAATTATCCAACGATTCAATTCCACGTTGATAACGTTCAAGCACTTGGCAAGAATATTTGGGATAAAGTCTTCACACCAAGAGTAGACTTATCTAGCTTATCTGCTCACAAGTTCCATGCACCTCGTGGTATTGGTATTCTTTATAAAAAAGAAGGCAAGATGCTTAGTCCGCTTAATGATGGTGGCGGCCAAGAAAAGGGGCTTCGTTCAGGTACCGAAAACTTACCAGCAATTGCAGGGATGGCAAAAGCAATTCGTCTTTTACTTGAAGATGAACCTGAAAAGGCTGCTAGAGAAGCTGCAATTAAGGCAAAGATTGTTGATTATTTGAAGCAAAAGCCAGGTATTGATATCTTTTCACCAGTTCAAGACAACTTTGCACCACACATTTTATGCTTTGCCTTAGAAGGCATTCGTGGAGAAACTTTGGTGCATACGCTTGAAGATCAAGATATTTATACTTCAACTACTTCTGCTTGTGCTTCAAAGACAGCAGATGAAGCAAGCACCTTGGTTTCTATGCATATTGATGATAAGATTGCTACTAGTGCAATTCGTTTAAGTTTTGATGAAACGAATACGCTTGAAGAGGCAGATGAGTTTATCAAGGTCTTTGATAAGATCTATAACCATTTTGCTAAAATTAATCATTTGGGAGAAAATTAATGGAATATACAGAAGTTATGGTCCGTTACGGGGAGCTCTCAACTAAGGGAAAGAACAGAAAGGACTTTATCAATCGTTTGGCAACCAACGTTGAAAGAGTATTGAAGGATTTTCCTCAAATTGAATTCCACCCACGTCACGACCGCATGCACATCATTTTAAACGGTGCGCCATTTGCTGAAGTTGATAAACGCCTGAAAAAGGTGTTTGGTATTCAAACCTACTCACCAGCAATTAAAATTCCTAAAACCTTGGAAGATATTGAAAAAACTTCTTTGGAATTAATGAATGAAACTTTTAAGCCAGGCATGACTTTTAAGGTAAATACTAAGCGTAGTGATCACAAGTTTGAATACGACACTAATCAACTTAACAATTTGGTTGGTGATTACTTATTTGATCATATCGATCACTTGAAGGCTGAAATGAAGCATCCAGATTTAGTACTTAGAATTGAAGTACGCCAAGACGCTGTTTACATTTCAAACCAACTTCTTCACGGTGTTGGCGGTATGCCTGTAGGTACTGCTGGTAAGGCAGTGATGATGCTTTCAGGTGGTATTGATTCGCCAGTTGCTTCATGGCTTGCTTTGAAGCGCGGGGTAGATATTGAAATGGTTCACTTCTTTAGCCCTCCTTACACTACTGAAAAGGCATTGGCTAAGGCTAAGGAACTTACTGGTATTTTGGCAAATTATGCAGGTAAAATTAATTTTATTGCTGTCCCATTTGCTGAAATTCAAGAAACCATTAAGGAAAAGTTGCCTGAAGGCTACTTGATGACTGTTCAACGCCGTTTCATGCTTCAACTTGCTGATCGTATCCGTGCAATGCGCGGTGGCTTAGCAATCTTTAACGGTGAATCAGTTGGTCAAGTTGCTTCTCAAACTTTACAATCAATGGTTGCCATCAATGATGTAACTACCACGCCAGTTATTCGTCCAGTAGCTACAATGGACAAGACTGAAATCATTGCTAAGGCTGAAGAAATTGGTACCTTTGATCTTTCAATTCAACCATTTGAAGATTGCTGTACTATTTTTGCTCCACCACGTCCTAAGACTAAGCCAAAGCTTGAAAAAGCTCGCGAATATGAAGCTCGTCTTGATGTGGAAGGACTTATTCAAAGAGCTTTGGATGGTATTGAAGTTACACCAATTTATCCAAACGAAAAATTCTTGGACGATAAGGCTCAAGAAGACGCAAGCTTATTGTAACAATTTAGCTAGAAGTCTAACTTCTAGCTTTTTTTGTAGGTGAAATTATGAGAATTGATAAATATTTGGCTAATATGAATGTTGGCTCAAGAAAAGAAGTTCATCAATTAATTAAAAAGGGTGTAGTGGCTGTAAATGGTAAAACTGTCAAAACGCCTAAAGAGAAGATTGATGAAGAGGATATTGTCACAGTTAGTGGCGAAAAAGTAGCTTATCAAAAATATCATTACTTTTTATTGAATAAGCCTAAGGGGGTTCTTTCTGCTACAGAGGACTGCAGTCAGAAGACAGTTATTTCATTGCTTAAGCCTGAAGATCGTTATCAAGGAATTGTGCCAGTAGGTAGACTCGATAAAGATACGACTGGCTTGCTTCTTTTGACTAATGATGGTCAATTAAATCATGAATTGTTAGCACCAAATAAGCACGTGGCTAAAGTTTATCGTGCGCAAATAGCAGGTGTGGCAGATGATAAAACTGTTAAAACTTTTGCATCTTGCATGACACTGGGCGATGGAACTAAGTTAAAGCCAGCTAAATTGAAAGTTTTAAAGCAAGATAAGGAAAATGATACTTCTGAGATTGAAATTGAGATTAGCGAAGGAAAGTATCATCAAATTAAGCGAATGTTTGGCGCGGTGGGGATGAAAGTTACGGTACTGGATAGATTGTAGATGGGAAAGTTACATTTGCCAGCTGATTTAAGGCGTGGTAAATATGTTGAACTTAGCTTAGAGAAAATTTAGAATATAAAGTAAATAATTTTATACTAATATATTCAATAAAAATTAAGTAATAATTAAAAAATATAAATAAACGCCGATTGTAAAATCAAATTGAACACTTTAGAAAAATAAAAAGTCCATTTGGACCTGTTTGATAAAATGTAATTACCACAAAACATTCAGAAACGAGGTCACAAATGGACTCTTTACATTCTATCATGCCTGAGCATCAAAAGGGAAAGCATTTATCATTTGAACAACGGGTTGTTATTCAAACTCGCTTGAAGGATGGCTGCTCTATCAGAGCTATCGCTCGTGAGTTGTGCTGTTCGCCTTCTACAATCAGTTACGAAGTTAGACGAGGCACTGTTACTCTTTATCGTGGCAAACAGAAGCGTTACAAGGCTGATCATGGTCAAAGTGTTTATCAGACTAACCGACGCCACTGTGGTCGCAAATCAGACTTCTTGAAGAAATCTGACTTTATCAAGTATGTCAATAAGCATTTCTTTGAAGACAATTGGTCACTTGATGTATGTGCCAATCGCTGCTTGGCTGTGGGTTAATTTAGCAGCGACCAGATAGTCTGCACTAGAACTCTATATAACTATGTAGATCAAGGCTTGTTGGCTATCAGAAACTCTGATTTGCCTGAGAAGTTAAAGCGTAATACTAAAATTCATCGTGTTCATAAGAACAAGAAGAAATTAGGTCGAAGCATTGAAGAACGCCCTAAAGAGATTAATGATCAAGTACTGCTAACTTTGTCTGAGCGAATGAGCCGTGAATTTCTAATCTTGCGTATTCCAGACAAGACAGCTGCCAGTGTTATGAGCGCTTTTCAAACTCTACATAAGCAGTATAGTGAGCACTGGAATGAAATCTTCAAGACAATTACAACTGACAATGGTTCAGAGTTTGCGGATCTTTCCAATCTAGAGGAAGTATCTAATACCTTAGTCTATTACGCCCATCCATATACTTCTTGCAATAAAGGCACTGTTGAAAGACATAATGGGCTCATTCGCAGATTCATTCCTAAGGGTGATTACATCAATAACTATTCTCTTCAGGAAATCATTGACATTGAAACCTGGTGCAATTCACTACTAAGAAAGATCTTGGCATATCATACTCCAGATGAAATCTTTGAGAAAGAATTAGATCATATCTATCAAGCAGTATAAATGTTCAATTTATTATTGCAATTTACGTCTTTTTTATCATTGGTTAAAATGCTATAATCGTAAACAAAGCCATAATCAAGAGTAATCGACTTTATTTACAGAGAAAAGCCAGAATAGCTGAGAGGCCAGAAGTTGATTTGTAGCTTGATTAGCTGACTAACTGAACCTAAGTAGGCTAGTCCGGACACTTCAGCGCCGTTATCGCTTATTGAGAGGAGTATGCTTTTTAGCATGCTTAATCTTAGGTGGTACCGCGGTTAGTAAATCGTCCTAGACAATTTCGTCTAGGACTTTTTTTATTGGAGGAATTATTTAATGACAGATTTAGCACCTAAATATAACCCTAATGAGGTTGAAAAGGGCAGATATCAAACCTGGCTTGATGAAGATTTGTTCAAGCCATCTGGTGACAAAAAAGCTCACCCATATTCAATTGTTATTCCACCACCAAATGTAACTGGTAAGTTGCACTTAGGTCACGCATGGGATACTGCAATTCAAGATACTTTGATTCGTTTCAAACGTATGCAAGGTTACGACACCCTTTACCTTCCAGGTATGGACCACGCTGGTATTGCTACGCAAGCTAAGGTTGAAGCAAAATTGCGTAAGCAAGGTAAAGACCGTCACCAAATGGGCCGTGAAAAGTTCGTTAAGCAAGTTTGGGACTGGAAAGATGAATATGCGGCAATTATCAAGGGCCAATGGGCTAAGATGGGTCTTTCACTTGACTACTCAAGAGAAAGATTTACTTTGGACAAAGGTCTTTCAAAGGCTGTTAAGAAGGTTTTCGTTCAACTTTACAACGAAGGTTTAATTTACCGTGGTGAATACATCATCAACTGGGACCCAGCTTTGCAAACTGCTTTAAGTGATATCGAAGTTATTCACAAAGACGATAAGGGTGCCTTCTACCACATTAAATATCCATTTGTAGATGGCTCAGGTTATGTAGAAATTGCTACTACTCGTCCTGAAACCATGTTTGGTGATACCGCTGTTGCCGTAGCACCAGGTGACAAGCGTTACAAGGATCTTGTAGGTAAGGAATTGATCTTGCCACTCGTAGGTCGTCATATTCCAATTATTGAAGACCAACACGTAGACCCAGAATTTGGTACTGGTTTGGTAAAGATTACCCCAGCTCATGACCCTAACGACTTCCAAGTTGGTAACCGTCATAACTTAAAGCGTATCAATGTTATGAACGATGACGGTACTATGAACGAAGAAGCTGGCAAGTATGCCGGTATGGATCGTTTCGACTGTCGTGAAGCATTAGTTAAGGACCTTAAGGAACAAGGTTACTTGATCAAGATTGAACCAATCGTTCACTCAGTAGGTCACTCAGAACGTTCAGGCGTTCAAGTTGAACCAAGACTTTCTAAGCAATGGTTCGTTAAGATGAAGCCACTTGCTGACAAGGTTCTTGAAAATCAAAAGACCGACGGCAAGGTAAACTTCGTTCCAGAACGTTTCGAAGGTACTCTTGATCATTGGATGGAAGATGTTCACGATTGGTGTATTTCACGTCAATTATGGTGGGGTCACAGAATTCCAGCTTGGTACAACAAGAAGACTGGTGAAACTTACGTAGGTGTTGATGCTCCTAAGGATGCTGAAAACTGGGAACAAGATCCAGACGTACTTGATACTTGGTTCTCAAGTGCTCTTTGGCCATTCTCAACTTTAGGCTGGCCTGACACTGATTCAGAAGACTTCAAGCGTTACTTCCCAACCAATGCTTTGGTAACTGGTTACGACATCATCTTCTTCTGGGTATCCAGAATGATGTTCCAAAGTTTGCACTTTACTGGCAAGCGTCCATTCAACGATGTTGTTTTGCACGGTTTGATGCGTGACGAACAAGGCCGCAAGATGAGTAAATCACTTGGTAACGGTGTTGACCCAATGGATGTTGTTGACAAGTACGGTGCCGACGCTCTTCGTTGGTTCTTGCTTAACGGTACTGCTCCTGGTCAAGATACTCGTTATGATCCTAAGAAGTTATCAGCTGCTTGGAACTTCATCAACAAGATTTGGAACGCAAGTCGTTTCGTAATCATGAACTTGCCGGAAGATGCTAAGCCAGCTCACATGCCTGAAGTTTCTAAGTTTGATTTGTCAGACAGATGGATCTTTGATCGTTTGAACCACACTGTAAGTGAAGTAACTAGACTCTTTGATGAATACAAGTTTGGTGAAGCAGGTCGTGAACTTTACAACTTTATCTGGAACGACTTCTGTGACTGGTACATCGAAATTTCTAAGGTTGCTTTAAACGGTGATGACGAAGAATTAAAGGCTAGAAAGCAAGAAAACCTTGTTTGGATTCTTGATCAAATCTTGCGTTTGATGCACCCAATTATGCCATTCGTAACCGAAAAGCTTTGGCTTTCAATGCCACACGAAGGCAAGTCAATCATGGTAGCTAAGTACCCTGAGACTCATAAAGAATTTGAAAATGAGCAAGCAGATAATGATATGGCCTTCTTGATTGAAACTATCAAGGCTGTACGTAACATCCGTATGGAAGTTAACGCACCAATGTCATCTAAGATTGATATCATGATTCAATTGGATGATGCTAAGGATAAGCACATTTTGGATGAAAATGCTGACTACGTAGAAAACTTCTTACACCCTAAGAAGCTTGAAGTAGCTGAAGAAATTGAAGCTCCAAAATTGGCTAAGACTGCAGTTATTCCAGGCGCACAAATCTTTGTTCCATTGACTGAACTTGTTAACGTTGATGACGAATTAGCTAAGATGGAAAAAGAAGAAAAGCGTCTTGAAGACGAAGTTGCTCGTTGTGAAAAGAAGCTTGCTAACAAAGGCTTTGTTGACCACGCTCCAGAAGCAGTTGTTAACAAAGAAAAGGAAAAGAAGGCTGACTACGAAAGTCAATTAAGTGGCGTTCGTGAAAGAATTCAAGACTTGAAGGAGAGTAAATAATTGAAGTTTACTAATGCCCAAGAAGTAATTTCTTGCTTGTATTCTTTGCCACACTTGCATCCAAAAAATGATTTATCTTTTATCAAAAAGATATTGGCAAAATTGGGCAATCCGCAAGATCAAGTAAAAACCGTTCATATTACAGGTACGAATGGTAAAGGCTCAACTTCATATTATTTAGCAACTCTGCTTAAAAAGGCTGGTCAGAAGACTGGCCTTTTTGTCTCACCTTATGTTTATCGTTTTAACGAACGAATTCAACTGAACAATCAAGATATTAGCGATCAAGATTTGGTAAAAGCAGCCAATAAGGTGCAAGCAGCTTTTGAAGAAATTCAAAAAGAAGATAATGACTTCTCATTGGTTACCTTTGAATATGAAGTAGCGATAGCTTTTGTCTATTTTGCAGACCAAAAATGCGATTATGCCGTAATTGAAGTAGGCATTGGTGGTGAACATGATAAAACCAATGTGATTACGCCAGAGGCCAGCATTATTACTACCATTGGCTTGGATCATGAGCAAATTATTGGTCCTACGATTCAAGATATTGCCCGTGAAAAAAGTGGCATTATAAAAAGAAATAGACCAGTGGTTTTGGGGAATGTGCCACAAGAAGTTTTGCCAATTTTAAAACAAAAAGCAGAAAAAGAGCAGGCACCTCTTTATCAATTAGGTCGCAATTTTGAAGTTAAACTAGATGAACAAATTGTTTATTCAGACAATGAACATGAGCTTGCCTTTAAATTGCGTCCGCAAGTTGAGGGTTTCGATATTGCTATTGCGGTTCGAACTTTCTTTTTACTCGATTTGCCTTTAACAAATGAAAAAGTGGAGCAGGCGATTGATCAGACAGTAATACCTGGTCGTTATCAAGTATTGCAGACCAAGCCATTGATTATTTTGGACGGTGCTCATAATATTCAGGCCATGACTAATCTGCTTAAAACGGTTCATCAATTAGCTGAAAAAAGACAGGGTCATCTCCATGCACTAGTAACCATGATGAAGGATAAAGATTTAGAGCAAGTCTTTGCCTTGTTTAAGCAAAATGATGATGTTTTGCTTACAACGCTAGATTATCCACGTGTAGCCAAACAAAATGATTTTCCAATTGATGTGCAAAGAAGATATAATTATGAACGGGACTATCAAAGAGGGCTAACCACGTTAAAGAATAAAATGGCGGATAACGATATTTTGTTAGTTACTGGCTCGTTTTATTTGGTAAGTGCAATTTTAAATTGGAAAGGAAAAAATGATGCACGTTAAAGGAATAAATGATGATATTCAAGGCATTGTTTTTGACATGGATGGCTTGCTGGTTAATTCAGAAAAACTGTATTGGGATGCAAATATCCAAGCGGCAGAAGAGGAAAATCTTGGTACGCCGCGCGATGCATATTTGAAATTAACTGGTGCCACAGTTAAGGAAATGCAGGATTTTTATCATAAGTATTTCAAAACCGACGCTGATCGTGATCGCTTCATTAAGCGAACCGACGACCTCGTTTGGCAGTGGACCGATGAAGGAAAATTGAAATTACAGCCTGGCGTGCAAGAAGCACTAGATGAATTTCAAAAGCGTGGAATGCATATGGCCATTGCCTCAAGTAATTATGAAGACGTTGTGCAACACGTGCTTTGGGCAACTGGTATTAGAAATTATTTTGATTTCCATATCAGTTATCTAGATGTGCAAAAGGGTCATATTGAACCAAAGCCAGCACCAGATATTTATTTAACAGCTGCTAAGAAGATGCATTTGCCTAAAGAAAATATTCTGGTGTTTGAAGATTCATCTACTGGTGTTCAATCAGCAGCCAGTGCTGGTTTAAAATGCGTGATGGTGCCCGATTTGATTCCCCCAACGGGAAAAGATCGGACTAACGCCGCAATGATTTGTCAAAACTTTTTTGAATTTCTCAAAAGAATTTAGCTCTTTTTTGCGTAATAAGTAATGAGGAGGAATTTTCATGAAAGAAAAAAATTCAAGTCATTGCTTTGTAAGAACAGACCTAGAGTTGTTAGTTCAATTATTTAGACAGTTTGAGGATAAGGGAATAACCGATTTTAGAGAATTAGAAAACTTTTTTGGTAAAAATCAGTTGGCTAATTTTGATGATTTAGTTCAGTTTATTACCGGTCCTGACTGTCCAGATGATATTGCCATTGCCGCCGAGGAAGTATTAGATCGTTTGCGCCTGGCTTCGCCTAAACGCAAAGCGGTTTTGACTTCCAGCGTAGAAGTGGGCAATTATTTAGCTGATAAATTAGTAGGACATAAACAAGAAGAGCTTTGGGCATTATATATTGATAATGCTAGTCATATCATTGCCGAGAAAAAATTATTTCAAGGTACATTAAACAGATCAGTAGCCCATCCGCGGGAGATTTTTCGTTGGGCTGTAATCTATGGCTGTTCAGGGATTTTTATTGCTCATAATCATCCGAGTGGCAAACTAATGCCGTCTTCCAGTGATTTTGAATTAACGGAGGATTTATGCCAAGTAGCAAAGATGATGAAAATTGACTTTTTGGACCACTTTATTGTGGGTCAAGGTCACTATCTGAGCATGCGTGAAGAAAAATTAGTTTAAACTTCTTTAAAATTCGCGCGAAAATCACCTTTAAAGTTATAGTATGCTATAATTATTCAAGATTTAGAGACCGCAACAATTAAGGAGAGATTTTTGTGTTTGGATTAGGTACAAAAAATATTGGTATCGATTTAGGTACAGCCAATACACTCGTTTATATGGAAGGTAAAGGAATCGTTTTAAGAGAACCTTCCGTAGTAGCAAAGAATACGCAAACAGGTGAAGTTATCGCTGTAGGTTCAGAAGCTAAGGAAATGATTGGTAGAACGCCTGGTACTATCGTAGCAATTCGTCCTATGAAGGACGGTGTAATTGCTGACTACGATACTACAGCAGCTATGCTTAAATACTTTATGGAAAAGACAGTTGGCAATTCTAAGCCTTCAGTAATGGTTTGTGTACCATCAGGTGTTACTGAAGTTGAAAAGCGTGCTGTAATTGATGCTGCTAGAGTAGCTGGCGCACGTGAAGCTTTCGTAATTGAAGAACCATTCGCAGCAGCTATTGGTGCAGGTCTTCCAGTTATGGATCCTACAGGTTCAATGGTTGTTGATATCGGTGGTGGTACTACTGATGTTGCTACTATTTCACTTGGTGGTATCGTTTCATCAACTTCAATTCGTCAAGCTGGTGACAAGTTTAACAATGCAATTATTAACTACATTCACTCAAACTTTAACTTATTAATCGGTGAAAGAACTGCTGAAGATATTAAGATTCAAATTGGCTCAGCTTCTGTTGAAAAGGCTAAGGAAATTGAATCAATGAATATCCGTGGTCGTGATTTGGTAACCGGCTTGCCAAAATCAATCGATGTTGAAGCAGTTGATATTGCTAAGGCTATTCAAGATGTTGTTCAAGACATTATCGTAGCAATTAAAGAAACTTTGGAACAAACTTCACCAGAAATTGCCGCTGACGTTATCGATCACGGTATCGTTTTAACTGGTGGTGGCGCACTTCTTAAGAATTTGCCAGAAGTTATTTCTGAAGCAACTAAGGTACCTGTATTTATTGCTCAAGATCCGCTTGATTGTGTAGCAATTGGTACTGGTGAATCACTTAAGAATATTGAAGTAATGCGTAGAAGTCGCAAATAATAAAAAAGCCGGCTGTTGCCGGTTTTTCTTTGGGATCAATTCTTAATGAAAAAATTTCTGCAAAACAAAAAATTATTATCAGCATTTATTATAGTTATCGTTGTTTTAGTCGTTTTAGGTGGAAGCGTCAGCTTACGCAAGAAACGTAATACACCATTACTGATCCAAAGCTTAGGCAATGATATTGTTGCTTTAGGTACAAGGATTGTTGATGTTCCTGTTGGCTGGGTTTCTGGCGGCTTGAACAGTGCTCATGACATTTTAAATACTCAAGAAGAGAATAATCACTTAAAGCGTGAAGTTACTAACTTGGGTCAAACCAAGGTACGGAATTCGGCTCTTGAAAAAGAAAATCGTCAATTAAAGTCTGCATTGAAACTAAAGGATACATTGAGTGGATATACCTTAGTTAATGCATCAGTGATTTCGAGATCACCTGATACTTGGTCAGATTTATTGACTATTAACAAGGGTAGTTCTGCAGGTATTAGAAAGAACATGGCCGTTATGTGTGGTGGCGGTGTTATTGGCCGAATTGTTGAAGCCAATGCTGCTTCATCTAAGGTTGAATTAATTACTACAACTGATGAATCAGCTAACCGTTTCGCAGTGCAAGCAGATGCCATTAACGGAAAAACAGTGCACGGAATTATTACTGTTACTTCTAATAATAATTTAGCCTTTACTCAAGTAGTTGATGGCCGTAAGTTAAAAGCTGGTACTAGAGTTTACACTAGTGGTATGGGTGGCAATTCACCTAAGGGTTTATTAATTGGTACTGTAACTACTACCACGCGTGATTCTTTCGGCTTGTCTGACCAAATTAGAATTAAGCCAGCAGGCGATATTAATGATCCTTCTGTTGTCACAGTCATTGAAAGACAGGTGGCTAACTAATGTCTATTTTTCGTAAATGGGTTTTAGCTATTGCTATGTTTGTCGCATTGATTATCGATGGTATTTGCTCATTTTATTTGCATCAGTTCATGAATTATGGCAGCTTCGGTGCAGCCAGTGTGATTTTGCCAATCAGTATGATGTTGATTGGGCTATTCGATGATACAAATGAAAATGAAATTTGGCTGGCAATCGGTACAGGAATCGTGGCGGATGTTTATTTCTATGGCATTATCGGTATCTATACTGTATTTTTACCGGTTAGCTGTTGGCTTTGCCAAAGAATCGCACGCTTCTTACCTGAATTTTTTGGGGCAAGATTAATAGTAATATTGCTTGGAACTACAGTTTTTATTGCTTATAGTTGGCTGATCTTTAAAGCGGTAGGTTTAGCTGATGCCTCAATGCACGCATTATTATTATCATTATTAGTCAACTTAGGCTGGTCTACTTTAGTTTTTGCTCTTTTGTATTGGATTTGGGGCAACTTAGCACAAGATTATCCATTCTTAATTGATTTGAATGCTTATCGAGTATAAATAAAAAAGACACGGAAAATTTTTCCGTGTCTTTTTTTAAAACATTCCTGCATTGGCCATTGCACCAACAGCTCCAGCGATAACTGCTGCTAAGGTAATGAAAGCCATTAGCCATGCCATGACAATAGTCAATTTTTGAAAACCAGATTTCTTTTTCTTCTTTCGTGCCATAAAAAGCCCTCCTATTTGAACAATATTTTATGCTTATTAATAGTTTTTTTCAAATCAATTGTAGTTTAGAATAAAGGAATGGAGGAACTTTTATGCTTTATATTTTCCTAATGCCGATTATTGGTTTAGTGGTTGCTTTTGTAATCAATTTATTATTTCCACATGCGCAGTTTAGAGGTTACGATGTTTTGCCATTCTTTTTCATCGCGGGATGCAATTTAATTACGGCGCATATGAATCAACCTTCTTTTTTACCATATGGCTTTTTGATTTATTTTATCTTGGTTATCGTTGTTTCACTGAATGATGCGATAAAGAATAAAAATATTTCTTTAAGCAAAACATTACGCAAATTATGGGACTATTTAGCCGCATGTACTAGTTTATGGTACGTGGGATTATTATTAATGATGCTTATATGAGACAGATCTTATTTGTATATACGAAAGGTGCAAAATGATAATATTTTGCACCTTTTTTAAATTTTGTAAAAAGAAAAATTATAAATAAATCTAAAAATCTGTATTTTTTGCCCATGCAGGTGGTAGAGAGTGGTGAATTGTGGTAAATTATTTAGTGGAAGGGGGCTAGACCATGTTCATGGGTGAATACCACCACAATCTGGATAGCAAGGGTCGTTTAATTATACCAGCGAAACTGCGTGAACAGATTGGCGACAAGATGGTGTTCACGCGAGGAATGGAAGGCTGCATTTTTGGCTATTCGATGGACGAATGGTCAAAGATTGAAGCTAAATTAGCAAAACTTCCGTTGACTAAGAGGAATGCGCGTAAATTTATGCGTTTATTCTACTCTGGTGCGATGGAATGTGAGTTTGATAAGCAGGGTCGCGTTAATCTGACAGCAACGCTCAAAGACCATGCTAAACTCATAAAAGAATGTGTCATTATAGGTGTTTCTAACCGAATTGAAATTTGGTCTAAGGAGCGTTGGGATAGCTTCGAAGAAGAAGCTAACGAAGACTATGATGACATTGCTGAAAATTTGGACGACATTGAACTATAAAATATGAAATTCAAACACACCAGTGTACTCTTACATGAAACTATCGACAATTTGAAACCAAAAAACGGTGGTCTTTATGTAGATGCAACTTTTGGCGGTGGTGGGCATGCAAGATATTTGCTCAGCAAAATTGACACCGGTACGTTGATAGGTTTTGACCAAGATGAATACGCAATAAAATCGGCAAAGTTGAACTTTGCTAATTTATTGGAACCGGATAGTGAACCTAAATTGAAGCTCGTACATGACAACTTTACGAATCTGCAGCGGGATCTGGTTGAGCTAGGTTATTCAGATGGCATAGATGGCATATACTATGATTTAGGTGTCTCATCCCCTCAGTTTGATCAGGCTGATCGCGGTTTTTCATACCGCTATAATGCTCGGCTTGATATGAGGATGGATCAAAGTCAAAGCTTAGATGCTTATCAGTTAGTTAATACTTTAAGTCAAAAAGAACTAGCGGATATTTTGTACAAATATGGAGATGAAAAATTCTCCCGTCAAATAGCTCACAAAATCGTGGAAAGACGTAAGGATAAGCCAATTGTGACAACTTTTGAACTGGTTGACATAATTAAAGAGGCAATCCCTGCATATGCACGAAGGACAGGAGGACACCCGGCAAAGAAGAGTTTTCAAGCTTTGCGAGTGGCCGTTAATCATGAATTAGATGTATTGCAAGCTTCTCTGGAAGAAGCAATTAGGGTCTTAAGACCTGGCGGTCGAATCAGTGTGATTACATTCCAGTCTCATGAAGATAAAATCGTTAAAAAGATTTTTAAGAAGTATTCAGAAGTAGAGGTGCCAAGAGGGATGCCTTTTGTACCAGACGATATGAAACCAACGCTGCGTTTGGTTAATCGCAAACCAATTACCGCCTCGACTTCGGAGTTAGAGAAAAATAACCGCTCACACAGTGCAAAACTACGGGTTGCAGAGAAGTTATAAAGAGGAAAATGTTATGGCTGACAGTTCAGCAAGAAGAATAGAATATGAACCAAGTAAGCAAAATGGTTCTAAGAAACGTCAACGAATTATCCTTGATCCGCGTAAAGTTCCTTATAATTGGGTAGAAAAAACTTTATTAATTGTTGGAAGCGTGATTACGCTTGGGATGATGATTTTTTTAGTTTCTTCTAGCATTTCTGCAACTTCGGCTCAACATGAGTTAACCAATACTCAACAATCAGTTGCTAAGGAACAGAACAGGATTACCGATTTACGTCAAGAAATTGGTGAGTTGACCTCAACTACGCGTTTAAATAAAATTGCTCGCGAAAAGGGCTTAACTCTTATTAATAAAAACATTAGGACAATTCGCTAATGAAAAAAAACAGTAATTTAAAATTACAAAAATCCAAAGCCCACAGCTACCGCTTTACAGTGGGGAGATTTCTCCAAGTAGCTGTCGCTTTGGTTTTTCTTGTATTTACGGCTAGATTTTTATATATCGGAATATCTAAGACAGTTAATGGTGAAAATTTATCCGAACGTACTAAAGAGCTTTATAAACGTAATCAGGTTATTAAAGCCACGCGCGGAACCATTTATGATCGAAATGGATTGGCGATTGCGGAAGAATCGCATTTGTACACTATTTATGCAATTTTGGATAAGTCGTCAATCAACTACAAAAACAAGCCAGAATATGTAGTTAATAAATCTGAGACAGCTGAAAAGTTGGCTAAAGTTTTGCCAATGTCGGCGGATAAGATCTATCAATATCTGACGCCAAAGCACAAGACTTTCCAAGTTCAATTTGGTACAGCAGGCAGCTGGTTAACCAGCAAGCAAAAGAAGAAGATTGAGGCAATGAAATTGCCAGGAATTAAATTCTTGGCTACGCCATCTAGACTTTATCCTAATGGTAATTTTGCTTCTCACGTTGTGGGTTTGGCTCAACCTATCTATGATAAAAAGACCAATGCTCAAAACTTGGTAGGTACCATGGGGATTGAAGCCTACTTTAACAAGACTTTGACTGGTACTGATGGTTACCGAATTTCTTCAGTTGATGCATCTGAATATCAAATGCCTAATGGCAATCAGATTTATAAGCCAGTTAAGAATGGTAACAACCTCTACCTGACGCTTGATTCACAACTGCAAAGTTATCTTGAATCGCGTTTGACAGATGTACAAAAGGCTTACAGTCCAACATCAATGACTGCAGTTGTTGAAGATATGAAGACTGGGAAGATTTTGGCAGCTTCACAACGGCCAACGTTTAACCCACAAACTAGAAAAGGTTTAACTAAGGCATATCGTAATATCTTAGTTCAAGATACTTATGAACCGGGTTCAGTATTCAAGGTACTTTCCTTTGCGGCAGTAGTTAACAGTGGCAATTACAACCCTAATGAATACTATCGTTCAGGATCAGTAAATATTGGCGGCTCAACTATTCACGACTGGTTAACTTCTGGTTGGGGTACAATTCCATTTTCACAAGCCTTCGAGCGTTCAAGTAACACTGGGTTTGTTAAGTTGGAACAAAAGATGGGTGCCAAGACCTGGAAGAAATACTTGAAGAAGTTCCATATTGGTGAAAAGACTGGAATTACGCTTCCAGGAGAACAACCAGGCTTCATTTCATTCAAGACGCCAGTTGACCAGGCCGTTACTGCATTTGGTCAGGGTGTAAACGTCAATGTAATGCAAATGATGCAGGCTTACAGTTCACTTGCTAATAATGGTCAAATGGTCAAGCCGCAATTAGTTGATAAGATTACTGACTCAAACGGTAAAACAATTAAGGGCTATGAAATCAAGAAAGTTGGTTCACCAGTTTACAGCAATAAGACCAAGAAAATTGTTTTAGCTAATATGAAGAAGGTACTTAATAAACAATCTGGTACTGGTAATGCCTACAAGATGGGTAATGCTGATATTGGTGTTAAAACTGGTACTGCTCAGATAGCTAATCCAAAGGGCGGCGGTTATTTGAAGGGCGACAGCAACTACATCTTCTCAGTAGTTGGTGTTTACCCTGCAAGCAGTCCACGCTATTGTATTTACTTAACGCTTAAACAACCACATTTAGGTGGTGGTGCTACTGCTGAAAAGATCTTGGCTTCTATCTTTAAGCCAATGATGAGCAGAATCATCTCAATGTCTAAAAACGACAATGCTTCAACTACTGTTGAAGTACCTAACCTTAAGGGCATGACCTATAATCAAGCTGTTGCCAAAGCAAATCAAATTGGTTTGAATATTGTTAAGGTTGGTAGTGGCAAGAAGATTATTGATCAAGGCATCAAGAAGGGCGAAAGATTGGAGTCAGGCGATAAGATATTTGTATCTACATCTGGTAAGGTAACTTGCCCAGATATGCGCGGCTGGAGCATTAATGATTTGTATGAGTTTGCAAACCTCACAGGCGTTAAATTTAGTATGAAGGGAACCGGAACTGTTGCTAGCCAAGATGTGGCTAAAGGGACAGAAATAAAGGCCGGGAAGAAAATAAAAGTTAATTTAAAGGAGTAGCATAGAATGAATATTATGCTGGCAAGCTGTATTGCTTTAGTTAGTTCACTGATTTTGACAGTGATTTTTATACCGTTGTTGATTAGATTCATGCGTTCACACCATGAAGGACAAGAAATTCGTGATGAAGGTCCTAAGTGGCACCAGAAAAAATCTGGTACGCCAACTATGGGAGGAACAGTTTTCGTTATCGCTGCTGGTATTTCCGTTATTTGGGTTGCTGCATGGCAACATAATTTGAACAAAGTAGTCTGGATTTTGGTTATCAGTTTGTTGGGCTACGGTATAATTGGTTTCCTTGATGATGGAATCAAACTTTACTTCAAGCGTAATTTAGGTTTGAGAGCATGGCAAAAATTAGCTCTTCAAATTATTATTGCGATTGTAATTGTTATGATTGCTTCAAGTGATCATTTCCAATTTGGCTTGTACATTCCTTTCGCCGGAGTTGTGCATAGCGTAGTTTTATTCATCATTTTCATTATTTTCTGGCTGGTTGGTTTTTCAAACGCTGTTAACTTGTCAGATGGACTTGATGGTTTAGCAACTGGCTTATCGGTTGTGGCCTACGGTACTTATGCTTATATTGCATTTAAACAAAAGAATTTTGCTGTTTTGGCCTTTTGTATGAGTGTAATCGGTGGTTTAATTGCCTTCTTTATTTTCAACCATAAACCAGCTAAGATCTTTATGGGGGATGCTGGTTCCCTTGCTTTAGGTGGCGGTTTGGCTACTGTAAGTATCATGCTTAACAGACCATGGTCACTTTTGCTTGTCGGAATTGTCTTTGTTTGCGAAACTGCTAGTGTAATTTTGCAGGTAATTTCATTCCAAACAACAGGTAAGAGAATCTTTAAGATGACTCCTATTCACCACCACTTCGAAATGCTGGGCTGGTCCGAATGGAAAGTTGACACTGTATTTTGGATTGTTGGTTTAATTGGTAGTATTTTGTATTTAGCGATTTGGGGATAAAAAATGAAGGATATTAAAACTTATACTGATAAGAATATTTTAGTTTTAGGTTTAGGAAAAAGCGGTTTTGCTGTTAGTGAGTTGCTATTAAAGTTGGGCGCTAAGCTAACTTTAAATGACAAAGCTGATCTTGATAAGAATGAAAAAGCACAAGAATTAAAGGCTAGAGGCGTCCGTGTAATCGGTGGACATCACCCAGTTGACCTTCTTGAAAAAGAACACTTTGATTATTTAGTTAAGAACCCAGGTATACCCTACGAAAACCAAATGGTCCAAAAGGCTGAGGAATTAAATATTCCTATTATTACTGAACCTGAAATCGCATTGAGCTGCAGTGAGGCGCCTTATGTTTGTGTAACAGGTTCAAACGGTAAGACTACTACAGTAATGCTTACTCAAAGAATTTTGGATCACCATTTGCAAAAATCTGGTCACCACGCTTATGCCGTTGGTAACATTGGTGTGCCAATTTCAGAAGTTGTTCCTAAGGCCACTAAAGACGATATCTTAGTAGTGGAAATTTCAAGCTTCCAACTTTTAGGTGTAACTGACATTGATCCTAAGGTTGCAGCTATCGTTGATATTTATCACAATGTTCACTTGGACTACCACAAGACCTTTGAAAATTATGTCAACGCAAAATTGAACGTAACTAGAACCCAAACTAGTGACGATTACTTTATCGCTAACTATGATCAAAAGGACATTTTGGCTCAAGAAAAGAAAGTATCTCCAGCTAAGATGCAAACTTTCTCAGAAACTGATCATAATGCAGATTACTTTATCGGTGATGAATATCTTGAAAGCCAAAACGAAAAGATTATGAAGATTGCTGATATCAAGTTGCCAGGTATCCATAACTTGCAAAACAGTTTAGTAGCGATCGCTATTTCTAAGATTATGGGTGCTGACAATGATGATATTGCGGCAGTTTTAAGCACTTTTACTGGTGCTAAGCATCGTTTGCAATATGTAACAACACTTGATGGTCGAAAGGTTTATAATGATTCTAAGTCAACTAATATTGAAGCTGCTACGGTAGCCATTCCTGCATTTAAGGAACCAGAAGTGTTAATTGCTGGTGGTCTAGATAGAGGATTCACCTTTGACGATTTGGTACCATTATTTAAGAAGCACGTTAAGTCAATCGTTCTTTATGGTGAAACTAAGTATCTTTTGGCTGATGCAGCTAGAAAAGCTGGCATTAAGGATATCGTGATCGTTAATACCCTTCAAGAAGCCGTTCCAAGAGCTTATGAATTGACTGAACCTGGCGACGTATTATTGTTCTCACCAGCTTGTGCTTCATGGGATCAATTCAGAACCTTCGAAGAACGTGGCGATTACTTTGTTAGATTTGTTAAGGAATTAAAGACTAAATAAAATGAGAGTTATATTTACAGGCGGCGGAACTGGTGGCCACATTTACCCAATCATGGCAATTATTGAACGTTTGAAAGAACGCGGAATTAGCAAAAGCGATGAAATCTTGTTTGTAGGTACGCAAAAGGGTCTAGAATCAAGAATCGTTCCTGCTGCTGGGGTTAACTTTAAAACCATTAAGATTCAAGGCTTTAACCGTAAGCATCCGTTGAAGAACTTTGAGACGATAAAGTTGTTCTTGCAAGCTACCAAGAGTGCACGTAAGATTTTGCAAGAATTTAAACCAGACGTTGTGTTAGGTACTGGTGGTTATGTAAGTGGTGCGATGGTTTATGAAGCTGCCAAAATGCATATTCCAACCATGATCCACGAATCAAACTCTGTAGTTGGTTTAGCTAACAAGTTTTTAGGTCACTATGTTGACAAAATTTGTTACACCTTTGATGATGCTGCCAAAGAATTTTATGAAAAGAAAAAATTGGTTAAGACAGGTAATCCTCGTTCACAACAAGTTTTAGGCTTGCACGAAGAAAAGATCGATTTGAAGAAAGAATGGGGTCTTAACCCACAAATGCCAACAGTGTTGGTCTTTGGTGGTTCACGTGGTGCATTGGCAATCAACCGCATCATGCTTCAGTCATTAATGACACTTAAAAAGAAGTCATATCAAATCATCTGGGCTACAGGTACTTATTACTTTGACTCTGTTCAAAAGAAGTTAAAGGATGTTGATATTGGTACAAACATTAAGATTTTGCCATATATTAAGAACATGCCTGAGCTTTTGCCACAAATGACCTGTGTTGTTTCTAGATCAGGTGCAACCAGTATTGCGGAATTTACTGCATTAGGTGTTCCAGTAATTTTAATTCCAAGTCCAAATGTTACTCATAATCACCAAATGAAGAACGCACTTGATTTGGAAAAAGCTGGTGCAGCATTAGTTATTCCTGAAGATGACTTAAATCCAAATAATTTCGTCTCTTCAATTGATCACATTTTGCTTGATGAAAAATATGCTCATGAAATGAGCAAAGCCTCCAAGGCTTTAGGTGTTCCAGATGCCTCTGATCAAGTAATTAAGGTAATGCAAGAAATTTCTCGTTAGAAAGCAGGTGAGGCAGATGGCCAAAAAGCCGGTAACAAAAATTGATCCAAGAAAAGAATTGTCTCCTTACTTGAATCATGAATTTAATCAGCAGAAAAATAGCCGCAAGGGACAAGCCAAGATCTCTGCCTCGCTTTCTAGTCTGCAAGCCGAAAGACGTCGTTCATTGAGACGCAGACTAGGTTTAATAATGACTGTTTCAATTTTGGCAGTTGTAGGTTTAGGCTGTTATATTTCGCCCTTAGCAAATATTAGTACGGTTAAAGTAGTAGGTGCAGATGATTTGCCAATTAAAGAGGTTGTTAAGGTCTCTAAAATTAAAGCAAGCGATAAGGTTTTTGATTATTTGTTCCAGCAGAAAGACTTAAGTCAAAAGCTGTCCAAGAAATATCCTGAAATTCAAAGTGCACAAGCTCATTTAGGCCATGTTAATCAATTGATTTTACAGGTTAATGAGCGGCCAACAATGGGATATTTGAAAGATGGAGATAATTATCGCAAGATTTTAAATAATGGCCAAATCGGCAGCAAGTCTTTAACTTGGTCAAAGGTAGATCAAGATAAACCTATTTTCGTTGGGTACAACAAATCAGGTTCCTTAAAAGAAGATTTAAAGTTGTTTAATAGTTTACCTAAAAACTTCAGAAATCAGGTAAAATTATTAAGTGGGAACACTAGACGAAATTCGCAAATTATTTTTGTCATGAAAGATGGCAATGTAGTTGTTGGTAATGTTGTTACTATCAAAGATAAGGTTAAATATTACGACCAGATTAAAGTCAAGGCTGGTAAGAACAGCTTAATCGATTTGGAAGTAGGCGCATTTAGTAGACCTTTAACTTCTAGTGAGAAAAGGGCTTACGGTATATCGTAACTGCTATAAATATTTATCTATGTTAAAAATTTTTTAGGGCAAATATTAATGGGGGCTTAATTTTGGAGAACTCAAATCTTTTAGTGGGACTCGATATAGGAACCACAAGTATAAAAGCCGTTGTTGCAGATTCAGGTAAAGTGATTGGTGCAGTTACCACGCCTAATTCTGGCATGAGACATGGTCAAATCGTTGATATCGATCAAACTGCTGCGGCAATTAGTAGAGCACTTAAGAGTGTAGCTGAAAAGACTAACGCTAAAATATATAGCGTTGTTGCTGGGATTCCAGTAGGGATGCTGCAATTAGAGACAGCTACTGGTTTTAGCAATGTTGGCGAACAAGGCCAAGAAGTAAGTAATGGTGATGTTAAGCGTGCAATCCAATCTGCTATTAAATCTGCAGCTAAGGATAATCGTGATGCAATCACTTTCTTGCCAAGTCGCTTTTTAATCGATGGTAAGACCGAAGTTGACGATCCAAGAAAGATGATCGCTCGTTCATTAGGCGTAAGTGGCATTTTGCTTACTGCTCCTACAGGTCCATTGCACAACATTAAGAAAGCAATCGAACGAGCTGGATATCATAATAACTTCTTCGTACCAACTCCATTGGCAATTTCCAGTGTTGCATTAAACGAAAGCGAGCGCACCTTTGGGTCAGTTATTATTGACTTAGGTGGCGGTGTAAGTACTGCGACTGTAATTAAAGATGATCAAATCAAATACGCTAACATCGACTTAGAAGGTGGCAGCGATATTACTAATGATATCTCCACTGTTTTAAGTATTTCTAAGAGCGATGCGGAACAAATTAAATTGGATTATGGTTATGCAGATCCTGATTTTGCCTCAAAGAATGATAAGTTTGCAATTAACAGCGTAGGCGCTAATGGACAACAAATGATTGATGAGGTTTACCTCAGTGAAATCATTAATGCTCGTTTGGAGCAAATTTTGACCAGATTAGGTAAAGGGCTTGCTAAGCACCATGCCTTAAAGCAACCAGGTGGTATCGTAATTACCGGTGGCACAAGCTTGTTAGAAGGCATTGATAGTTTGACGGCCAATGGCTTAAATGTAAAAGCACGTATTTATCAACCTGATCAAATTGGAATGCGTAATCCAATTTATACTGCTGCTTATGGTATTGTAAATTATTCATACAAGATGTCAGAAATCTACTATTTAGTTAACGGAGTAATTTACGGCTTTGGTGAAACTGAAGTTGAAGAACCTGTTCAAACAAAAAGTTCCAAGATTTCGAAAAGTACGGCTTCTAATAGTGAAAGTCAAGCCAAAGAAGCTTATAATAGAAACAAAATATCCGATGAAGACGCATCTTCATCGGATGAAAAATATAATAATCGAGAAAAAACTAATGGCTTAAAGAGCTTCTTTAAGAAATTCTTTGATTAAAGGTGGGTAAATTTAATGGATTTTACATTCGATTCAGACGACAATAAAAATGCTGTCATCAAAGTTATTGGTGTTGGCGGTGCCGGAGGCAATGCTGTTAACCGAATGATTGACGATGGTGTACAAGGAGTTTCCTTTATTGCAGCAAACACTGATGTGCAAGCATTAAACAGCAATAAAGCTGAAAACAAGATTCAATTAGGACCTAAATTGACACGTGGTTTAGGTGCTGGTTCACATCCAGAAGTTGGACAAAAAGCAGCTGAAGAAAGTGAACAAACAATTGAAGATGCACTCAAGGGTGCAGATATGATCTTCATTACCGCTGGTATGGGTGGTGGTACCGGTACTGGTGCAGCTCCTGTAGTAGCCAAAATTGCACGTGAGACTGGTGCTTTAACCGTTGGGGTAGTTACACGTCCATTTAGTTTTGAAGGCCCTAAGCGTTCAAAAAACGCCGCTGAAGGTATTACTCAACTTAAGCAATACGTTGACACTTTAGTTATCATTGCTAATAACCGTTTGCTTGAAATGGTTGACAAGAAGACCCCTATGATGGATGCCTTCAAGGAAGCAGATAATGTCTTGAAGCAAGGTGTTCAAGGTATTTCAGACTTGATCACTTCAACTGACTACGTTAACTTGGACTTTGCCGATGTTAAGACTGTTATGGAAAACCAAGGTGCAGCCTTGATGGGTATCGGTCGTGCTAGTGGTGAAAACAGAACTGTTGAAGCAACTAAGCTTGCTATTTCTTCACCACTTCTTGAAGTTTCAATCGATGGTGCTAAGCAAGTTCTTCTTAACATTACTGGTGGTCCTGACCTTACTTTGTTTGAAGCACAAGATGCATCAGAAATCGTTTCTAAGGCAGCTGGCGATGATGTAAACATTATCTTCGGTACTTCAATTAATCCAAACTTAGGTGATGAAGTTGTTGTAACAGTTATTGCTACTGGTATTGATTCTGAAGCCGAAGAAGCTGCATCAAAGCAGTTACCAGGACGCAGTCACCAAATTAAGGCTCAACCTAAGAAGGCTGCTGAACCAGAAGCTAATAAGACAGTTCAACCTGAAACTGAAACTCAACCAGTTGATCGACCACAAACTGTTCACCCAGCTTCTGAAACAGAAGAAAAGCATGAAGCTCCAAAGCAAACTATGGTAGATCCTACTAGTGTTTGGGGTTTGAACGATAATCAAGATAATCAAAGAAGAAATGCCAAGCCTGCTGAACCAATGAAGGATCAAGAAAGTTTTGATGCTTTTGGTAATGATGGTCAAGACAGTATTTCTCAAATTGAAACTAGTGCTCAAGATGACGATGATGATAACAGTGATATCCCATTCTTTAAGCATCGTGGCGAAAACTAGTAGTCGGAGGTAAATAACGATGGCTTTTGATAAATTAGGCAGATTCTTTGGAATTTCAAATGATGATGAATTGGAAAATGATGAAGAATATGTTGCTCAGAGTAACGAAAACAACGAAGATGTACCTCTAAATTCTGTAAGCCGTGATAATGTAGTATCAATTAAATCCGGTTTAAATTCATCTAAGAGCAAAATCGTATTGTACGAACCTAGAGTTTATTCAGATGCTAAAGATGTTGCACAAAACTTGCTTAACAATAAAGCAGTGGTGATCAATTTTAGTAGAATGGAAGACGACTCAGCTCGTAGAATCGTTGATTTCATTACAGGCACGGTTTATGCCTTGAATGGTGAAATCCAACGCATCGGTGATCGAATCTTTTTGGCTACGCCACCAAAGTTTGTCACTGATGGAAAAATTAGTGATTTAGTGGATAAGAAAGATAATTTAAGTTAATGTTCAACGTAATACATACAATTTATTTAATTCTTACTTGGATATTATGGCTCTACAGTCTTTTTATCGTAATCGACGCAATTATGAGTTGGTTGCCAATGTTGCGCAACTCAGCTGTGGGGCGCTTCTTAGATAAAGTTGTTAATCCATATCTAGACTTATTTAGAAGAGGTCCACTTGCTAGATTAGCTTATTCAACGGGGATTGATGTTTCTCCAATAATTGCGTTATTCATTTTGTATTTCGTACAAAATTATGTCTTGATTTGGATTTTTAATCTTTTATTGAGGCTAGTAGGTTAATGGAACGTAGACAAGCAAGTAAGTTTTACCCACATTTTAATCAAGAAGAAAGACCAGTAATTGACTATTTTACTGGTCTTTTTAATCAGTTGATTTTTAAACATGAATCAATTTTAACGGATTTTCTAGATCCAGCTAAAAGAGATATTTTGAAAACAATTGTTGGTAATGATGCCTTTATCCAAGAGTATGGTGGTTATTCTGACGCAGAAAAGAAGAGGGTATTTTTAAGCGAGGAATGGGTTAATCTTCGTCCAGACGATTACCAAATTCAGCCCTATGAAATAGATTACCCTCAGAAATTTATTCAAATTAATCACAGTGCCATCTTAGGTACTTTAGCTAATTCAGGCATTGATACTGATACTTTTGGTGATATCATTACTGATGGAAATGGCAAGTGGCAGTTTTTTGCTAAAAAAGAACTAGCTGATTTCTTTGAAGAACAAATCGATCGAATAGGAAGAGCACAAGTAAAATTAAAACCAATTACGTTTAAAGAGGTTTTAGTGCCCGAAGATGATTCTAGTGAAAAAACTGAAATTGTTGCTTCTATGAGAATCGATGCTGTTTTGTCTGGGATCAGCAAACAAAGCCGCGGCCAAATCCAAAAGATGATTAATAGTCAATTAGTCAAATTAAATTGGCATGACGTAATAGATTCTAATATAATGGTAAAAGAAAATGATGTCTTAAGCCTAAGACATTTTGGTCGAATTTTAATTGAGGATGTTTCGGCTACAAGAAAAGGTAAGTATAAGGTGGTGCTCAAACTTTGGCAGACAAAAAAACGCAATTGACTCCAATGGATATTCATAATAAGGAGTTTAAGTCTAGGGGGCGTAATGGTTATGATCGCTACGAAGTAGACAGCTTCTTAGATGAAATCGTTGATAATTATGGGGATGCGCTTGATCAAATCGTTGATTTAAAGAATGAGGTTGTATCTTTAAACTCTAAGATAAAAGATCTACAAGCTCAAGTTGATGAATACAATGACAAGAAGAAATCAATCAATAAGTCTCTTATTTCTGCTCAACAAAATGCAGATGAAATGAAAGAAAGAGCAGAGGCAGAAGCTAGACGCATTGTTGAAGATGCTAAAAAGCAAGCTGAGACTGATACAAATTATCAAAAGCAACAACAAGAAGTTATTTCAAGCGATTATAAGCGCTTGAAAGAGCAAATTGGTGAATTCCGTAATCGGATGCAATCAATGTTACAAGATGAAATTGATAATTTGAGTGATGAACGTTGGCAACATGCATTGGATGAATATTTCCATACACAACGTTTCTATCCAGGTGGCGGTGCTGAACCTCTTCCAGCTGGTCCAGAATCACAAGAAGAAGAGTTTGCTCGTGAAGCCGCATTAGACGATGATGACGACGAAGATATTGACAACTACGATGAAAATGACGTAAACTCTTCTCAAGACCCTGATGATTTGAGTTTAGAAACGCCAGATGATCCTGACGACGATGACAATGATTCAGCTCCTAAGCCAATGACAGGGGACAGTCCGAGTCATGAGACAGTTAATATTAAGCCCGACGATGCAGCAAGCAAGTTAGGTTCAACGATTGTATTTCCGGACGATTATAAAAAATAGCTAATTAGATTGACAGTAAAACTTGATGGCAAATCAGCGAGTTAGTGGTGGTGCGAGACTAACATAAGAGCCGGATAGTTGATCAGCTGCCTATTGATCTAAACGTATTTTGCACGTTACGCAAAATTAAGTGGAACTCATTTTGAGTTCAATTTAGGTGGTACCACGGTTAACCTCGTCCTAATTTGGGACGAGGTTTTCTTTTTTAGAAAGGATTAATGTTAATGAGAATTAAGGATACGCTTAATTTAGGTAAAACTAAATTTAAGATGCGTGGTAATTTACCCGTTCGTGAAGCTCAATGGCAAAAAGAATGGGAAGAAAATGATTTATATGAACAAAGATTAAAGTTAAACGAAGGTCACCCTCGTTTCGATTTACATGATGGCCCTCCATTTGCTAACGGTAATATTCACATGGGCCACGCTTTGAACAAGATTTCAAAGGATATCATTGTTCGTTACAAGAACATGAATGGTTATTATGCACCATACGTTCCAGGTTGGGATACTCATGGTCTTCCAGTTGAACAACAATTGGCCAAAAAAGGTGTAGATCGTAAGACAATGGATCGTGCTAAGTATCGTGAACTTTGTCGTCAATATGCTGAAGAACAAATTCAAAAGCAAATGACTGACTTTAAGCGTTTGGGAGTAATGGCAGATTGGGATCACCCATACATTACTTTGCAACACGATTTCGAAGCACAAGAAATTCGTGTCTTCGGTGAAATGTACAAGAAGGGTTACATTTACAAGGGTAAGAAGCCAGTTTACTGGTCATGGTCAAGTGAATCAACTTTGGCAGAAGCAGAAGTTGAATACAAGGACGTTGAAGCAAACTCAATTTTTGTTGCTTTCCCAGTTACTGACGGTAAGGGTATTATCGACCCTAAGGATACTTACTTCGTAATTTGGACTACTACTCCTTGGACTATTCCAGCTAACGAAGCTATTTGTGTTAACCCTAAATTTGATTACTCAGTTGTTCAAGTAGGCGACAAGAGATACGTTGTAGCTAGTGGCTTACTTGACAAGGTTGCTGAAGAAATCGGTTGGGATGACTACAAGGTCGTTCAAACTGTAAAGGGTGCCGACATGGAATACATGAAGGCTAAGCACCCAATCTACGATAAGGAAAGTCTTGTAATTGAAGGTTTCCACGTAACTTTGGATGATGGTACTGGTTTAGTTCATACTGCACCTGGTTTTGGTGAAGATGACTTTAACGTGGGTCAAAAGTACAATTTACCAATCTTCAGCCCAGTAGATGCACATGGTTGCTACACTGATGAAGTACCTGAACTTAAGGGCATGTTCTACCAAGACGTAGATAAATTGATGATCCAAAAGCTTAAGGACGCTGGTGCACTTCTTAAACTTAAGGTCTTCACTCACTCATACCCACACGATTGGCGTACTAAGAAACCAGTTATCTTTAGAGCAACTACACAATGGTTTGCTTCAATTGCTCCATTTAGAGATCAAATTCTTGATCAAATTGATAAGGCTGAATTCATCCCTTCATGGGGTAAGACACGTCTGTACAACATGATTAAGGACCGTGGTGACTGGGTAATTTCACGTCAACGTGCTTGGGGTGTGCCACTTCCAATCTTCTACGCTGAAGATGGTACTCCAGTTGTTACTCCAGAAACTATTGAACATATTGCCAAGATCTTTGAAAAAGAAGGATCAAACGCTTGGTACACTCACACTGCTAAGGAATTATTGCCAGACGGCTTTACTTCAGAACACTCACCAAATGGTGAATTTACTAAGGAAAAGGATATCCTTGATGTTTGGTTTGACTCTGGTTCATCATGGTCAGGCGTAATGGAAAAACGTGATGGCTTGCACTTCCCAGCAGACCTTTATCTTGAAGGTAGTGACCAATACCGTGGTTGGTTCAACTCAAGTTTGATTACTTCAGTTGCTGTAACTGGTAAGGCTCCTTACAAAGAAGTATTGTCACAAGGTTTCGTATTGGATGACAAGGGTCACAAGATGTCCAAGTCACTTGGCAATGTCATTTCACCAAACGACGTAATTAAACGTATGGGTGCCGAAATCATCAGACTTTGGGTTGCTCAAGCTGACACTACTTCTGACGTTGCAGTTTCAATGGGTATTTTGCAACAATCAGCAGAAAGCTACAGAAAGATCAGAAACACTTTCCGTTACATGCTTGCTAACACAAGTGATTTTGATCCAAAGGAAAGCCGTATTGCTTATGATGATCTTCGTTCAGTTGACCAATACATGGAAGTTAAATTGAATGACTTAGTAAAGGGCTGCTTGGCAGCATATGACAAGTTTGACTTTACTACAGTATTCAAGAAGGTCTTCAACTTCATTTCAAACGACCTTTCAGCATTCTACCTTGATTTTGCCAAGGATGTTCTTTATATCGAAGGTCAAGACAGTCATGCACGTCGTTCAATGCAAACTGTTATCTACGATGCAGCAGTTAAGTTGGACAAGGTTTTAACTCCAATTTTGCCACACACTATGGAAGAAATTTGGGGCTTCTTGAAGGAACCAGAAGACTACGTACAACTTGCTAATATGCCTAAGGTTGAAGGTTATGCAAATCATGATGAACTCCTTGAAAACTGGGGTAAATTCATGAACCTTCGCAATGATGTATTAAAGGCATTGGAAGATGCAAGAAACAAGAAGTTGATTGGTAAATCATTCGAAGCAGCTGTAACTATTTATCCAGATAAGGAAACTAAGGCTATGCTTGATGATTTAGATGCTGACTTCAGACAAATCTTGATCGTATCTAAGTTAACCATCGCTGATGGTGAAGCACCTGAAGATGCTGAAAAATTGAATAATGCAAGTATTGTAGTTGAACATGCTGAAGGCGAAGTTTGTCCTCGTTGTAGAATGATCAGAACTGATATTGGTGAAGATCCTAAGTTGCCAAAACTTTGTGGTCGTTGTGCTAAGATTGTAGAAGCTGATTATCCAGAAGCTGTTCAAGAAGGATTAGAAGAATAATGCGTTTAGGTACTGTTAAACAATTCGATGATGGCAGCAGCTACGGCTTTATTGAAGATGACAAGAATCATAAATCATATTTTGTCTTTTATAAGGCCATTAAAGAAGAAGGCTATAAAACCTTAAAAGTAGGCGATAGAGTTAAGTATCAATTAGCTCAAGGTAAAAACGGCCTGCAATGCGTTAATGTTTATTTAGCCTAAAAGGAGACACGAGACTTAGTGGATTTAAAAGAAACAGAAATCTCATCGCAGCAAATTTTTCAAGGACGAATCTTAGATTTATCAGTTCGCACAATTAAGCTACCTGATGGCGAAACTGCAACAAGAGAAATAATTAAACACCGTCCAGCATCTGGCGTGATCGCAATTAACGATGAACAAAAGATGCTTTTGGTAAAGCAATGGCGTGAAGCAATTAAACAAATTACGCTCGAAATTCCAGCAGGTTTAATTGATCCTACAGATGCCAGTCCTCTTGATGCAATGAAACGTGAATTAAATGAAGAAGGCGGCTATAAGGCAGATTATTGGGAAAAGGTAAGTGAATTTTACTCAAGCCCAGGCTTCTGTGATGAAAAGATGTATCTTTTCTACTGTGATACTTTGACTAAGCTTACTGACAAACGTTCATTGGATGAAGATGAATTCTTGACCGCTGATTGGTACAGCTTAGACGAATTGAAGAATTTGTTATCTGAAGGAAAAATCGTTGATGCCAAGACTATTTATGCAATTACTGTTTGGGAAAACATGTTGTTGCGTAATACTCAAAGCGAGAATAAAGAATAATGACAGAGAAACGTTCTGATTATCGTAAACGGCAGAAAAAAGGTTTAATAGATAAAGTCAAGTCAGCTTTTTCAAATAATGATTCAGAAGAAGTTGATGTTAATCCCGATTTCACCAAGGATAAAAACGAGGTTGAAAATCTACGTCGTCCCTTGACTAGGGATGGACAAGAGTTTTATCAACGCGATGAAACTATTGATAAAGAGACAGTACGTGAAAATAAGTCTTTAAAACTGAAAAAAAGATTGAATCGTGCTATTCTGTTAGTAATCGTATTGATAGTTTTAGTGCTACTTGCGCTATTTCATTTATAATTTGGAAATGAGGAATAAGATGAAGATTGCAATTATCGTCCCAATGGCTGAAGAAGCTGAATTTTATCGTAATCATTTCCATTCAGAAAATAAAGAAATGTTCGGATCTACTGAATTCGAACATTTTTCTGTTAATGGCAATGATGTATATTTAGGTTTGAGTGGTATTGGTAAAGTCCAAGCAGCCATGAATCTTTCTAGTTTGTTAACTAGTGTTGATATTGATGTAATATTTATGACTGGTTCAGCTGGTGCCCTTAAAGAAGATGTTCATCAAGAAGATCTTGTTTTGCCTAATGCATTTGCATATTATGATGCGCATAATACCGCAGCTGGTGACTATGTAGAAGGTCAAATTCCACAACAACCAGCTCGATTTGTACTTGATTCACCAGAACGTGCAGCATTTGCAAATTACTTGAAAAAGCAAAATGTTGCCTTTCGCGAAGGCTTAGTAGTAACTGGTGACTCATTTATTGCATCAAGTAAGCAAAAAGAAGAAATTAAAAAGAACTTCCCAGACGCTTTATGTGTTGAAATGGAAGGTGCGGCCTTTGCACAAGTTGTTCATGCCTTTAATAAGCCATTGGTTGCTATGCGTGCAATTTCCGATAATGGTGATGGATCAGCTAACGAAGATTTTGATACTTTCGTCAAGAAAGTGGGAGCTAAGGCCGCTAAGTTAATTAGTGATTATGTAGAAAAGATGAATTAGAGTATGCGTGAAATTTATTTAGATAATGCCGCCACAACCCCTATGTCTCCTAAGGTAATTAATGTTATTACTGATGAAATGAAGAATGATTTTGGTAATGCATCAAGTACTTATGAATTGGGACGTAAGGCCAGAAACGTGATTGACAAGGCTCGTCACCAAATTGCGGAAAGCATTAATGCTAAAGACGGAGAAATTATTTTTACTTCAGGTGGTTCCGAAAGTAATAACACTGCAATTTTTGGAACAGCTTATAGTCGTAAAAATATTGGTAAAAAAATCATTACCACTAAAATTGAACACCCATCAGTTCTAAATCCGATGAAACGTCTTGAGCAAGAAGGCTACAACATTGTCTATTTAGATGTTGATGAAACTGGTCATATTTCTTTGGATCAACTAAAAAAGGAATTGACTCCAGATACGATTCTAGTTTCAACTATGGCTGTTAATAACGAAGTTGGTTCAATTATGCCTTTAAAGGAAATTGGCGAATTGGTTAAAGACAGCAATGCTTACTTCCATGTTGATAATGTCCAAGGAATGGGCACAATTGATATCGATGTTAAGGCCATGCATATTGATTTATTATCAGTATCGGCTCATAAAATTAATGGACCTAAGTTTTTAGGTTTCTTGTACGAAAATGCCGATATTAATATTCCTAATTTAGTTCTAGGCGGCGAACAGGAAACTAAACGTCGTGCGGGAACAGAAAATGTGCCTGGAATTGCTGGTTTTGGTGAAGCTGTTAAGGAATTATCAGAAATTGGTCATGAGAGCCTGCAAGAAAAATATGCTCATTTTCAAGATATTATTTTAAAGGCCTTGGACGATAATGACATTGACTATGGAATCAATGGTGGATATGGAGCCGGCTATTCTCATCACGTATTGAATTTGTGGCTTAAGGGAGTTTCTACCACCTCGATGCAAACCAATCTTGATTTGAATGGCTACGCTGTTTCAGGTGGTTCTGCATGTACCGCGGGCTCATTGGAGCCTTCACATGTTTTAATTGCATGTTTTGGTGCAGATTCTCCACGCATAAATGAATCGATTAGAATCTCATTTGGGCGTTATAATACAGAGGAAGAAGTTAAATCTTTTGCGCAAGAATTAGTAAAAATTGCTAAAAGAATTCAATCAAAAAATAAATAGTTGCTTTTACAAAGAAAGCAACTTATTATAAATAAGTGAGGAAAATTATGGCAAATACAGTTGTGATTAATGGTGATAAACGTAAATTTACTTTAAGTTCTGATTTGAAGCTTTATGCTTTAATTGATGCAGGCTTTGTAAAGACACCAAAGGGTAACTTCAATTATGAACATCCCCTTTACAATGATTCACCTTATAATGCACCTACTAAGTTGAAGATGACTATTAATAAGGATTTGTCACATTTAACTATGGTCGTTACTGATCGCAGTGGTTTGCAAAAAGTTAATATTTTTAAGAATAAGCAATTAGCGCCTACTGTTGAACTTTTAAACTACATTTTAAAAGATCTTGAAGAGCGTAATATTTTGCTAGAGGTAAAGGATTGATTGAATAATGGTTGACAATAGTAAGATTAGAGTAGTTGTTGGTATGAGTGGCGGTGTTGATTCATCAGTTTCAGCACTTTTACTCAATCAACAAGGCTACGACGTTGTCGGCGTATTTATGAAGAACTGGGATGACACCGATGATGCGGGTGTTTGTACCGCTACAGAAGACTACGAAGATGTAAAAAAGGTAGCTGACAAGATCGGTATTCCTTATTATTCAATTAATTTTGAAAAGGAATATTGGCACCGTGTGTTCGAGTACTTCTTAAATGAATACAAGAAGGGCAGAACTCCTAACCCAGATGTAATGTGCAACAGCCAGATTAAGTTCAAGTCATTCTTGGAATTCGCAATGGATTTGGATGCAGATTATATTGCAATGGGTCACTACGCAAAGACCGTGAAGGATGCAAATGGCGTAACTCACATGATGCGTCCAAAGGACGGTAACAAGGATCAGACCTACTTCTTGAGTCAATTAAATCAAGATCAAATTAAAAAGGTCATCTTCCCATTAGCTAACTTAACTAAGCCTCAAGTAAGAGAGATTGCTTTGGCAAATGGTTTAGCTACAGCTAAGAAGAAGGATTCTACTGGTATTTGCTTTATCGGTGAAAGAAACTTTAGAAAGTTCTTGAGCGAATTTTTGCCAGCTAAGTCAGGTAAAATGGTTACCCCAGACGGTAAAGTTGTCGGTGAACACGCTGGCTTAATGTACTACACTATTGGTCAAAGACAAGGTTTGGGCTTAGGTTCAACCAAGGAATCAACTGATCCATGGTTTGTAGTTGGTAAGGACTTAAAGAAGAATGAATTGATCGTTGAACAAGGTTACGACAGTCCACTTCTTTATGCTAGTCGCTTGAAGGCAAGTGATATGTCATTCTTTACTGGCAAGCCAGATCATGATTTCGAAATGCATTGCAGTGCCAAGTTCCGTTATCGTCAATGTGATATTGGTGTTACCGTTAAGTATCATGCTGCTGACAATACTGCAGATGTTTACTTTGATGAACCAGCACGTGCTGTTACTCCTGGACAAGCACTTGTTTTATACAATGGTGAAGAATGTTTGGGTGGCGGCAACATTGATGCAGCTTACCAAGAAGATAAGCAACTTCAATTAGTTTAAGAGAAAGCTAAAAAGGATGTTCGTGTTTTCGAACATCCTTTTGTTTTGTGCTAAACTATTACTAATAACTACAGATTTTCGGGGGAATTTAAAATATGCAAATTTATTTTGTGCGTCATGGTAAAACTGAGTGGAATTTAGCCAGTCGTTTTCAAGGTGGACATGGTGATTCACCTTTGCTTCCACAAAGTAAAAAAGATATTCAAAAATTAGGTAAATATTTACGCGGAACAAAGTTTAGAGGCATTTTTGCTAGTCCGCTTGATCGTGCTTTTAATACAGCCCAAGGAATTGACGATGCAATGAATGCTAATTTACCAGTTACAATTGATGAGCGCCTGCGTGAATTTAACCTAGGTGATATGGAAGGGATGAAGTTCGCTGATGCGGAAAAGAAATATCCTAAGCAAATGGATAATTTTTGGCATCACCCAGATCAATATGATCCTACTGAATTACACGGAGAAAACTATCCTCATGTAATTGCTCGTGGTAAGTCTTTTGCTGAAGAAATGGCTAAGAGATTTCCTAACGATGACGACAAAGTTTTAGCTGTTAGTCATGGTGCTGCTTTATCCGCAATTATGGGTGGCCTTTTGGGTTATCCTTTGAAGGATATTCGTAAAAATGGTGGTTTAAGTAATACTAGTTTAACGATTTTGGAAACCAACGATGGCGGTAAGACATTTAAGCCTGTTGTTTGGAACGAAACTAGCTACTTAGGCAGAAAATTATCTAAAACGGATTCTTTATAATGAACAATAAAATTGAGAAGCTATATAACGAAGGCAAAGTAGATCAGGCGATTCATTTATTGATCAAAAAAATAGATGAAAAACCGCAAAAAGTTGAAAATTATTTACAGCTTTCAACTTATTTAATTGAGCAAGGCAGTGCCGATCAGGCACAAAAACTGCTTGAACAAGCACAGCATCTGGTTAAGAAACCACGTGAATTAAGCTACAACCTAGCTGTTTGCTACTATATGCAAGGTGATTTTGATAAAGCGCTGAATTTACTAGATCAAATTCCTAATGATGATTTAACTCTTTACCAAAAGGCCTTAACTTACTTGAAACTAGGTCAAAGTCAAAAGGCTTTAGCTTATGCTTTAACGATTAAAAAGATCGATGAACGCGTGCAAGAATTGCTAGGCGATATTTGGTTAAGCATGGGTGAAGCTAAACAAGCCGAGCAAATGTATTTAGCTATTCCAGAAGATAAAAGAACAGCTAAGGTCTATTTTTTGCTAGGTGTAACGACATTAGAAAAAGATCGTGATCAGGCAGAAAAATATTTTGATCAGGCTAAACAAATGGATATCAAGTATTATCACCATGCAATGAATCAATATGCTTCAATTATGAAAATGCTAAATGATAAGGAAAAGAAAAAATAATGGTCGAATTTACCGGTAAGGTTAACGGGATCGTTTTCGAGAACGACAAGGATTTATACAAAATTTTAGATGTTGAAATTATTGGCTCACTAGAAAACTATTCACGCGATGAAATAAAAGTGACCGGTAATTTTGGCGATATTCAAATTTCAGCTAGTTATCGTTTTGAAGGCAAACTTGTGATGCATGAAAAGTTTGGTTTGCAATTTAGAGCTACTAGCTATAAGCAGGTTTTGCCGCATGAAGAGGGTTCATTAACTAAATATTTGAGTTCTGATAAATTCCCAGGCATAGGAAAAAAGGCTGCCAACACGATTATCAATGAGCTAGGCTTAAATGCTTTGGATATTTTAAAAGAAAAACCTGCTAAGATTGATACTTTATCTTTAACTAGAAAACAAAAAGATAGCTTGCTTTCTGGGCTGAATTCAATGGATTCTTATTCAGAAATTGTCTTGAAATTAGCACAGTACGGGATCAATCGTCGAATTGCAGCTAATATTTATCAGTTATATCATGGCGACAGTCTAAAGAAACTGCAAACAGATCCTTATGCAGTGATCAATGATGTAACTGGTTTTGGTTTTAAATCAGCCGATATGTTGGGTAAACAGTTAGAAATTAAGGATGATGATCCCCGCAGAATCAACGGTGCGATTTATCAGGTGTTGATTGACGCTTTAAGTGGTAGCGGCGATACTTATGTACCGCTTAAGGAACTTCTGACAGAAGCAAGCAAACTATTGCAAATTGATAAATTTGATCCTATTGCTAATTGTGTCCTTGGTTTGCAACAAGATGGCAAGATCGTAGTCAATGATGATGTAGCGGCTTTACAAAGCATCTACCAAACGGAAGTTGATATTGCTCACTCGATGAAATATTTGGTTGAATCCAGACAGGATCAAGAAGATGAACAATATAGCGAGAAAGAGATGAACGCAGCCATTAAGGATGCAGAAAAAGAATTGAAAATTAAATATGACGAAACGCAAAAATTAGCTATCAAAAATGCGTTGAATCATCCTATTTCAATTTTGACTGGTGGCCCTGGTACAGGTAAAACTACGATTATCAACGGAATTTTACTAGCTTTGAGAAAGCTGGCTGAAATCCCAGCTTCTGCTTTGTACAGTGAAGATCCACCATTCCTTTTGGCTGCACCTACTGGCCGTGCGGCTAAGAGAATGAGTGAGATTACTGGTATCGGTGCTAAAACGATTCACAGAATGCTGGGATTAGGTATTGGGGATGCAGGCACTGGTGAACTAAATGAATTAAACGGTGAAATATTAATTATTGACGAGATGTCGATGGTTGATATGTTCTTGTTTAAACAGCTTTTGTCCAGTATTAATCAAATTCGCCATATTGTCTTTGTCGGTGATAAGGATCAGCTTCCATCAGTTGGTGCGGGTAATGTTTTCAGTGATTTGATTAAGTCGCAAGCATTTCCAACAACGATTTTGAAAGAAATCCATCGACAAGGTGACGATTCAACGATTATTTCGCTTGCCCATGCGGTCAATGAAGGTGTGAATGAAGGTGCTTTATTTAAGAAGACAAAGAACTATTCATTTATCAGCTGTCGACCAGATTTGGTGGGGGATGCAGTTGGTCAAATTGTTGAACTTGCTTTAAAGCGTGGTTTTGCTAAAGATGATATTCAAGTTTTAGGTGCAATGTATCATGGCAATGGCGGAGTAGATAACTTAAACGATATTATTCAAGAAATCATGAATCCGCCTAAGGCTAAAAGTAAGTCACTGGAAGCTCATAACGAAACTTTCCGGATTGGCGACAGAATTTTGCAATTGCAGAATAATCCTGAAAAAGACATTTATAATGGCCAAATCGGTAAAATTAGCAGTATCGATGAAGAGAACTCCAAAGAATGCATGGTTGCCAAGTTTGATGATCGTGAAGTTACTTTTGGGCGAAAAGATTTAAATGATTTAACTAGGGCCTATGCGATTACAATTCACAAATCTCAAGGTTCAGAATTTCCATTAGTAGTTCTCAACCTAACGATGCAGAACTATGTGATGCTGAAACGAAACCTTTTGTATACTGCAATTACCCGTGCTGAAAAGAATTTGGTGTTAGTAGGAGATCCTAGAGCTTTTGAAGCTGCCTTTAAAACACCAGGCAATGACCGTAAAACTGGTTTAGCTTCCAAATTACGTAAACAATTAGGCATTACGGTTAAACCGGAAAATGTTCAGGAACCAGAGTCAAAGCCAAAAGAAAAAACAAAACCTAAGCAACCGGAGGATTATATTCTAACTCCTGAAAAAATTTATTCAGGTGAAATTGATCCAATGATCGGTATGGAAGATATTCATTTATAAACCTAAAAGAGTCTTATGATCTAGGTATCATAAGGCTTTTTGAATATACAAAAGCATGATATAATTAGGATACTTAAACGCATGTTCTAAGGAATAAAAAATGAATTAATATGGAGATTACAATTATTACGCTGACAGTAGGTCTGATCACCTATTGTTTTTTTCGGTCAATAAAAGCTAAGAGCAGAGTGAAAAAAGTGGAACTCAGTGATACAGATAAAGAAGAACTTAATAAATTAGAAAAGATTGCAGGAAAACAATTGCCATATCGTTTTCCAAATAAGCGGGGATTAACTTTTCAGATTGTTGAATTTATTCGTCCCGGATTTATTAAACGGAGAATATTTGATCGCAACGGTCATTGCTTATTCTTGATTAAGTATAATTTAGATCGAACGATTGCGGAATTTATCGAATTTGGTGTTACAGATGGTCACTATTTTAGAAAGACCGTTTGGAATGAAAAAGATGAGAAAAACGAATTTTATCAATATCAAAAGCAACAGATTACCGATTTCGCTAAAATAAAAACGAAGCTGCAATATTATCGTTCTATGGTGCAAGAGAAAAAAGCAGAAGTTCTACCGCTTGAAAATGACATGAAGCAATATGCTAACGAAACCGAAAACCACGCTTATTATCAAAAAGAATGGGTAAAACGAGATAAAGTTACGGATACTGCAGCTATTCATTCGTTAGAAAAAGCGGAGAAACTAGATTTCACTAAAAAACGTGATCTGAGACGGGCATTACAGTTGCGTAATGTTTTGCGAATTAGTGCGATTAATTCTGGTTTTAAAACATACAACAAGAATGTTACCAATTTTCAAAAAAGAATGACCGATTTGCATTTAGGAAAAATCAAGTATCTTCATCCAATGGATGTTTTATCTGATCATGATTTGCGGCATGCTAGTAATCTTTTAGCCGGAGCTGCTGCAGAAGAATTAGTCAATAAAAGAATTAAAGAAGTTCAGTTTGGCAAAATTTTAATTCATAATTTGATTTTGCCATATCCGTATGAAAAGCAAACTAAACTGGGCAACAACCAAATTGATCACTTGGTTATTGCATCTAGCGGTATTTTTTGTTTTGAAACTAAGGCTAGAACGAGTAAGAACCATTCTTACGATATGCTTAAGGATTATAGTGAAATAGCTGATCAAGTAGCTAAACATAAAGAAAGCATCAAGTATGTTCTAGAAAAAAGCAACAATCCAGCAATCATTAATTTGTTAAAACGAATTCCTAGTATAGATCAGTTGATTCGTAATGTAGTTGTGGTAGTTAGTCGTACTGAAGAAAAATTTACTCTAGAAAAAATCGAAAGATACGAGCGAGTAGGAATTGAAGTTTGTCAATTAGATGATATTCAATCTTTATTAGTCAAAGCACCGGCAGGCATTGGATTGCAGCCAGAAGAAGTCTCCGCAGTAGGGGAAGAAATGACTAATAATAAGGCACTAGAAGAGGAAAAGACTTTTAGTGAAAACATTTTATTATTTGAAGATGACATGAAACTGGATGAAAAAGCTGTTGATGAGCAGCTTTACCATGCTAACCAAGTAATTAAACATATTGAGCATATCAAAAATTTATTAGCAGATTACTTATCAGGTGCACGTGAATGGCGTCAGTTGTATCAACAATACCGCTATTGGAAGAAATTTTATGATCAAGTACGTAGCTTTGTAGATGCGGAAACGTATTATAAACAGCATCAGATGGATAAAGAAATTTTAGACAAAATATAAAAGCCAAAGGAGAAATCCAATGTCATTAAGTTAAAACATTGACGAAGATGGGACCTTAAGAACCGAATCATTTTGATTCGGTTCTTTTTCTACGTAAAATAAAAAGTGAGCAGAGTCTAATTTACTCTTCTGCTCACTTTCGTCATATTATCCGGTCTTTCATAGAAAGCTGTGACTCTTATGAAATCCCTTCACTCAAATATTCTAAAACTGATGGATAATATTATCAATAAAATCGCCACTAATATTCATGCTTTCTCTGTTTCAGATCAGGCCTTTACCCGTTGTCGTAAGCTCAATGTCGTTGATTTGATTAGGCTGATTCTAAACATGGGAGCCGGCAGTTTGAACTCGGAAATTTTTCATGCTTTTCCTAACATAAATTCCAGAATGACCGCTTCGGCTTTCGAACAACAAAAGGCTAAATTAAAACCCGAATGTTTTAAAGAAATCATGGCTGAGCTTAGTCAGGCAAACAATGCACCACAATTACTAGATGACAAATACTTAGTTGTAGCGATTGATGGTTCCGATTTTGATCAGCCTTTTAATCCAAAATCAAAGAATATTTTTCAAGGCAAAGATGGTAGAAAATATTGTCAGATCCATGTAAATGCTCTTTATGATGTTTTGAATAAATTATATTTGGATATGGTCATTCAGCCCAGACAAAAAATGGATGAGCGTGAAGCGGCACTAACAATGTTAAAGAATCTAGATAAACAAGAAAAAGATTTTTTAGTTTTAATGGATCGTGGCTATAGTAGTTTTAATTTGATTGAAACCTGTAATCGGCTAAAGCATTGTCACTATGTTATTCGAACAAAAGCTGGGAATGGCGCTATTAAAGAAATTACCACATTGTCAGGCCATGAATATGATAGTGAGCTTTCCTGTAAAGTAACTGCATCGCATCGCTACTATATAACTCACAAAGATACGGAAAAGTTTCTTCACCTGGTATTCCATAAAAAACATCATTACAAGGCTGTACGCTCAAAAAATACCAAAGATTCACGCTGGGACCATGAAGATATATGCAATGTTAAATTTCGAATTTGTAAGTTTAGAATTAATCCACCAGGTTCAGACGATGAGTGGGAAGTTCTGATCACCAATTTAGACCGGGACAAATACCCACTAGCTAGAATGAAAGAGATCTATCATCTTCGCTGGGGAATAGAAACTTCTTTTAGGGAGCTTAAATATGACTTAAGCGGCGTCCAGTTTCATTCTAAAAAAGATCAATTTGTTTATATGGAGATATACGCCCATTTTGCAATGTATGATGCAGTGAGCTTATCAGTAGCCGCCAGCTCAAAGCCATATGTTAAAAGCAAATATCAATATCAAATAGATTTTAAAATGGCCTGCTGTATTTGGCGACGATACTTTATGATAAGCGATAATTCAGATATAAGCTTTGCACAATTAGTGCTTGATATGGCATCTTATATAACTCCAATTCGACCGGGAAGAAAAGATAAACGTAATTTAAAAGCAAAATTAGTTATCAGTTTTCCTTATCGTTTGGTAGCTTAGATTAATTAAAAAGTGGCTATCCTAGGATGGCTTATTTGTGCTATCAAAAAAAGACATTTACCGAGAAAAGTAATTCGATAAATGTCTCAAAAAATATTGTCAGATTTGTCAATGTCTTAACTTAATGACATTGAGGAGAAATCCTTTGGCTTATTTTAATAGATTGAAATGATCGATTTTGAATTTAACTTTAAATCCTTGAGTATTTACATCTTCACCATCAATTTGAGCAAATTCAGGCTTTATAGTTTCAACTTGAATTTCTTGGGCTTCCACATAATGAAATTGCGGCGCATTCACGTGTGAACCATCTTTTAATAGCTTGCTGAAGAGAAAAATGAATTTACTTAAACTAGGTTTTTCAACGATAACAGTATCCAAATGGTGACTATAAACATCAGCTTTAGGCAAAATAGCAAAGCCACCACCAAAATAAGGGTGATTGGTAGTAGTAACAAAATAAGCATCGCTGTAACGCCAAGTTTTGTCTTTGGTTTTTACAGTTACAGTAAATGTGTCTTGTTGCGCCAATCCCTTGACGACATTAAGACCATAGATCAGATTGCCCAAATTGAGTCGGTTAAGCTTATCCTTTAATTTTTCATGGTTGCTTTGATAAACAATAAAAGCATCGAAGCCAATCCCAAAATTATTGACAAAGTAGCCGGTATTTTCTCCTGGTATGTTTGCAGAAAAATAGCCGCAATCTACTTGTTCTGGGGCTGGATCATTGAGCAAATTATGGACTAATTGTCGAGGATCAGCTGTTAGTCCAGCACCACGAGCAAAATCGTTACCTGTTCCAGCTGGCAAATAAGTAATAGGGGTATCAGGATAGTTGGATGCTTTAATGCCATTTAGTACTTCATTAAATGAACCATCCCCGCCTACTACAATCAGAATATTATTTTCGCTTGGATTTGTATTGGCATAGTTTTTAGCTAAAGTAGTCAATTCCTTGGGAAAACGACTTTTTTGCCAGGTAAAAGGTATATTTAATTCGTTTAACACTTGTTGCAATGCGATGTTAGCTTTCTTTGCATTACCATTTCCAGCTGTTTCATTGACTAATAAATGTACTTTTATTTTTTTGCTCATAATTAAATTCTATAGTTCTAAAATAAAAGGCTCCCGAAGGAGCCTTATTAGCTATTTCTTTTCGATGATGATTGGTAAAATCATTGGCCGTCTTTCAGTCTTAGAATAAAGGAAGTCAGATAAGTTTTCGGTAATTGCCTTTTTAATTTCGCTTTCCTTAGGTTCATCTGATTTTGCCATTTCATTTCTAAGAACATGGTAGACATGTTTTTGAGCTTGACTGATTAATTCAGTTGATTCTCTCATATAAACGAAACCACGACTTAAAATATCAGGTCCGGCAAGAACGCGTTTATGCTTGTAGTCAACTGTAGCTACAGCTACTACTAAACCTTCTTCTGAAAGAATTTGACGGTCGTGAACTACGACATTGCCAACATCTGCTGTACCGGATGTATCAACATAAACATCACCGGCAGGGATGCGACCAGCAATTCTTGCACCGTTTGGACCAAAGCAGACAACTTCACCGTTAGACAGAACGAATGTATTTTCTGCAGGAACACCAGCTTCTTGAGCAAGTTGGGTGTGAATTACCTGCATTCTGTATTCGCCGTGAACAGGAATCATGTACTTAGGTTTGGTTAAACGAACCATCATCTTAAGTTCTTCTTGACCACCGTGTCCAGAAGTGTGGACGTTGTTTACACGTCCGTGAATTACATTGGCTCCGCCTTCCATTAATTTGTTAATTAAGTGGTTAACGCTCAACGTATTACCTGGAATTGGGTTAGAAGAGAAGATTACTGTATCACCAGGTTGCAAAGTGATTTGTCTGTGAGTACCGTTAGCAATTCTAGATAAAGCTGCTAAAGGTTCACCCTGTGAACCAGTACATAAGATCATCACTTTGTCAGGTGGTAATTTGTTAATTTCATCAGCATCAACAATTAAATCCTTAGGTACATGCAAGTAGCCTAAATCAATACCATTGTCGACACCATTTTCCATGCTTCGCCCGAAGATAGCCACCTTTCTGCCGGTATCAATTGCTGCTTGAATTGCAGTAGATACACGGTAAAGGTTAGAAGCGAAAGTGGCAAAGATGATTCTGCCATGAATACCAGTAATGATATTATGAAGCGATTGTGCAACGAATCTTTCAGACTTCGTAAATTGCGTAACTTCAGCGTTAGTTGAGTCTGAAAGAAGGGCAAGCACACCTTCGTTTCCTAATTTAGCCATCTTTTGGAAATCTGGAGCTGGCTGATTCATTACAGGAGTCAAGTCAAACTTGAAGTCACCGGTAAAGACAACAGCACCAAGTGGTGTATGAACAGCGATTCCCAAAGTATCAGGAATTGAGTGAGTTGTTCTAAAGAATGAAACGGAAAGTTTCTTGAACTTCAAAACAGTGTCTTCATGCTCTTCATGTAGTTCGGTCGTCTTTAAAATTCCATGTTCTTCCAACTTACCTTTAATTAAGGATAGGGCAAATGGAGTTGCATAAACTGGAATTTCAGGGATCTTTTCCAATAAGAATGGAATACCACCAATGTGGTCTTCGTGTCCGTGACTAACTACTAGCGCCTTGATTTTCTTACGATTTTTAACTAGGTAGGAGTAATCTGAGATTACGTAGTTGATACCTAATAAATCATCTTCGGGGAATTTAATACCACAGTCCATGATGATAATTTCATCCTGGTACTGCACACAATACATATTCTTGCCAATTTCATGCAAACCCCCGATTGCATAAACGGCTACTTCATTATTTTTAATTCGCACTCTTTATTACTTCTTGTCGAACGTCGTTAACTTGAAGTCAGCGTGTTCTTTTTCGTAAGCTAAAGAATTACCTGTTAATTCTTGGATGAGTTCAATGTTATAGGGGGTGTTGTCCTCAACCATGCTTCTTGCTTCGACCATGTTGTCAGCCTCCATGTAAAGAGTCTTAGTAGTTTCTCTACGAGGATTGACAATCTTGTCTTTTTGATACAAAACTTTGTAAATCATAAATGATTCTCCTTATTAATGTATAAACGTTCAATTTTGAGTAAAAAATACTCAATAGCTATTAAAAATTCTATCATATTTATAAAACTAAGTATATAAATATGTTTGAATCGATTTAGAGTGATAATTTTTTAGTAATATTATTGACGTAAAATAACGTAGGTTGTACCATGAACGTGTAGTAAATGATTAATAAACTCATTTGCTCGCTGTAAGAAGTCTCTTCAATCTTCTTAATTCCCAATGTATGAGCCACTGGTTTAGTCGCCCAGTGGTTTTTTGTATCAAAAAAGGCCTGCAATTGCAGGTCTTTTTGCGTTTAAATAACGATTAAGAAATCACTACTGTATCTTCTTTAAGGTCATATGGGTTTTGCTTGTTGATTCTGTCGTAGAACAAGTGGCCGTTTAAGTGATCGATTTCGTGAGAAGATACGATAGCTGGGTAATCCTTTAAACGGATAGTCTTTTCTTCACCGTCAACAGTGTAGTAGTGAATAGTCAACTTGTCTGGACGAGGAACGTAGCCGTTGATTACTTCATCAACACTTAAGCAACCCTCACCTTCGCTTAAGCAAGCTTGGCGAACAGATTCAGAAATAATTTCAGGGTTAACGTAAATTTCTTTGAAAATAATTTTACCTTCGTCGTCAGGAACTAAAAGTGCAGCCATTTGAACACTTTCGCCGACTTGAGGAGCTGCTAAACCAACACCTGCTCTAAGTTGGTGCTTTTCAGCAATCTTTGGATCTTGTGAGTTGACCAAGTATTCCATCATATCGTCTGCTAATTTTTGGTAGTGATCGCTAAGTGGAAAAGTAAGTGGCTTAGCGACTTTGCGCAAGACAGGATCGCCGTCGCGCACAATGTCTTTCATTAAAATCAAAATAATTACTCCTTTTTAAAAAATAAGATCTAACTATATTTTTACCATAATTCAGAGGATTTTGCTTGATTAAAGATAAAATAAATGAAAAGTTAAATGAGTGTTAAGCGTTGACCGGCGTGCAGTTAGGTGGTAAAATTCACTAACGTAACTATACAGATCAAAAAAAGAAGCACTTCGATAAAGCGCAGAAGCGTTACCGAAACTGTGGCCTAGTCACAGTTTTTTTATTGAAGAGTGGGGAGGAAATACTTTTGTCAGAAAAAAGAAGAGACGATCTTAGAAATATCGCTATTATTGCCCATGTTGACCATGGTAAAACTACTTTGGTCAACCAATTATTGAAGCAATCCGATACTTTACCAGAACACATGAATCTTGAAGATCGTGCTATGGACTCAAACGCCATTGAACGTGAACGTGGTATTACTATTTTGTCAAAGAACACTGCTGTTCGTTACAAGGATACTACTATTAATATCTTGGATACGCCAGGACACGCTGACTTCGGTGGTGAAGTAGAACGTGTTATGCACATGGTAGACGGAGCATTGCTTTTGGTTGATGCTTACGAAGGTCCAATGCCACAAACTCGTTTCGTATTGAAGAAGGCTTTGGAAGCTGGTGTAAAGCCAATTGTTGTTTTAAACAAGATTGATCGTCCAGGCGCTCGTCCTAAGAAAGTTTTGGATGACGTACTTGAACTCTTCATTGAATTAGGTGCTAACGATGAACAACTTGACTTCCCAGTTGTTTACGCATCAGCTTTGAATGGTACTTCATCATATGATCCAGATCCAAGTACTCAAAAGGAAACTATGGATCCTATCTTTGATACCATTCTTAAGTACATTCCTGCTCCAATCGACAACTCAGATGAACCACTTCAATTCCAAATCACTATGCTTGATTGGGATGACTACGTTGGTCGTATTGGTGTAGGTAGAATTTACCGTGGTAAGGTTAAGGTTGGCGACAACATCACTGTTATGAAGCGTGATGGTTCAACTCAAAACTTCCGCGTTACTAAGTTGTTTGGTTACTTCGGTTTGAAGCGTAACGAAATTAAAGAAGCTAAGGCCGGCGATATCGTTGCCATCAGTGGTATTAATGATATTTACGTTGGTGAAACTATTGCTTCGGCAGATCACCCAGAAGCTTTGCCACTTCTTAAGATCGATCCACCAACACTTCAAATGGACTTCGTTGCCAACGACTCACCATTTGCTGGTCGTGAAGGTGACCAAGTAACTCCTAAGAAGCTTGAAGACCGTTTAATTCGTCAAACTCGTACTGATGTTTCTTTGAAGGTTGAACCTACTGATCAATTAAACGCTTGGACTGTTTCAGGTCGTGGTGAACTTCACCTTTCAATTTTGGTTGAAGAACTTCGTCGTGAAGGTTTCGAATTACAACTTTCACGTCCTAAGGTTATTTACCGTGAAATTGATGGTACTATGTGTGAACCATTCGAATCTGTTCAAGTTGATACTCCAGATGAATACGTTGGTTCAGTTATTGACTCCCTTTCACAAAGAAAAGGTGAAATGCAAAACATGGAGTCAACTGGTAACGGCCAAACCCGTCTTGAATTCTTAGTTCCATCACGTGGTTTGATTGGTTACAATAACGAATTCATGTCACAAACTGGTGGTTACGGTATCATGAACCACACCTTCGCAGCTTACAAGCCAGTTGTTAAGAACTGGAACCCAGGCCGTCGTAATGGTGCTTTGGTATCAATCAACCAAGGTCAATCAACTACTTACTCACTTCAATCAGTTGAACAACGTGGTGAATTATTCATCGGTGCCGGTGTTGAAGTTTACGAAGGTATGATTGTTGGTCAATCAAGTCGTGAACGTGATATTGCCGTTAACGTAACTAAGGGTAAGAACTTGACTAACACTCGTGCTGCTGGTAAGGACCACGCTGCTGCAATCAAGACTCCAAAGACTTTGACTCTTGAAGAAGCCATTGAGTTCTTGAACGATGACGAATACTGTGAAGTAACTCCAGAATCAATTCGTTTACGTAAGAAGATCTTAAACACTTCGGAACGTCAAAAGGCTGACAAGAAGCGTAACCGTACTAAATAATTATTTTTACATAATTGCTAAAAAGTCATTGCTTAATAGAAGCGATGACTTTTTTGTTTTATAATTAAAAAGTAATTTCACATAAAGGGGCAACGCTCGTGCGTCGAAAATTAAATTATCTTAATTACCGAATTTTTATCCCTTACTTAATTTTGGTAGTAATCGGAGTAATTTTGGTATATTCAGCTAGTTCTGATATTTTATTAGTTAATGGTTTTAAACCAGATGTTTATGGAATAAGACAGGCAATTTATGCTGTAGCTGCATTCTTCGGCTTTGGTGTACCGTTTTTTGCAGTAAAACTAAAAGTCATCAAAAATCCAAAATTTGTGGCAGGCTTTCTAATACTTTGTATTCTGATGCTTTTTTGGTTGGTAATATTGAAGTTTGCCCATGTTAGCTCAGCGGAAGTTAATGGGGCCGTGGGTTGGATCAACTTAGGTTTTATTAATTTGCAGCCACTGGAAGTAACAAAATTGGCATTGGTTATCTATTTAGCCTATGTTTTGGACCGAAGAGATGGGAAGTTTGTAAGAGGAAAAATTAAAGGCAATCTTTCTCATCCTGCCATTTTGTCAGCATTCTTGATGTGCTTGGTAATTGTGGAACCTGACTTTGGTGGTACAGCTATTTTGTTCATGATCACTTTGGTTATGTTCTCAGTTTCAGGTGTACCAACCAGATTAGCTTTAACTTGGTTAGTTGGTATTGCAATCCTTGTCGGCATAGTATTTATTATTCTCGTTACTTGGAATCCAAAATTCTTGCAGGAAAGTTATCAATTCCAACGACTAATGTCATTTTTGCATCCCTTCCAGCTTGAAAGAAAAGGTGGAGCCCAGCTAGTTAACTCATATTATGCAATTCATAATGGTGGTTTATTTGGCGTAGGACTAGGAAACAGTATGCAAAAACGCGGCTATTTGCCAGAACCTTATACTGACTTCATTTTGTCAATTACCGCTGAAGAACTTGGTGTCGTTGTTACGATTCTTTTGGTAGGACTTTTATTCTACTTAATGTGGGAAATCATGGAAGTGGGCATCAATGCTAGTTCACAATTTAACGCTCTGATCTGCTTTGGTGTTGCCACAATTCTATTCACAGAAGCCTTATTCAATATTGGTGCGGTATTGGGCTTATTGCCAATTACTGGGGTAACGCTGCCGTTTATTTCATATGGTGGTTCATCAATGATCGTTTTGACAGCTGCAGTTGGTTTAGTCCTGAATGTCTCCGCAAACGAAAAAATGTTACAAGAAAAGGATGAAACGGTCGCATGAGTATAAATAAAGAAATCGAAGGTACGCATTTAATTAAACGCGTTGCACTGATTATTTATTTAAAATCAGTAAGTGATCAATACAAATTACGGCGCTATGGTGACATTGTTTATTTCTCTAAAAAAATGAAATATTGTATGCTTTATGTTAACCGTAGAGAAGCTAAAGAAATGCAAAGGCAAATTGCTAGTCTTGATTTTGTTACTTATGTAGAAATATCAGCTGAAGATGAAGTTAATCTGAATAGCGAACACATTGAAAAGCAGATAACCGAGATGGCTAAAGCAGCTGAGGAAAAACTGCAGTTAGAACAAGAAAAAAATGAGGATCAGATGCAATGAGAATTATTTCAGGAAAATATGCTAAGAGAAATTTATTTACTTTAAAGAGTAATCGTACGCGACCAACTAGCGATAAAGTAAAAGAATCCTTGTTTAATTCATTGGGACAATTTTTCAATGGCGGCAATGTACTTGATTTATACGCTGGTAGTGGTGCTTTAGGAATTGAAGCTGTATCAAGAGGTTGTGATCACGCTAGCTTAGTAGATATTAACCATGCAGCATGTTCAATCATTAAAAAGAACGTCGCATTAACTAAGGAAGAAAATCGCTTTGATATTTACAATATGCGTAGTTCAGCAGCCTTAAAGCTGTTTGCGGAAAAAGAACTAAAATTTGATTTAGTATTTTTGGATCCTCCTTATGCAAAAGAAAAAATTGCTAAGGATATGTTGCAGATGAATAAATTAGGCTTGCTAAATGATGATGCAATTGTCGTTGCTGAAACTGATGATCACACCGAATTAGGACCAATTGAGGGCTTCTCTTTAGTTAAGGAGCATCATTTAGGCAAAACAATTGTAAGAATTTATCGAAAGGATAAATAATGACTGTCGCACTTTTTCCAGGAAGCTTTGATCCAATTACCAATGGTCATGTAGAAACCGCTAAGAAGGCCGCTCAGATCTTCGACAAGGTATACGTTGTAGCGATGACCAATACGTCTAAACATTATTTATTTACGGCAAAAGAACGGGCTGATTTTATTAGGGATGCACTAAAGAATATTCCTAATATTGAGGTGCTAGATAAACCAGATATGTTAACCGTTAATTTGGCACATGAATTACATGCTAGGGCCATCGTTCGCGGCGTCCGCAATAGTGCTGATTTTCGTTATGAGCAAGAAATTGCTGGCATTAATAAAAGACTAGCTCCTGATATTAATACAGTTTTGCTGTTTAGCAGTCCAGAAAATTCTTTTGTAGCTTCAAGCATGATTAAGGAATTGGCTCGTTTTGACGAAGACGTGCACCAGTTTTTGCCGGAGAAGGCTGCTAAAGCACTAAGGAAGAAATTAAATCATGAACAATCAAAATAAATCTCATCGATTACGCAATTGGCTAATTACAATTATTGCAATCATAGCCGTTGCGTTTTTGGCCTTTTGGCCAACTGATTATTATATTGAGTCACCGGGTGAGGCGGTTCCTGTAGGACAATTTATTAAATCACCCAATAAGAAACCCAATAACTTTTATCTGGTAACGGTAAGCGTTACTAGCCGGCCGGCTTCGATTTTGCAATATTTGTGGAGTTATACTAGACCGTATAATGATCGTGTGCCTAGCAAAGAGCTGTTAGGCGGTCAGACAAGCGCTCAATATAATGAATTGCAAAATTGGTATATGGAAACTAGCCAACAAAATGCAATATATTATGCGGCTAAAAAAGCTGGTAAAAAGCATAGCTTAAAATATCTTGGCGTTTACGTAATGGAGGTACAAAAGGGTTCTAGCTTTAAGAACAAACTCCAAATTGGCGATACGGTTTTAGGTGCCAATGGTCATCGTTTCCATTCAACTGAAGAAATGATGACGTATTTACGTAAACAAAAGATAGGTAGCCCTGTGACAATCTCTGTTCTAAGAGGTAAAAAGAAAAAGCAGTTTACCGGTAAGATTGTCAAAGTTAAAGGGACTAATAAACCTGGCATCGGTATTCAATTGGTAGAACACGTAGAAGTTAAAACTAAGCCTAAACTATCAATCAATGCTGGTGAGATAGGTGGTCCATCTGCTGGCTTAATGTTCACACTAGAAAGTTATGAAGTCTTTACCAAGCAGAATTTAAGTCATGGTCACAAGATTGCCGGAACAGGTACAATTGCACCAAATGGTAAGGTTGGTATCATTGGCGGCGTTGACAAGAAAGTCGTTGCCGCTAGTCGAGAAGGTGCAGAAGTCTTCTTTGCTCCAACAGACTCAACTGATGTTAAGAAGAGTCAGACGAATTATGCGGTAGCCAAACGAACTGCCAAGAAAATTCATACTAAAATGAAAATTGTTCCTGTCGCTAATTTTGATGATGCACTCAACTATTTAAAGAAACATTATTAGAAAAAGATAAAAAATAAAAGTCCAGAAAAAATTCTGGGCTTTTTTTGCGTAATAAATAGTAGAGGTGAATTATATGAATTTTGAAAAAATAAAGGAATTTGCAATCGAAAAGAAGGTGTATTTGATTGCAGTAGGAATTATTTTAGTGGGCTTTTTTTATTTTAAAAAAGGGGATAGTACTGATAAAAATACTGAAACAGAGAATACACAATTGATGCAGAAAAATAGCAGTTCTTCATCTAGTACTGATGTAGCGAATATGGCAAGCAGTTCTTCTGCTAGTGAATCAAAAACTGTAACTTGCGATATTTCAGGAGCAGTAAAACATGAAGGAGTCTATACATTAAAAAATGGTGCCAGATTGCAGGAGCTAATTGAAGCTGCGGGCGGGACGACTAGTAGAGCCCAATTAAAGGCAATCAATCGCGCTGTCTTGTTAAAAGACCAGGATAAAATTCATATCCCTTATAAAGGTGAGAAAGTAGAAAATGCGGCTACGGCTGGTACTGAGAGTCAAGCAAGTGCTACTAGTGGTGATTCAAGCTCATCACAGCAAGGAAGTGGTGAAAAAGTTAATTTAAATACAGCTAATGCGGCCGATCTGCAAAAATTAACGGGAATTGGTGAAAAGAAAGCAGAACAAATTATTGCCTATCGTGAACAAAAGGGGTCTTTTAAAAAGATCGAAGATTTAATGCAGGTATCTGGAATAGGAGAAAAGACCTTTGCAAGTCTCAAAGACCAATTGGCTGTTTAGAAATGATGCAGGCTTTTATCTGATTTTGGCTTTGCTTTTAGTAGCAATCTCTTTTTGGTTATTCGCCAGTGATTCATTAGTTCAAAAAATTGTTTGTCTTTTGTTTAGCCTATATTTTCTATTTTTATTAATCAAAAAATATAGTGCTAATATGCAGATCATAGTTCTGATTCTATTGTCTTTTAGCTTGATTGCATTCTTGAATAAAAAAACTACAAATTTTAATTTGAATAGCCAAAGTCAGCTAACAATTTATCCTGATCAGGTTCGCGTTAAGGATGATTTTCTGTCAGGTACTGGTCATTTTAAAGGTGGAGATATTTTAATTGCTGGCAAAATTAACGATGAACAAAAAAGACTATTAAAAACCGGACAACCAATTTTAATGAGTCAGATTGAAGGTAAGTGCGAACCGATTGAGCCGGCTACGAATATTGGTGAGTTTAATTATCAGAATTATTATGCAGCGAAAAAGATTTTTCAAAGAGTTAAATTTACTAGCATGCAAATGAGTGTTCTTCGTCCTGACTTAATAGGAAAACTACATCAAATGCGCTATCGTCTGCAGAAATATTTTAAAACGATGCCGCAGTTGCTCGGCTTTTTTGCCAGTGAATTGATTTTGGGTGAAAACAATGCGCAAGAGAATCAAGAAATTTTGAATAATTATCGCGATTTAGGTGTTATTCACTTGTTAAGTATCTCGGGTTTGCATGTTGGTATCTATGTCTTGATCATCAGTACGATTTGTTACAGTTTAAAGATGACCGATGAAGAAACATTTTTGTTTTGCGTAATAATTCTATTATTGGGAATCTTTTTAAGTAGTGGTCAAGCTGGTTCTGTCCGTGCAAGCTTAACTTATTTTTTAGGTAGAGTTAGCAAGTACAAAGGATTGCACATCACACAAGTTGATTTATTAGGCCTAACTTGTATTATTCATCTGCTATTTGTACCGCGATTATTTATGGCTGCCGGTGCGCTGTTAAGTTATATTTTGGCGTTGGGGTTGCAATTGACTGATTCATTTAACGGGCTGAAGCAATCGATTTTGCTTAATTTATTATTGACGCCGCTTTTGCTTTTATTCTTTTATCAGATCAACTTTTTGACCGTTTTATTCAATATGCTGGTTGTACCATATTTCAACTGGGTTGTTATGTCGTTAGCATTCATTAACGTCTTAACTTTTGGTTTCACTAAACGGCTAGCACCATTTTTTGAAAAGATATTGGAATTAGGCGAGCAACTCATTGAACGACTTTCGCAAACTAAATTGGGCTTGCTTGATTTTGGTCAAATTAATTGGTGGCAATGTTTGCTTTTGCTGATAGTGTCAATTGCCTTAATTATCGCTTTAAGAGAAAAGCCAGAGTGGCGTTTTAATTGTAAAAAGATCGGCCTAACTTTAACTGTTTTTTATGCAGTTTTCTTCAGCATGATTCATTTTCCATTGCGCGGGCAGGTAACGTTCATTGATGTAGGGCAGGGTGACAGTATTTTGGTTACTACACCTTTTCCACGCAGAGCCTACATAATTGATACAGGAGGCAAGCTTAATTTTAGTGGTAAAAAAGTAACACCGCAGATCAATCGAATTACGATCCCGTTTTTAAAAAGTCAGGGAATTAATAGTCTGGATGGCGTGTTTGTATCTCACCAAGATGCCGATCACGTGGGAGATTTAGGACCATTATTGGAACAAATTAAGGTAAAGAAATTGTTTATGGCACAAGGTTTGCTTAAGAATCCTTCTTTTCAAAAAAGAATTGATGGCAGAATTAAAAATACTAAATTAGTGGAACTGCTAGCGGGGATGCAGGTGAAGGAACCACAGATTACGTTCAATGTCGTTTATCCTTATCAAGCAGGTGAAGGTAAAAATGAGGATTCATTGAGTTTGCTTTTTAGATTAGCTAATAAAAACTGGCTTTTTACAGGAGATTTGGGTCAAGATGGAGAAAGTGAAATAATGCAAAAGATGACTCTTAATGTAGATTATTTCAAGTTAGGGCACCATGGCAGTAAGACATCCTCTAAGCCGGAGTTTTTGCAGGCGATTCATCCTAAGAAGGTCTTTATCTCAGCCGGGCGCAATAATCGTTTTGGTCATCCGCATCAGGAAACCTTGACGACACTGGCCAACCAACAAATACCGTGGGTTTCAACTCAAGACTGTGGTATGATTAGCTGGTATTATGGTGGAATGAAAGAACTAGAATTTAATTGCTTTTTGAAGCGGGGTAAAAAATGACCTTACTTTCCTTATTTAAAAATACAAATAATAATAATCCGCATACTTTAATTTGGAGTGAAGATGATTTTGTCAATGACTATCTCGCTAAGTCTTATGCTAAAGAGGATCAATTTAAAGACTGCGAACACGTAATTATCGACTGCGAAACGGATGGGCTAGACGAACTGATTGCTAGTTTGACTGAATCAAGTTTGTTTAGTGAACAAAAACTGATTATGGTTAAAAATCCATTCTTTTTGACAGCCAAAGTACCTAAAAAGTATCAAAAGCAAATCAATGACTTGATAAAGATTTTTGAGAATTTGTCAGATTTAGAAGATACGATCGTAATTGTAGCTTCATATGAAAAACTGGATCGACGTAAAAAACTCACCAAGACTGTTTTAAAACAATTCAACGTAGTAGAACCTAAAATCCGTTCTTATGAAGTAGGTGCAATTACTAAAGCACTGATTAAAGCAGAAGGTTACACAATTACGCAATCTGCTTTGCAGCTTCTGATTGAGCGCAGCGACCAAGTGATGGATACTGTGCTGAGCAATTATCAAAAATTGAAGATGACAGCTACTGATAACAAGATTACTGAAAAGTCCGTCATGCAAAATGTTGATTTGTCACTGGCACAAAATATTTTTGCAATTTTGGAATCAGCTCTTAATCGAAATTATCAAGAAGCAGTTGATCGATTGGAGAATCAATTACGAGAAGGAACGTCTCCAATTCAATTGCTGGCTGTCTTTGAAAATCAGCTTGAACTGTTGTTAGTAGTTAAAATTTTAGCTCAAAGAGGTCGCAGTGAGCCACAAATAGTTAAAGATTTAGGCGTTCACCCATATCGAGTTAAGTTGGCTTTGAAAAATAGGGTGAAGATTAGTAAATTAGAAAAATTGTTGCGGGATGCTATTGATTTGGAATTCAATTATAAGAATGGTACTTATCACGAAGATAATTTCTTGAAACTATTCGTTTTAAACGTGTAGAAAACAAAAAAAGAGAAAAGATCATAATTTCAATGTCATTAAGTTAAGACATTGACAAATTATCGACTCAATTTTTAAGATCATTCATTTGCGATTTATCGCATTTGAATGATCTTTTTTTATGTCAAACAAGCCCAAATCTTGTTTAGAAATTAGGCTACACGATATAAATAATATACAGCTGATTTTGGTTTGAAATTTCTTTTGTCTTTTCGTCCTGGTCTGATTGGAATTGTGTAATGACCAATTTGAATAAGAATCTTTTTAAAGATTTTAGTTGAAGAAGAAATTATATACATAGCTTGGATGATAAAGCATGACTGTTTGAAATTAAGCGCATATTGATACTTGCAGTTTTTTTGTGGTATATATGCTTGAGCATCAATTTGACTGACTGCGTTAAACATAATCATGTGGGCATAGATTTCCATTTCGATAAATTTATCCTGCTTGGAGTGAAACTGTACGCTTCCCAAAGCATATTTCAATTTTTTGAATGAAGTTTCAATACCCCAGCGCAAATGGTAGATTTCTTTGATCCTTTTTAAGGGATAATCGGCTCTATTTAGATTGGTTAGAACAACTTCCCATTCTTCTTTGCCTGATTTAGGATCATTAATTCTAAATTTACAAGTGCGAAATTTTATTGTACATAACTCTCCAAAGTCCCAGCTGCCATCTTTGGTATTTTTAGACCGATATTTGATATATTGACGATAATGATGGTTAACAAGATGAACGTTTTCTGTGGCTTTATGGATTTCATAATAATAATTAGAGGTAGTCACCCAGCAAGCTATATCCTTATCACACTCTTGATTAGGCAACTCAGCTATTTCCTTAAATGCGCCATATCCCGTTTTAGTACGTATGACATAATAACAGTTAGGCAGGCGATTACAATTTTCAATCATGTTAAAGCCGGTATAACCTCGATCCATAGTAACTATATATGGTCCGCAATTTAGCTTTTTAAGCATTTGAACGGCGGCTTTACGTTCATCCATCTTTGACTTAGGCTGAAAGATGCAGTCTTGATAAGTATTATTTAACAGGTCATAGAGTGCATTAACATGAATTTGGCAATATGGCTTTCCTTTATGATTGAGATTTCCAACAATATTCTCTGATTTAGGATTCCAGATTTGATTAAAATCAGACCCATCGATGGCAAATATACGATATTTATGATCAAATAACTGGATATTAAACAAATTCTGATTAAATACGGTTAGAATATGCTTAAAACATGCGGGTGAAAGCTGACCTTTGCGTTGGACATAAGCGGAAGTACTGACTACTTTATCGTTATTTTTAATAGCTTTTTGGCCAAAAGCTCTAAACAACTCACTGGTCAAATCTTTTCCTTGCATATTAATAGTAGTTTTAATGACTGTAGCTGCATCTAAAGACCGCTTCCTAGTGAAGGCATGAGGATCATCGATAAAATCATGAATATGCTTTCCAGTATCATTGATAATTTGATCAAGACGATCTAAAATATTTTTATGAAGGGCTTTCATAATTAACACCAGCTTTCTGGCAATAGTTTTGAAGGTTTAATAATTTAATCAGAGGGCGAAAAGGTAGGGTTCTTTTCGCCTTTATTTTATGCAAAAAAAGAACCAAATCATAATGATTCGGTTCTACAGAGATTAGATTCAATTTGTCAATGTCTTAACTTAATGACATTGATCATAATTTATGACCTTCTCTCTTTTTTGATTAGTAATAAGTATTAATTACTTGTTTGCTAATTTGTTTAAACGACTCTTGTCACGAGCAGCCTTGTTCTTGTGGATTAAGCCTTTTGAAGCAGCCTTGTCCAAAGCGCGAACAGCTTCTAAATGCAACTTGGAGACGTCTTCTTTACTATCAGTTTCAACAGCGTTCTTGAATTTCTTAACAGCAGTTCTTAACTTGCTTAATTCAGAAGCGTTACGTTCTTTAGCAGCGTTTTGCGTCTTAACACGTTTAATAGCTGATTTGATTTGTGGCATGAAATTCACCTCCAATGATTTAGAAATTTACTTCATACATTATACTTAAGAAGCATCTTTGATGCAAGGTAATTTATGCTTGCTTTTTGAAAAAATAATGTGTATCATAATTTTCGTGAACCATTAACGCTGTTTATTTGCTCACGCCGACGATAAACGTTGTTAGTGGCAATTATTTATATGAAAGGTGAAATTTTTTATGGCAATTTCAAAGACTGAAAAAGACAACATTATTAAAGAATACGCAACTCACGAAGGTGACACTGGTTCTGTTGAAGTACAAGTTGCTCTCTTAACTGCAGACATCAACAACTTGACTGAACACATGAAGAACCACAAGCACGACCACCACTCATACGTTGGTTTGCTTAAGAAGATTGGTCACCGTCGTAACTTACTTCGTTACTTAGAAGATAACGACATTAACCGTTACCGTGAATTGATCAAGAAGTTAGGTCTTCGTCGTTAATTCTAACGATAAAAGAAGAAGTCAGCCACTTGGCTGGCTTTTTTTGTTTCCTTGTTTATGCTAAAATTGAAACAGATTATTTTTACGTTGTGATCAATTGATCCATAAGAAAATTGAATATTTAAATAGAAAAGGAAATATAATGGCTAATCAACTTAAGATTATGATCTTGAGCGGTGTGCGTGAACAGGGAAAAGACATGTTTGCCGTTCAAGTTAATGATGAAATTTTTGTCCTTGATGCCGGATTAAAGTACCCTGATAGTTCTTTATTTGGTATCGATGTCGTAATTCCTGATATGGATTTCTTTGAACAATATGGAGATCGAGTAGCAGGTATTTTTATTACACACGGACATGCTGACTCAATTGGTGCTTTGCCTTACATCTTGAGAGAGTATGATATTCCAGTGTTTGGTTCACAATTAAGTATCGAACTTGCCAAGATTGAAGTTCAACGTGAGAACAAGCACCGCAAGAATAGTTTGTTCCATGTAATAGATGCTGATACTGAAATTGAATTTAAGAATGCAAGTATCTCTTTCTTCCATACTACACACTCAATTCCAGATTCACTTGGTATTGATGTACATACTCCAGAAGGCGAAATCGTTTATACTGGTGACTTTAAGTTCGATCCAACAGCAGCTAAGAATTATCATACTGATATGGATCGCTTGGCAGAGATTGAACACAGAGTCGTACTCGCACTTTTAAGTGATTCTTCTAATGCAGAAGCATCATTCCCTAATGCTTCTGAACAAGATATTGGTAATTTTGTTACTAACGTATTTAGAAACGCTAAGGGCAGAATTATCGTTGCTGCCAAGGCTTCAAACTTGAATCGTGTACAAGAAGTTTTAAATGCGGCTAAGGCAACAGGCAAGCGAGTATTGCTTACTGGTCGTGACCTAGCTAAGATTGTAAGAACTTCAATGAAATTAGGCTATTTGGACGTACCAGATGGCCTCTTGATGCGTGTTAAGGATTTAAAGACTGTTCCTAATAATAAGACTGTAATTTTGGAAACTGGTCGAATGGGTGAACCATTGAATTCTTTGCAAAAGATGGCTAAAAAGCGTCACAGTATGATCACTATTAATAAGGGCGACTTAGTCTTCATTGCAACTACACCATCTCACTCTGTTGAAACGATGGTAGCCGAAACCAGTGACTTGGTTTACAAGGCTGGTGGTACCGTCATTCAACTTGGCCGCAACATTCATACCAGTGGTCACGCTACTGGTCGTGATATTCAATTGTTGATTGATACTTTGAAGCCAAAATTCTTGATCCCAGTAATTGGTGAATATCGTTTGCTTGAAATCGTGCGTGACTTAGCTGTTAAGGCTGGCATGAATTCAAAGGATATTTACATTACCAAAAATGGTGATTGCTTGGACTACGACTTTAAGAAAAAGCGTTTCTATCTTTCTGATCCAGTTCCAGGCGAAGACACGATGATTGACGGTTCAGGCGTTGGTGATGTTGGTAACATCGTTTTGCGTGACCGTGAAGTTTTGTCAGACGATGGTATCTTTATTGCAGTTGTAACTATCGATCGTAAGAAGAAAAAGATTATTGCGGAACCTAAGGTTACTAGCCGTGGATTTGTTTATATCAAGGCTAACCGTCAATTGATGAACGACTCAATTGAAGTAATCAAGAAGGCAATCAACAATAACTTTGAACATAAGAAGTTTGATTGGACAGAGTTAAAGCAAGACATTCGTGGCGATTTGGAGAAGTTTTTATACAAGAGAACTAACCGTCGTCCAGTAATTTTGCCAGTTGTCATGGAAGTAAACCAAAACCGTCATCGTGCTATGCAAAAACACAATGAAAAGACGCAAAATGACAACAAGACCAATAATACTGCCAAGAAGTCAAACTCTAAACGTCAAACAAATAATAAAAAGAAAGAAAATACTAAGAGCAAGGAAAAATAAGATCTATGACGTCAATTAGTCAAAAAAACTTATTGAAGCTTGCTGAAGAAAATAAGCGCAAGGGCGATATTGAAGCTGCTATTCAGAATTTAGAAGAAGCATTGCGAGGAGAACATTCTCTAGATGTAATTCTTCAGCTTTGTGAGCTATATTGCGCTAATAAACAAGAAGATCAGGCATACGCTTTAATTAAAGAAGAGCCTGATCTTTTTTCAGATCAGCGAGTTTATCAAACCTATTGTAAAATTCTGCAAAAAAATCATTTTTTAATAGAAGCTTTGCAGCTGAAACATATTACGGGATTGGATTTGCCAGTTAAGGTAGAGCCGGTTTCTGAAGAAGATCAGCGACAGATTATGCAAAAGTTTAAACAGAAAAAGCAGGTTAGTCAGGCTGATTTTCAAAGTTTGCATAAATTGAATTTAATCAATTTTAAGGCTTTTACTCAAAGCGTTCTTTTAGATCCAACACCAGATTTTGCCGTACGATTGGCACTGTGTGAAGATTTAGTACGATTGGGTTTAAAGGATTCATTTAAAATTTGGGTTGTCGATAATTTAGAAGAATTTGTTCCTGCAGAGACGCTTTTATTAGAGAAGGAACCAGCATATCGAGAAATAATTACTGCAGTCGGTTCGCACTTTGCGCATAATCCAAGTCAATTACCATTAATGATTGGAGAAACTAATTTGGTTGTTGGTAGTTTATATCCTAAAGTGAAGAAATATGTCGATGAACCAGATAGCTTTGCTAGTGATTTGGTATCTTTTTTGCAAACTAAAGAGGGCCGCAGTCACCAAAAATTGTTTAATAAGATTTATCAGCACTTACCTAAATAAAAATAAGCAAAAAAGGTTTACTTTTTTGAACTATTTAGTATAATTAGCAAAGGATATTTTCGTTAGGCAAGTTAGCTTAAGCTTTTTTACTAGGCATTTGCCGAAGAAAGTAGTACAATATTCAACAGAGAATTATCCGTTAACTTATCTCAACGGACTTCTTGCAAATTTACAGGAGGGTCATTTTAATGGCAGAAAAAGAACATTACGTTAGAACTAAGCCACACGTAAACATTGGTACTATCGGTCACGTTGACCACGGTAAGACCACTTTAACTGCGGCTATTACTACTGTTTTAGCTGAAAAAGGTTTGGCTAAGGCTGAAGATTACTCACAAATCGATGCTGCACCAGAAGAAAAGGAACGTGGTATCACTATTAACACCGCCCACGTAGAATACGAAACTGAAAATCGTCACTACGCTCACATGGACGCTCCGGGCCACGCCGACTACATCAAGAACATGATTACCGGTGCTGCACAAATGGATGGTGCTATCTTAGTTGTTGCTGCAACTGATGGTCCTATGCCACAAACTCGTGAACACATTTTGCTTGCTCGTCAAGTTGGTGTTAACTACATCGTAGTATTCTTGAACAAGTGCGATTTGGTTGACGACCCAGAATTGATCGACTTAGTTGAAATGGAAGTTCGTGACTTGTTAACTGAATACGATTACCCTGGTGACGATATTCCAGTTGTTCGTGGCTCAGCTTTGAAGGCTTTGCAAGGCGACAAGGAAGCTCAAGAACAAATCTTGAAGTTGATGGACATCGTTGATGAATACATCCCAACTCCAGAACGTCAAACTGACAAGCCATTCTTAATGCCAGTTGAAGACGTATTCACTATCACTGGTCGTGGTACTGTTGCTTCAGGTCGTATCGACCGTGGTACTGTTAAGATCGGTGACGAAGTTGAAATCGTTGGTTTGGTAGACAAGGTTCTTAAGTCAGTTGTTACTGGTTTGGAAATGTTCCACAAGACTTTGGACTTAGGTGAAGCCGGCGATAACGTTGGTGTATTGCTTCGTGGTATCGACCGTGACCAAGTTGTTCGTGGTCAAGTATTGGCTGCTCCAGGCTCAATCCAAACCCACAAGAAGTTTAAGGGTCAAGTTTATGTTTTGAAGAAGGACGAAGGTGGTCGTCACACCCCATTCTTCTCAGACTACCGTCCACAATTCTACTTCCACACCACTGATATTACTGGTGAAATCGAGTTGCCAGAAGGTACTGAAATGGTTATGCCTGGTGATAACACTGAATTCACTGTTACCTTAATTAAGCCAGCTGCTATCGAAAAGGGTACTAAGTTCACCATCCGTGAAGGTGGTCGTACCGTTGGTGCCGGTCAGGTTACTGAAATCCTTGACTAATTTCTAACGATATAGTAAAAAAAGATGCACTTCTTCACTGGAGCGCATCTTTTTTTCTTTTAGATATTTGTTTTTTGTGCTAGTTTAAGGTAAGATAACTTAGTATGCAAGAAGCAAACTCAAACTTGACATTGGAGGTATTTTATTAATGTCTGTAAAATGGGAAAAAACCGGTAAGACAACCGGTGAACTTACTTTTGATATTTCACAAGATGAAATTAAATTAGGTTTAGACCAAGCATTTAGAAGAGTAAAGAAAAACTTGCGTGTTCCTGGCTTTAGAAAGGGCCACGTTTCTCGTGTGATTTTTGATCAATACTACGGTGAAGAAGCATTATATGAAGATGCTTTAAACATCGTATTACCAAATGCATATTCTGCTGCTGTTAAGGAAGCAGGTATTGCTGCAGTTGGTCAACCACAAATTACTCCTGTATCAATGGACAAGGGTAAGGACTGGACTATGAAGGCTACTGTTACTGTAGAACCAGAAGTTAAGTTAGGCGACTACAAGGGTATTGAAGTTCCTAAGCAAAACACTCGTGTTTACCAAAAGGACGTTGATGTTGAACTTGACAAGCGTCGTGAACAAAACGCTGAACTTGTTCTTAAGAAGGGTAAGTCAGAAAAAGGCGATACTGTAACTATCGACTACAAGGGTACTATTGATGGTAAGGAATTTGAAGGCGGCTCAGCTGAAAACTACTCACTTGAATTAGGTTCAGGTGCATTTATCCCAGGCTTTGAAGATCAACTTATTGGTCACGAAGCAGGCGACGACGTTGATGTTGTTGTAACCTTCCCTAAGGATTACGGCGCAAAGGACTTAGCAGGTAAGGAAGCTCACTTCGCAACTAAGATCCACGAAGTTAAGTCAAAGCAACTTCCTAAGTTAGACGACGAATTTGCTAAGGACGTTGATGACTCTGTAGATACTCTTGACGAATTAAAGGACAAGATCAAGAAGGACTTGAAGGCACAAAAGGAAGAAGCTGCTAAGGACGCAATCCAAGAAGCTGCTATCGAAGGTGCTGTAAAGAACGCTACTGTTGATGAAATTCCTGACGCAATGATCCAAGAAGATGTTGATACTCAATTGAACCAATACTTGGGCAACATGCAACGTCAAGGTATCGATCCTCAAACTTACTACAAGTTGACTAACACCAACGAACAACAATTACGTTCACAATTTGCTAAGAACGCTGCTGAAAGAGTTAAGACTAACTTAGTTCTTGAAGCTATTGTTGATGCAGAAGACCTTAAGGCAACTAAGGACGAAATTGATAAGGAAATCAAGGACCTTTCTTCTGAATACAACATGGATGAAAAGACTGTACGTAACACCTTAACTGATGATATGTTAAGTCACGACATCACTGTACGTAAGGCTATGGATCTTATTACTGATAATGCTAAGCAAGTTGCTAAGGCAAAGCTTGAAGCAAAAGACTTAGATGATAATAAGGAAGACAAATAATAAAATTTATTGCTGATTCCTCAAAAAAAGGCGGCTTTAGGCCGCTTTTTTTGATTTTTAAGCCTAATATTTATCAATCTTAGTTAAAGTATGATAATCTAATTTTTGGTAGATATAGGAGGAAAAGTTAATGGCAAATCAGTTTACAGAACAAGAAGAGATTAAATGCGCTTTTTGTGGTAAAACTCAAGACCAAGTCAAGAAAATGATTGCTGGCAACGGCGTTTATATTTGTAACGAATGTGTTGACTTGGCTAAAAAAATTATTGACGATGAATTACGAGCAGATTCTCTTAAGACAGCTCGTGAATTACCTAAACCAGTTGAAATTAAGAAGCAACTTGATCAATATGTAATTGGTCAAGATCGTGCTAAAAAAGTGTTGTCAGTTGCTGTATATAATCACTACAAGCGAATCAGTCAAATGGATGTCGATTCATCAACTGAATTACAAAAGTCTAACATTGCAATGATTGGACCTACCGGTTCAGGTAAAACTTATTTGGCACAAACTCTTGCACGAATTTTGAATGTGCCTTTTGCAATTGCCGATGCAACTACTTTAACTGAAGCGGGTTATGTTGGTGAAGACGTAGAAAACATCTTGCTAAAATTGCTTCAAAACGCAGATTACGATATTGAACGTGCTCAACGCGGTATCATTTATATCGACGAAATTGATAAGATTTCTAAGAAGTCAGAAAATGTTTCAATCACTCGTGATGTATCAGGTGAAGGTGTACAACAATCTCTTTTGAAGATTTTGGAAGGTACTATCGCATCTGTTCCACCACAGGGTGGTCGTAAGCACCCACAACAAGAAATGATTAAGATGGATACTACTAATATTCTGTTTATTGTTGGTGGTGCCTTTGACGGAATTGAACAAATCGTAAAGAATCGTCTTGGCAAGAAGACAATCGGCTTTGGTGCTGAAAACGAAGCTGACAAGGTAGATGCTGATGATTGGACTCGCCATTTGACTACAGCTGATTTGGTTAAGTTTGGTATGATTCCAGAATTTATCGGTAGAATTCCTATCATTACTACTTTGGACAAGCTTAACAGTGAAGACTTAGTAAGAGTATTGACTGAACCAAAGAACGCCTTGGTAAAGCAATATAAGAAGCTTCTTTCACTTGATGGCGTTGACCTTAAGTTTACTGATGGTGCTTTAAAGTCAATTGCTGATTTGGCTATTCAAAGAAATATGGGTGCTCGTGGTTTGAGAACAATTATTGAAAACTCAATCATGGATATCATGTATGAAACTCCAAGTGAAGAAGACATCGAATCAGTTGAAGTTACAAAAGACGTAATAACTAAACATGCTAAACCACGCGTTGTTCGTAAAAATTCAGACGACGTCGAAAGTTCTCAGGTAAGTGCCAATGATAATTAAAAGCAGCAGTTATGCAGTTAGCGCTGTAAAGGAAAGCCAATATCCTAAGGACGATTTGCCTGAGATCGCGTTAGCGGGCCGCTCAAACGTAGGAAAATCTAGCTTGATTAATACCCTGCTTAAGCGTAAAAACTTGGCTAGAACGTCTTCACAGCCTGGTAAGACCCAAACTCTTAACTTCTATCTAGTAAATGATGAATTTTACTTAGTGGATGTTCCAGGATATGGCTATGCTAAAGTTTCCCAAAAAAGACGACAAGAATTTGGCGAAATGATCCAAGACTATTTGGAGACAAGACCTAATCTAAAAGGGTTGATCATCTTGATCGATAGTCGTCATGAACCGACTAAGGATGATATTGCGATGTATGAATATGCCCAATATCTAAATATCCCAATTCTAGTTGTCTGCACGAAAATGGACAAAATCAAGAAGAGCCAAACCAATAAAGTGATGTCAGGTTTGAAAAAGAACTTAGATCTTAATTATGATCACGTAACAGTCTTAACTTTTAGTTCATTCACCAAATTACATGTAGCTGAATTAGGGGATTGGATTGAAGACAAGATCAATCAATAAAAGCGTTGCTCAAAAGAGCAATGCTTTTTTTGTATCATGAGACAAATATTAGAATGAATGCGGTTAAAAAGATCAATGATAAAATAAGGAGGTAAACAGAAAGTAGAGGTTTTATTGTTTTGGATGATGAAAATACACAGACGAAAAAGACAATAACCACTATGAGCCTGGTTTTGATGATCATTACGACGGTTTATGGTTTTGGTAATGTCTCTGTTTCGTACCGGCAAATGACATATGCCGGAATTATTTGGTTTATTTTGGCCGGAATTTGTTTCTTTTTCCCGGCTGGATTAATGATGGCGGAATATGGTTCTGCTTTTCATGATGCCAAAGGGGGTATTTATTCTTGGTTAGCAGGCTCAATTGGCGAAAAATGGGCCTTTATTGGGACTTTCGTTTGGCTTGCTAACTGGGTACTATGGTTGGTTTCAAGCGCATCTAGACTATGGATTTCGATTTCTGCGCTTGTTTTTGGTAAAGATACCACTCAAAGTTGGGATCTATTTGGCTTACATGGCACCCAACTGATTGGTGTTTTGGCCATTTTATTCATGATTTTGTCTACTTATCTTTCTTCAAGAGGGATGACTGGAATTAAGCTCATGTCCTCAATTGGTGGGTGGTTCATGATTGGAATGAACTTGGTCTTCATTATTTCTAGTTTGATAGTAATTATTATGAACCACGGACAATTAGCACAACCAATCAATGGCTGGCAAAGCTTTATTGTCTCACCTAACAAGGACTTCCAAACTCCGATCACAATTATTTCCTTTGTTGTCTATGCCGTCTTTGCATATGGTGGTATGGAGACTGTCGGTGGTGTGATCGATAGTATGAAGCATCCAGAAAAGGACTTCCCAAAGGGTTTAATTATTGGTAGTTTATTTACGATTATTTCTTATGTTTTGATGATCTTTATGACTGGTTTTTCAGTCAACTATCAAAAAGATATCGTTGAAACAGGAGCCAATACCGGTAATATCACTTACGTGGTTTATGGAACCTTGGGTAAAGCGGTTGGTCATGCTTTGAATCTTGACCCTCATACTAGCTTGATGATTGGTAAAGTCTTCACTAGAGCTATTGCTTTATCTGGTTTAATGGGCATGATGGGTGCCTTCTTCGTATTGCTTTACTCACCAGTTAAATCATTTATTATGGGTTCAGACCCAAGACTCTGGCCTAAGGCTGCTACCAAATTAAACAAGCATGGTATTCCAGCTAATGCAATGTGGGCACAAACAATTTTTGTATGTTTGCTGATCGCAGTGGTTTCCTTTGGTGGTAGTGCAGCAACCAGTTTCTATCAGATTTTGACGGATATGGGGAATGTCGCAGCCACAGCACCATATATTTTCTTAATTGGTGCATTCCCATTCTTCCTTAAAAAGGATTATCCACGTAAATTTAGAGTATTTACAAACTATAAATGGACTGTAGCTTTGGTCGTCTTTGTTGAGCTTATTGTCTGCACGGGTATTCTCTTTACTGTTTTGCAGCCGGTTCTTGAACACAGATATGCTACAGCATTCTGGACTGCTTTTGGTCCAATCTTCTTTGGTTTGGTAGCTTACATTTTCTACTGCGTTTCTAAAAAGAGACATGGACTAAAAGATTTGGATTAAATTTAAGCAAAATAAAAAGCCTGCTTTTGCAGGCTTTTTTCTACGCTAAAGTGGTGATGTCATTATATTTCGGCAAACTGTCTACAAAGTGTTCGTAGGCTTGTTGCTCATTAGTCTCTGAAATTTGCACATTCTCTAAATTGTTACAATGCAAATCGTTTTCAGAAATGGTGATTTGGTGAGTAAAGGTGGCATTGCCAGTTAATTCAATCCAGTATTCATTATTATCGTAATGAACTTTAGTCTTAACCATGCCGCCAGGGTTGAAGACATCAATTTGTGAATCAGTATCAACCATTTCAGGATGAGTTAACCAAAGGGCTAATGAAGTAGCCGACATACCGGTACCACATGCATTGGTAAAGCCAACGCCTCTTTCATAGGTACGAACAAACAGTTTGTTTTTGTCTAAAATTTGGGCAAAGTTAACATTAACGCCATCAGTGAAATAAGGATTTTCACTATTTAATCTTTTACCGACGATTCCCAAAATTGGGCCAGAAATTTGTTCTTGGTTAACAAAACTAATTAGGTGAGGGTTAGGTACGGCAATAGAAGTAAAGCGCAGACCAGGATAAAGTTCCGGTACAAAATTATCAATTATGCGGTCATGTCCTAAATTAGTGAAGGGCAAGGCCTCTTTGTTAAATCTGACTGGCGAGATTTCAACTGAATAAGCTGGTACGTCTTTAGCAAAGTCATTTTCTTTATGAACACGCAAGCTAGCATTCATTGTATCGACTAAGAAGTGATCTTGTTGGTATTTTTCACTCAAATAACGAGCCACAGTTCTAAGACCGTTACCACACATTGAAGCTTCGCTACCGTCTTCGTTGATAACCCGCATCTGTGCTAAAGCGCCTTTACGGACGGGTTTATTAATAGCTAAGACGCCGTCTGCACCATTTAAAATACCAGTTTGAGCATTGGTGATTTTTTTAGTAAAGTCTCTTAATTCTTCGTCAGTTAGTGGCTTATCTAATTCGGTTTGGTCCAGAATAAAGAAATGATTTTGAGAGCCATGTACTTTTAATAACTTAACCATGTTGCACCTTCTTAATTAAAAAATTGCTGATAAATAATTTTAACTGCTTCATCGGCTTTTTCTTTTTTGGTACCGATCATCATTGAGATTTGGGATGCACCTTGATTGATCATGCATGGAGAAATTCCTTGTTCATCTAAAGAGTCTAGAATTTGACGGCTTACGCCATGCGTTTTTTTCATCCCTTCGCCGACAATCATGATGATAGCATAATCGTCAATCCATTCGAGTTGATCAGGATTGATCGTTGCTTGAATTTCGTTGCAAATTTGATCGATTAATTGATCATTTAAAAAGTCGTTGTTGAAAATAATGGTAATGTCATCAATTCCGGATGGCATGTGTTCATAAGGAACGTTGTGATTGTATAAAATTTGCAAAATGCGCAGGGTAAAACCAGCTTCCTTGTTAAGCAAATACTTGTGCAAATATAAAGCAGAGAAATGCTTTTGACTAGTTACACCAGTAATGGTGTTGTCAGGTTCAAAGTCTTTTTCAGGTACAATCATTGTTCCTGGATTTTCTGGTTCATGTGTATTTTTTACGTTGATAGGAATTTGCCCTTGAATTGCAGGAATCAAGGCCTCGTCGTGGAAGACGGAGAAGCCAGCGTAAGACAATTCACGCATTTCACGGTAGGTCATCTTTTTAATTGACTCTGGCTGGTCAACGATATTAGGATTTGCAGCGAAAATTCCGTTAACATCAGTAAAGTTTTCGTATAAATTGGCGTGAAAACCGCGAGCTAAAATTGCTCCTGTAATGTCAGAACCACCACGAGAAAATGTGGCAATATGGCCTGATGGAGTAATACCGAAGAAACCAGGGAAGATAATGCGTTCATCCTTAGCAATTTTTACTTGGTCAAGATTCAAATAGCTTTCTGGATTAACTAAGGCATCGTTAGGTTCACCAGTAACGATCAAACCTGCTTCAGTTGGATCAAGGAATCTACTTTTAATATTTTTATGCTGCAAAATTAGCGCGATTAAGCGTGCATTAAGACGTTCACCGTGTGCTTTAAATGCAGCCATTAAATAGTCGGAATTAGGATAGGTTTGCTCAGGTAAAGCTACTAAAATATCTTTAATTACTTGCAACTTTTGATCGCTTAGACCAAAGTAATGTCCAATTTCTTGATAACGAGCGAAAATTTGCTTAACGATTTCAGTTGTATCTTGTTTATTTAAGACTTCGTTTGCATATTTAATTAAAAGATCGGTGACTTTGATATCGTCACTTTCTCGTTTTCCTGGTGCGGAAACTACGATAACTTGTCTTTGAGGATCACTTAAAATAATATTTAATGCTTGCTCAACACTAGAGCCGCTGGCTAAAGAACTGCCTCCAAATTTTACGACTTTCATAAAATTAACTCCTTAGTAATGATTTTCAGAAATCATTAATTTGAAATAATAAAGTTAGACTAATTTTTAGTTGAATTTTAGCATTATTTTTTTATCATGCAACTAAATAGCGATAATATCAAGTGCAAAAATAACGTGAATAATAATGTAAATATAAATTAAATTAAATTTTTATAATAAAACTGTTGACTGAAATTTCATAAAACTGTAGACTACACTTAAATCATAGAGGTGCAGCTGACAAGAGTAGCAATTATGAGTTAGGCACAATGAAGATTAATTGTGAAAGGGAAAGTTGCCGAAGCTTATTCAAGCCAAAGAATTAAGCTGGGTCGCAATCGAAGAGGTTGCGAACTGTCGCGAATTAATCGCGGAGCGCTATCGACCATTAGATTAAGCAAAAACTAATCCATTGTTTGTTTGGCGCAGACAATGGATTTTTTGATTAGCGTTTCGGCAAAATAAGAATGGAGCAGAAACATGAATCCTCAAATTTTAGCAAATCAGATCAATGAAAAAGGACATTTAACTATTGGTGGTGTCGATACGGTCGAGTTAGCTCAAAAGTACGGTACGCCACTAGTAGTGTATGATGTTGAACAGATTCGCAATCAAATCAGAGCTTTTAAAAAGGTATTTGAAAAAGAAAAAGTTGCTTACGCAGTTAGTTACGCCAGCAAAGCTTTTGCTTGTATTGCGATGTATCAAGTAGCTAATGAAGAGGGAGCATATACTGATGTCGTTTCAGCAGGAGAACTTTATACTGCATTAAAGGCTAATTTCCCTACAAAACGAATTAGTTTTCATGGCAACAATAAATCATTGTTTGAAATTGAAATGGCCGTTAAAAATCATGTAGGCAAAATTATTATTGATAACTTCCATGAGATTAAATTATTGGACAAAGTGCTTCGTGAACAAGATGCCAAAATTAACGTGATGTTGAGAATCACACCAGGCATCTCAGCTCATACGCATGAATACGATCAAACTGGTCAGGTGGATAGCAAGTTCGGCTTTGATCTTGAATCAGGCCAAGCCGATTTGGCTCTAGAACAGGTTTTAGCTAATTCCAGAATGAATATGGTTGGTATTCATGCTCATATTGGATCACAAATTTTTGAATTAAATGGCTTTGAGATGGCTGCTAAAAAATTGATGGAAGTAGCTGAAAATTGGCGTAGCCAATACGGCTATACAGCCAAGGTGATCAATGTGGGCGGCGGATTTGGCATTAAATATACCGCTGAAGATAATCCATTAAAACCTGAAGAATTCGTTCAAGCAATCGTTGAAACGATCAAAAAAGAAGCTAAGGAAGCTGCATTTCCAGTACCAGAAATTGATATTGAACCAGGTCGTTCAATAGTTGGCCCTGCTGGCTATAACTTGTACACGACAGGCAGTCGCAAGGTAGTTCCAGGTTATCGTCCATATGTCACTGTTGATGGCGGAATGGGAGACAACATTCGTCCAGCATTATATGGTGCAAAATACGAAACAGTTTTGGCCACAGATCCGAAAGCTCCACTTACTGAGCATGTCAGAATTGCTGGTAAATATTGTGAGAGTGGCGATATTTTAGCAGAGGATCAAGCACTTCCAGCTACCAAATCAGGTTCATTGTTGGCCATGCTTGATACTGGAGCATATGGTTATTCAATGGCTTCAAACTATAATCGTAATCCTCGTCCAGCAGTTGTCTTTGTCGAAAATTGCAAGGCAAAACTAGTTATCAAAAGAGAAAGCTTAGAAGACTTAGTCCACTTAGATCAATCATATGAAGATTAATAAAAATAAATAATAGGAAGGTAAAAGCATGTCAGAATTAGACGCAAAAAGCATTATTGAATACATTGGCAATGCACCAAAGAAGACGCCGGTAAAAGTTTTTATTAAAGGCGAGATTGATCAACTTGATTTCCCTGAAGAAATTGAGAACTTTACCGAAAAAGATTTTGGTGTGATTTTTGGCGACTGGAAAGACGTTGAACCATTTTTAAAGGAAAATAAAGCCCTGATTACTGATTATCACATCGAAAATGAAGCTAGAAATTCAGCTGTTCCATTAGTTGATTTAAAGAAGTTTGATGCTCGAATTGAACCGGGTGCAATCATTCGTGATCGAGTAGCAATTGGTAAAAATGCCGTAATTATGATGGGGGCCATTATTAACATCGGTGCAGAAATCGGTGATGATACGATGATCGATATGGGTACCGTCTTAGGTGGTCGTGCCATTGTTGGTAAACATTGTCATATTGGAGCTGGTAGTGTTTTGGCTGGTGTCATCGAACCTGCTTCAGCTAAACCAGTTGTAATTGAAGATAATGTAGTTATGGGAGCCAATGCCGTAGTAATCGAAGGAGTTCATGTCGGTGAAGGTGCCGTAATTGCGGCTGGTGCTGTGGTTACTAAGGATGTTGCTCCACATACGATGGTAGCTGGTGTTCCTGCTAGAGTGATTAAGAAAGTTGACGAAAAGACCGAGAGTAAGACTGGTCTTGAGGATGATCTAAGAAAGATTTAACATGGCAGTTTTAACTGAAGATGAATTAATTAAAATAAGAAGACATTTGCATGAAATTCCTGAACTTGCCTTACAGGAAAAAGAAACTCATGCATATTTATTGGAAGTAATTCAAAATTTTAAACAAGATTATTTAACGATCAAAACACCGGAAAGCTTACCAACAGCGTTATTGGTTTTAGTCAAAGGCAAGGATCCTAAACGAACAATTGGTTATCGAACAGATATCGATGCTTTGCCAGTTACTGAAAAAACAGGTTTGCCATTTTCTTCAAAAACTCCTGGCATAATGCATGCCTGTGGTCATGATATTCATATGAGTGTAGCAATAGGGCTGCTGAGCTACTTTAGTGAACAGCAACCAAAAGATAACCTGCTGTTTTTCTTCCAACCGGCTGAAGAAAGTGAAAGTGGTGGCAAGCAGGCCTATGAAAAGGGTATTTTCCAAGGGAAATTTAAACCCGATGAATTTTATGGCTTACACGATAATCCAGCCCTGCCAGCTGGGAGCATTGGCTGCCGAATGGGTACTTTGTTTGCAGGAACTACCGAGATCAACATCGATCTTTTTGGTAAAGGCGGTCACGCTGCCTTCCCTCAAAACGCTAATGACACAGTTGTTGCGGCAGCTAGTTTGATTATGCAGATCCAAACGATTATTTCACGCAGTATTGATCCAATTCAAAGTGGCGTAATTACGTTAGGTAAAGTTGAAGCAGGTACAATTAGAAATGTGATTGCTGGTCACACGAGAATTGAAGGAACCCTGCGGGGCTTAACGCAAGAAATGATCTTAAAAATTGATCAAAGACTGCGCGACCTATGTGAAGGAATTGCTCGTAGCTACAATATGCAAGTTAAATTAAACTTAAATCAAGGAGGCTACTGGCCTGTTGAAAATGATCCAAAATTAACGCAAAACTTTATTTCTTATATAAAAGAAAATAAGGATGTTAATTACATTGAGACCGAACCCAAAATGACTGGAGAAGACTTCGGCTTCTTGCTTGCCAAGTTTCCAGGAACGATGTTTTGGCTAGGCGTGGGTGATCCTGATTCGGAGCTTCATTCAGCTACGCTTAATCCGGATGAAAAGAGCATTCAGCGCGGCGTTGATGCAATTAAGGGATTTTTAATTAGTAGAATGGAGAAATAAGATGGCTACATTAATTGATTCTGATTTATTAACGGCGATTGCAACGCCCTTTGATGAAAATAATGAAATTGACTTTGACGTTTTAGAAAAATTAGTCAATCGTTTAATCAATTTGGGATGTAATGGCTTTGTTGTGGGAGGAACAACTGGAGAAACTCCTACTCTTAGTCATGATGAAAAAATATTTTTGTACAAACATTTTGGTCAAATTGTTAATGGCCGTGTACCTGTTATTGCTGGTACAGGAAGCAATAACACGGAAGAAACGATTAAATTTACTAATGAAGTGGCAAAAATCGATGGCATTGATTATGCCTTAGTGGTTGTGCCACCTTACAATAAACCCAACCAACGTAGCATGATTGCTCACTTTACTGCTGTTAATGACAAGACGCAAATGCCAATCATTATTTACAACATTCCAGGCAGAACTGGCGTCAAGATGGAAAAAGAGACCATCATTCAATTGTCGCATTTGAAAAATATTAAAGGAATCAAACAATGTGCCTCTTTGGAAGAATTAGAATACATCATTGATCATAAAGATGATGATTTCCAAGTCTTTACAGGAGAAGATACTCAGGCTTTAACCGCACGTCTTCTAGGTGCTAACGGCGTTATTTCAGTTGCAAGTCACATTTATACTAAGGAAATGCGTCAAATGTACAACTCCTTATATGAAGGAAATTATCCAAAGGCCGCAAAAATTCAGCGTTGGTTAACACCAAAGATGCAAGCATTATTTATGTATCCATCACCTGCACCAGTTAAGGCTGTACTTAGTGCTCAAGGCTTTGATATGGGTGGCTGCCGCTTGCCACTAGTAAGTTTAAATGATGATGAAAAAACGAGTTTGGCAAAGCATTTAGGCTTAGCTGATAATGCTTTAATGCAAAAGTTACCACTTGATTTAGGAAAGGAACTAGAAGATGACTAAAAAAGTATTAGTTGCTGGTTTTACTGGTGCGATGGGACAAAAAGCCGTCAATTTGGTGAATAGCTTAGATAACTTTGAATTAGTTGCGGGGATGTCACCCACAGCTACAAACGATCCGCAAAAATACAATTTACCAGCAGGGGCTAAAATTTATCAAAGTTTAGCTGAAATTCCTGATCTAGCAGCAGATATTTGGATTGATTTTACTACGCCTAAAGCCGTATATGACAATGTTAAATTTGCTTTAGAGCATCATATTTCTCCAGTAGTTGGTACAACTGGAATGAGCGATGAGCAAGAAGCAGAATTAATTAAAATTTCGCAAAAAGAAAAAGTAGGTGGCTTGATTGCACCAAACTTCGGCATGTCAGCCGTACTTTTAATGAAATTTGCTAAAGAAGCGGCTAAATATTTCCCTGATGCTGAAATTATTGAAATGCACCATGCAGATAAAAAAGATGCTCCATCAGGAACTGCTTTAGCTACTGCCAAGATGATTGCGGAAAATAGACCGGAACATGAAACGGCCCCAGATGAAGTAGAAACTTTAGAAAATGTCCGTGGTGGAGATTATCAAGGGATTAAGATTCACTCAGTTCGTTTGCCGGGCTATATTGCACATGAACAAGTTTTGTTTGGTGGACCTGGTGAAGCCTTGACTATCAGACAAGATTCTTTTGACCGTGAAAGTTTTATGGGCGGCGTTAAAGTAGCCTTAGAAAAAGTTGATCAACTCGATGAGTTGGTAGTTGGACTAGAAAACATTTTATAAAAGGAGAAACCTATGCCAGAATTAGCTAATGATTTAGGATTAAGCAAAAAGATTGCTAACGTAAAAGCTTCAGGAATTAGAATCTTCGACAATAAAGTTTCAACTATTCCTGGCATTATCAAGTTGACCTTAGGTGAACCGGATATGAATACTCCAGAGCATGTCAAACAGGCAGCAATCAAGAGTATTGCAGATAACGATTCTCACTATGCTCCACAAAAAGGAAAGCTTGAATTAAGAAAAGCCATCAGTAAATATTTGAAAAAAGCAACTGGCATTGATTATGATCCAGAAACAGAAATTGTAGTAACAGTTGGAGCAACGGAAGCGATTAATGCTACTTTATATGCGATTACCAATCCAGGTGATAAGATTGCTATTCCTACGCCGGTTTTCTCATTGTATTGGCCTGTAGCTACGCTGGCTGATGCCGATTATATTTTGATGAATACGGCAAAGGGTGGTTTTAAGTTAACGCCACAAAAATTAAAGGAAACGATTAAAGAAAATCCGACAATTAAGGCTGTGATTTTGAATTATCCAACCAACCCAACTGGAGTTGAATATAGCGAAGATGAAATCAGAGCTTTAGCTAAGGTAATTGAAGAAAATCATTTGTATGTTATTACAGATGAAATTTACAGTACTTTGACTTACGGTGTAAAACACTTTTCAATTGCCAGCTTAATTCCAGAAAGAGCAATTTATATCTCTGGTTTATCTAAATCACATGCGATGACTGGTTATCGTTTAGGCTATGTTGCCGGACCTGCAAAAATTATGGCAGAAATTGGTAAAGTTCATGGCCTTATGGTCACGACTACGACAGATTCATCACAAGCTGCCGCAATTGAAGCACTTGGGCATGGGTTAGATGATCCAGAACAATATCGTGTGGTTTATCAAAAACGACGCGATTATGTTTTAAAGAAATTAGCCGAGATGGGGATGCAAGCAGTTAAACCTGATGGTGCTTTCTACATCTTTGCTAAAATTCCCGCTAAATATGGTCAAGATGATATGCAATTTGCGTTGGATCTAGCTTTTAAAGAAAAGGTAGGCATCACTCCAGGCAGCGCATTTGGCCCTGGTGGTGAAGGTTATGTCAGATTATCTTATGCATCAAGTGATGAAAACTTGCATGAAGCAATGAAGCGAATGAAGAAATTTTTACAAGAGGACGAATAATGGTTAAGGAATATAATGTTGCAATTTTAGGTGCTACTGGTGCTGTTGGTAGAAGAATGATTGATCAATTAGCTAAGTCAACCATTCCAGTAAAAAGCGTCAAGTTATTAGCTTCTAGTCGTTCAGCAGGTACTGTTTTAAAATTTAGAAATCAAGATTTAACCGTTGAAGAAACTACGCCTGATTCTTTTGATGGTATCGATTTAGTTTTATCTTCAGCAGGTGGCTCCGTTTCTAAGAAGTTTTTACCAGAAGCTGTTAAAAGAGGTGCAGTTTGTGTCGACAATACTAGTGCCTTCAGAATGGAAGAAGACGTGCCATTAGTTGTGCCAGAAGTTAACCCTGAGGCATTGAAGACTCATCATGGCATTATTGCCAATCCAAACTGTTCTACAATTCAAATGGTGATGGCTCTTGAACCAATCAGAAGAAAATTTGGTTTAAAGCAAATTATTGTTTCAACTTATCAAGCTGCTTCTGGTGCTGGTCAAGCTGCCATTAATGAATTAAAGAAGGAAGCGCAAGATTACTTAGATGGCAAGGATATGCAAAAAGACGCCCAAATTTTACCAACTAAGGGTGACAAGAAGCATTATCCATTGGCATTTAACTTATTGCCACAAATCGATGTCTTAGAAGACAGTGGCTATTCACATGAAGAGTGGAAGATGATTCACGAAACTAAGAAAATTATGTTAGGCGATATGAATGCTAAGGACATCAAGGTAACCGCCACTTGTGTTAGAGTTCCTGTACCAATTGCCCACGGCGAAAGTGTTTACTTCACTGTTGAAGATGAAAGTGCTACTGCGCAAGATATCATGGATGCTGTCGCAAACTTCCCAGGTGTGGTTTTACAAGATGATATTAAGCATCAAATTTACCCACAACCAATTAACGCAGAAGGCAAGCGCGAGACTTTTGTAGGTCGTATTCGTCCAGATTATGAAAACAAAGGCGCATTTAACATGTGGGTCGTAGCAGATAACCTGCTTAAGGGTGCTGCTTGGAATACCGTTGAAAATGCGGAATACTTGGTTAAGATGAACTTGATTTAATTGAAAATATGAAAAAAGCACTTAGGTGCTTTTTTTCTTTGTGGTAAAATAGTCCAGGATTTAAGACAAAGAGGGTACTTTATTTTGAAACATAAGAAACAATTCTGGTTATTTTTAACCGCATTAGTCATTGTCTTTTGCGGTTTATTTAATACACAATCGATAAAGGCGGCTTATAGTAATAAGCAATTGCGTAGCTATGCCCAGAAAACAATGAAGAAAAATCATTTACGTGGTTCAATCGTCATCGTAAAAAATGATCATCGTCAGACTGTTAATATGGGATACGGCTATTATAAGCGTCATCTAAAAAATGGCAGCAGCAAGTTGGTTTATCCAGTTGGCTCACTACAAAAAATGGTTACAGCGGCCATGATTACACAACTTATTTATAAAGGTAAGTTTTCACAGAACACCAAGATTTCTCGTTGGTATCCATTATTAAAAAATTCTTCTAAGATTACAGTAGGTCAATTAATGACCCATACTTCAGGCATTAATGTGAGTGGTACAGAATCAAGTTACGGCGTCAGATTCTCTGAAAATGGCGCAATTAATTGGACCGTTGCCAGAGCAAATTTGTCAGGTAATACTGGATTAAATAGTTTTAACTATAATAATGCTAATTATGTTTTATTAGCGGGAATTATTCGTAAGGTTACTGGTAAATCATATGCGGCTAACCTAAAGAGCAGAATCATTAAGCCATTGCACTTATGCCATACTTATATTTATAAGAGCATTCCACGTTCAAAGACTGATGCCATTTCATATTTGTATCGCAATGGTAAAAACTATCGTAGTGCAGCCTACGCAAATGCCAATGTAGTGTCTCAGCTTCCTGGTGCTGGCAATATGTTCTCTACTGCAGGCAATTATTACAAGATTCAACAAGGGATGTATAACGGCAAGATCTTATCAGCTAACCAATTTAGTTACATGGCACATTTAGACTCTAAGGTAAATACCTATTCAGGTGGTTTTTATCTTAAGAAGGGTGGCACCTTAAAATTGGCATATGGTAACTTTGGCGATACGCACTTTGTTAACTGGATGCAATTGACCAAGGACAATAAGAACGGGATTGTGATGTTCTTGAATCAACCATATGGCAGCAAGAATCATATTAAGAGTGTTGGCTATGGTATTTTAAAGCACATCAAGTCTGGTACTTTTATTAAAAGATAGCACTCAAAAAGCTCAGTTAATTTGAACTGAGCTCTTTTTGATTATTTCTTAAATTGATTCTTTACATATTCTGCGTAAAGTGGAGTAGATTTGATTAATTCTTCATGCTTTCCTGATCCAGAGACGGTGCCATGGTCGATGAAATAGATCGTATCAGCATCAACGATTGTACTTAAACGGTGGGCGATAACTAAAGTGGTTCTGTCTTTCATCAGACTACTTAAGGCTTTTTGCACCATTGCTTCGGATTCTGAGTCAAGGCTGGCGGTTGCTTCATCAAGCATTAAGATCTTGGGATTGCGCAAGAAGGCACGGGCGATTACAATTCGCTGTCTTTGACCGCCAGAAAGCTTAATTCCGCGTTCACCAATTTGAGTGTCTAATTGATCATCCATTTCTTGAACAAATTTTTTGGCATAGGCCATATCAAGTGTCTGCCATAATTAATCGTCGCTAACTTCACGTTCTAACCCGTAAAGCAAGTTTTCACGAATAGTACCCGGCATGACAGCGGAATTTTGACCAACTAATCCAATTTGTTTACGCCAATTTTCCAAACTGATTTCATCAATATTTTCTCCGCCAATCGTAATCTTACCAGCAGTTGGTTTGTAAAAACGTTCAATTAATGAAAAAATAGTAGATTTGCCGCCTCCTGAAGGGCCGGCAAAGGCAACGACCGTGTTAGGTTTGGCTTGAACATTGATATCATGCAGGATTGGCTTGCCATCTTTGTAGGAAAAATCGACGTGTTCGAATTTAAGTTCTTTGTTGGTGATATCTACATTTTGCTCATCTTGAGCAATTTCTTCAGGTTCATTGAGCATTTCATTGATCCGCTGAGTTGAACAACTTGTCTTAGATAATTCGTTGAAGAATTGGCTGATGATAATTACTGGACTAATGATTTGGAAGAGGTTCATTAAAAATGAAACTAAAGTGTCCATCGTAAGTGAGCCATTCATTACTCGGATTGCACCGTAGCCGAGAATTCCCAAGAATAAAAGCATCATCATATTAATAATTGGCTGGGTTAAAGAATTAATGAATGCTTCTTTGACACCAATACCGTAGAGGCTAGAAATCCGATTGCTTCCAACGTTTAACTCTTTTGGTTCACCGTTGGAAGACTTAACTAATCTAATTTCGCTTAAAACACTGGTAGAATCGCTTGAAAAGTTGGCTAGTTCGTCCTGGCGCTTACGGCCGATTTTACGTGATTGTTGCATGATTGGGAGTAGAGCCACAACTACCAGTGGAACGGCGATAAACATAATCAAGGTCATTTGCCAATCCATCGCCATCATAATTACTAATGCACCGAAAAATTGTAGTAGAGAAGTGACAGCATTAGGTAAAGTATTGGCTAGCAGATTTTTAACTTGAGACGTATCATTGACTAAACGTGAACTAATTTCACCTGTCTTGGTATTGTCAAAGTGTTTTACCGGCAAATGAAGCATTTTTTGCCAGAGCGTTTTTCTCAGTTTGGCAACTACATCTTCACCAAAAATGCCGAGGATTAAACCAGAAAGGGCACCAACGATTAGGCCACCGATAAAAATAATGGCAGTAATGACCACCAGATTGGTGCTAATGTGTTTAAAATTATTGATTAATCGTTGCGCAAGCTGTGGCACAAAAAGGCTGGCTCCAGTTGAGATAAAGCCAAGAATGATTCCCAACACAAGTTGCCAATATTTAGGATGAATTTGGTTGATCAGACTGAAGAAGTCTTTAAAGCTGAAATTATTTTGTTTTCTATCCATAACAACCTCCTAGTCAAATGGGTGATGGAATAGACCACCAAATGGCATTTCACGACTGTGACGCATCATTTTTTTGAAATCTTCACTGTCCATTTTGTTACGCATGTTGAGCATCCGCTCGTGAAATTCGTCAAAACGTGCTTCATCTTCGGGACTAGCAATAGTTTTAATTTGTTGATCACAGGCTTTACGCAAGCGATCGATATAACTTGCGAATTGCTTTAGTTCTTCATTAGAAAACTCGTCAAGTACATCTAAACAATCATGTTGTACGGGCTTTATTTCTTTACCTTTTTCAGTAAGACTAATTAGCATGACGCGCCGATCTTTAGGGGATGGGGTACGTACAATGTAGCCTTCTTTTTCTAGCTTTTGCAACGTTTCATTTAAAGATTGCTGTCTGATGCCTAAAATATAACTTAAATCCTTAGCTGTTATCTCGGATTTGAGTCTAAGCATCGCCAGAATCCGTCCTTGACCACGGCTAGTGTCTTGCAAAGGACTAACATTTTTGTGAGATAGCATGTGAAATTTTCTAATGGAATAGAGTAATTCCATAAATTTCTCGTTAAATTCTCTTTTTTCTTGATCCATATTTAACTCCTGTATTTATATCAGGTACCTGTTAATAATTTGTGCAATGTTAATTATCTAAAAATACTATGCTAAATAATTGAAATATGGTAAATTGATACAAAATTAAATTGGAGTTGAGAGAATGGAATCATTACTATAGATTGACCCTAACATCTTTTTTCCTTGTTTTTTCGGCTTTTTATTCGTTTGTTTTGAGAACCAGTTTAAGAAAATCTCTTTGAAATGGTGTGTAGTGGGCTTATTAGCAACTATCATATTGGCTTTGCTTTTTCCTTTAATAGGCTTGAAGCGGTATCTTATTTGGATTTTGACTTTCTCGCAAATGCTGATCTGGGCTTTAACTTATGTTCTTATGGCTAAAAAGATAAATAAAACTGTGGCCTTTTTCTTAGCCTTACTTATAGGATTTATCTGGGCCTTAGCTTTAGCTAGTTTAGTAGGAGTTATTTATAATATTTGATCAATAAAAAAAAGAAGAGTTATTAAACTCTTCTTTTTGTCTATCTATGACTTTTTGGCATCTTAGGCCGCTGGCTGAATAACTCACCAATCAGCTTAAAGAAGCCATATATAATTAACAAAATACCAATGGCAATGATTGACTTGCGATCGAATGCTCTTGGATTTACAATAACGACAATCCCCAAAGCAAAGGCAATGATCGCTTCAATGCCTACTATGATTTTACGAAATACTCCAGGTATCCGCCGCAAAATGATGCTTCTGAGTCGAACGTAGGAGTAGATGATCAAAAATAGTCCTAAGAAATAGTGTGCTAAAAAGATTAAAAGGCGATTGTTCGAAATTAGTGCCGTTGAAAGCGCAAATACAACTAAGTAAGAGATAATAAAGAAATTCTTCTGTCTATCTTTTAACTGAGACTTAGCAGTATTCAATATCTGATGCACGCTGAAGCCAATACCAGTGAAGGCAACCAGCGCACCAAATGCTCGTACAGCGTATTGTGGCAAAGTCAAACTGATAATACCAAGGATAACTAAGATCCAACCAACAATAGTATCAGTAGAAAAGAGCGTATTAATAATTTGTCGACTCTTAATTGTTTGCCAAATCGATGAAAATAGTGATCCAAATACGAATCTGGTTCGTCTAGATGAGTCAGTTAAGGAAATCAAAATCGCACCGAATCCACCGAAGCCGTTGTTGGCCAATTCATTGATTTTAGTAGCGCCACCGGCACCTAAAGCTGAGAAAAGATCGTTAGTCAATGATTCACGCTCTTTTAAGGTGGCATTACCAATCCATTGATTGATTAATTGGTTATAGACGCGTGACTGAGGATTACGGTGTCTTTTGGTATCAAAATTAGAACCAATAATTTGCCAGCTGTAGGCATCATGTTGACTCAAGTTCTTTCTCGTACTATTAACGATTGTAGGATTGATACCTTCTGGTTCAAACAAACGACCAATAACGCTGAATTCTGGCACAAACCGACGCAAAGTATTTTGCAGATATTTTCTTGGCAATTGTGCACCAACTTCTTCGGCGATACCAGGTGAGTCAAAAGTATAAATGCGTTTGATACGCTTGCGCAATTTTGGTTCCATATTAATCGCTGCATATTCGGCTAAGTTACCACCTTTAGAATGGCCGCCTAAATAATAGTCTTCGTTGTCTGCGTTCAGAATTCTTTCAAGCAGTTTGACGGCTTGTCTTTGGGCAATCGTAACCTTGAAACTAATTTCAAAGTCTTCCTTCCAGCCAATTAATGAATCATCGGTACCACGGAAGGCAATGAAGTTTGTGCCGTCAGTTAATGCAATCTTAATGGCACTAAACTGTGTGTGTTCGGTTAAGGTACTGACAAAATACGATAATTCTGCGTCTTTGAATCTGTCGGCTTTAGCCATTAATTTAAATAGATCTTGGTATTGCTTAGCGTCAGTCCGTTCATGATCTGCGGCAAAATAGATTTTAGCGGCTTTTTCAAGTGTAATTGTTTTACTGCCACTATCAACAATATCTGGTAATTCTAGATATGAAAAAATAGATAAGACGAGGGCGTCGATGTCATTAAAAGGTGATGTGCTAAAATCAACGTCGCCCCGCCATTTTAGGTATGTAAGAATATTATTGTCTGGAAACATTTCTACCATCTTCAATTGAATAAAATAATTCCTATATCAATTTTAACTTAACTGTTTAAAGATAGCGTATAAAAAAGACCTTTTGGCATAAATTTCAAAAGATCTTAAAAAAATATAATAACGCTTGTAATTATTCGAGTTATAATAAAACAGGTAGAAGGGGATTCTTACTACCTGTAAATGGGTCATAATAAGGACTTATAAAACATTTTGACCCACAAGCTAGTATATCAATTATATTCGAATAATGATATGCCTAATTGTAACTTTTTCTTTTATATCCTTTAAAAAAGAGGATACAAAATATGTTAAAAAATGGAATATATTCTGCACAAGCTCGAGGAATGGCAGGCTTTGTGACAGCTAAATTAGAAATAAGTAATAATAAAATAACTTCTGTCAATCTTGATCTATCTACTAAGACTCCACAATATGGTCAAAAAGCTAAAGGTAAGATGGAAAATGAAATTTTGGCTAAGCAGTCGGCTAACATTGATGCGGTTGCCGGAGCTACCTTTACTTCCAATGGGGCTAAGGAAGCAGTAAAAGCTGCTCTGAAAAAGGCAGAAAAATAACAATATTCTATTTTTAGATAGAATAAGTAGTGGTAAAATGAGTCTGTAATTTTTTTGTTACTATATTTGGAGGAAAAATGAAAAAGACATTTAAGGGTGTTATCATCACTAGTGCTCTTCTTGCAGGCTTATTTGTAGGAGTAGCATAAAGCCAACAAGTTAGTGCCAAAAGTTTTGGCAAAGCTGTAACTAAGATTGCCGGCGATGGCAATTATGCTATTTACCACAATATTTCTAAAGGTGGCCCTAGCGGCAAGTTTACTTCTACCAAGTATTTCAAGCATGGTCAAATCCAATCTAAGGAATACGTTTCAACTAAGGAGGGTAATTTCTGGAACATTATTGTTGATGGCCGCAAGGTTGGCTGGGTTAGCGAAAAATTCTTTGCTAGAAACCAAATATTTCTTGGAGGTAGCGTTTCTGTAGTTAAGAATTCAGATTACTCATTCCCAACTAGAGATGCAATTAACTATGCTACTGACAGTCAAGGTACTGCTGTCAACCCAAGCAAGGTTAACGTATCTAAAGCTTATGTAAGTACCAGTGACGCAACTGTCAACTACAGCTATAGCAAGGCAAAAGCATCCCTTCACATTGACGTACGTGATGGCGATGGTGAAATGGGCCAACCTACTAAGAATCCTAAGTCAGTAACTACTTGGAATGGCGGCTCAAAGAGTTCATCAAGAAACTGGAATGCTGCTCACCACTATACTTCAGAAACCAGCAGCAATACTTTTAAGAGCAACCGTTTAACTTTAAGAACCAGATTGTACCAACCTCGTTTTGTCAGCTTAAGCTACGGTCAAGCTGGGGATGCAATGGGTCAAGTGGGTGTTATTCCTGAAGGTATTACTGTCAACAGTGGCGTATTCACTACCTCAATGTTTACCAACAGCAGTGACCAACACGGCCACCTCGTTTCATACAACTTGAACGCTATTAAGAGTAAGTATGCTGCTCAAAACTTGACTACTATGGGTTGGTCAACCTTCAAGTCATATGCTAACAACAGTAAGGTTAGTTCTTACATTAAGTTAGGTCACGGTCAATCACTAGGCTCATCATCAAATTACATTTATGTTTTAGCTAATGACAATAACTACAGTAATGGGCCTCGTTCAGAAGAAGTCCTCCAAATCCGTAAGAGTGATATGAAGATCAACAAGATTTGGACTGTTAGAATTTCTGATGACCGTTACGTTCACAACGCAACTTTTGTTGGCGACAACACTATGTATGCATTATTCCACAATGGTGGTTACGACAACTACAAATAGAAGAGAAATTGAAGGTATGTCAGTTACTGGTGCTAGCCTCTAAGTTCAATTTGCACAACGTGCTGAATTAACTCAAGGTCGTATTTAATAAAATAGATTAATAAATAAAAAATACAGAGAATGTATCAATTTACATTCCCTGTATTTTTTTGTTTGGTATTTTACTTAGTTCTTTCAAGAATTTCGTCCATTCTCTTAAAGAACAAATCTTTATTAGCTTTAGTAACCAAAGTTACTTCGCGTCCATTTGGATCACATACAAAACTACCAGCACTAAGCCCGTCGGTAATTACCTTGGCATGAGCTGTTTCTGTTTCAACAACTTCAGGATAAAGCGCACTAACAGTAGTTAAAACATCCCATAAGTATAATTCAGCTGATGGAAGAGAAACGATCATACTGTATCCTTGACCAACTAAATCCATTGCAGGATATTTACGTAAGCTTGCCCAGTGTTGTCTTAGTTCATCATTCAATGGTACTTCTTCGGTACTCTCTAAACCTACCATTTGAATCTTAATGTTTGAATCAAAGACACGTTTAATAGCGTATGGATCCCAGAAAGCATTCCATTCTTGACTGCCATCGGCGTTGACTACTGCAACGTTGCCGTGACCATCGAGTGAACCGCCCATCCAGTAAAGCATCTTGATGTTTTTCTCAATCTCAGGATCAGCATCAAGAGCGCGGGCAAGGTCAGTTAAAGGACCAGTCATAACTAAGGTAACTGGTTCTTGGGCATGCTTAATTTTTTCTACCATATCAAGGTGAGCAGGCAATTCAGCTTGCTTGGTATCAATGTGTCCTTTTTCGTTCAACATTGGCAAATAATTGAATGAGTAAGTAGCCATTCTCCATTCGTGTGGGAATTGGTTAACTGCTCTAGAATTTGAACGAGCTACAGCAAGTTGATCACCACGTAAATTGAATAAATCAGTCATTTTACGGCAGGCTTCAACTGAAGGATCAATATAGCCATCAGCATCGATGGCCCCAACGCCAAGTAGTTTGATGTCAGGAGCTTGCAAGAGTAATAAATAAGATACTAAATCATCGATGTTGCCATCGTGATTAAAATAAATGTTTTCCATAAATCTTACCTTTCTAACTATATATCTTTATTTTAGCAAGAGATCAGAGAAAATGATCATCCAAATAATTCTTTTTTCGATAATCACTAGGCATAATATGATATTGCTTTTTAAACTTGGTATAAAAAGAGTTTAAATTATGAATACCAACTAGGTCGCAAATTTCCGCAATGGAGTAGTCACTAGAGGTCAATAAATATTTGGCTTGTTCCAATCTTTTTCTGGTTCTTAGTTCGATAAAAGTTTGCCCAGATATTTTCTTAATCAAACTGCTCAAGTATTGTTTGGTGTAGCCATAACGATTAGCTAGCTACTCTAAAGAAATGATTTGATAATGGTTGGATATTTCAGTGAGCAGATCAACTAATATTTTTTTGTTGGTTATCATAGGTTCTTTTCTTAATCATTGGATAATTACGAATAATTTTTGCAAGTAAAATATTGAAATAATTATCGATAATCATGCCGCGATATTTGTAACCGGAAAAGTATTCGTTGATGATCTCGTCCATCGTGTCAGTAATATCAGCGTTTTTAGGGAAGAGGATGAACTTCTGCTTATTATGATTTTGCATAGAAATGTTAAAAATGTATTGATCGTAAATTGCAATAATAAATTGAACATTTATACTGCTTGATAGATATGATCTAATTCTTTCTCAAAGATTTCATCTGGAGTATGATATGCCAAGATCTTTCTTGGTAGCGAATTGCACCAGGTTTCAATATTAATGATATCTTGAAGAGAATAGTTATTGATGTAATCACCTTTGGGAATAAATCTGCGAATAAGGCCATTGTGTCTTTCAACAGTGCCTTTATCACAAGAAGTATATGGATGAGCATAGTAAACCAGGGTTTTTGAAACTGTCTCCAGATTGGATAAATCCGCAAACTCTGATCCATTATCAGTTGTAATTGTCTTAAAGATGTCATTCCAATGTTCACTATACTGTTTGCGCAGAGCCTGAAAAGCAGTCATCACACTGGCGGCTGTCTTATCAGGAATACGCAAGATTAAAAATTCACGGCTCATTCGTTCAGACAAAGTTAGCAGTACTTGATCATCCTTAGTTTTATGTCCTAAGACTAAATCGCATTCCCAGTGGCCAAATTCCTTACGATCATTGATCTCCTTGGGACGTTCTTCAATACTTCGGCCAAGCTTTTTCTTATTTTTACGAATGCGATGTATTTTAGTATTGCGCTTTAACTTTTCTGGCAAATCAGAATTTCTCATACCCATTAAGCATTGATCTACATAGTTGTACAAGGTTCTAGTGCAAACTACCTGATCACGAGAAAATTCTCCTAAAGCTAAGCAGCGATTGGCACATACATCAAGAGACCAGCCATCTTCGCAGAAATGCTTATTAACGTATTTGATAAAGTCAGATTTCTTTAAGAAATCTGATTTACGACCGCAATTCTTACGATGTATTTGGTAAGCTTTATCACCTTGTTGTGCCTTATAGCGTTTTTGCTTACCATGATAAAGCAAAACAGTACCACGTTTAACCTCATAACTGATAGTAGAAGGAGAGCAATCAAGCTCACGAGCAATAGCCCTAAGAGAGAAACCGTCTTTAATACGGGTTTGAATAACAACCCGTTGCTCAAATGATAAATGCTTTCCCTTTTGGTGCTTAGGCATGATAGAATGTAAAGAGTCCATTTGTGACCTCCAATAGATGTTTTTGTGATTATTAACATTCTATCAAACAGGTCCAAATGGACTTTTTATTTTTCTAAAGTGTTCAATTTGATTTTACAATCGGCGAAAATGTATTGATAAATGAAGCTATCCTTTTTGTGGGTTTCATCCCAGAATTTAAAGGAAATATTTTTATTATTAAAGATCAAATTAATCATTAAATCATTTTGATGAAGTGTACTAATGCTATGATGACAGCCGATATCCATCATTAAAACGTTTCCTTCTTTTAAATGAATTGGTTCGTCTTCAACTAATTCATCACATTCACCTTTAAGCATGTAGTTGATTTCAACGAATTGATGACTATGAAGAGGATACGGAGCAAAGCGATTGTGTTTGCTTAGGTAAATAGAGTGGTGACTTAAAAGTCGTTTATTAACGACACGTTTGTCGACCGTTTTAATTAATGTATAATGCGAAAGATCATTTCCGAACTGACTGGTTTCTGGCTTCTCTTTTTCGATTTCGGTTAAAGCAGATAATTTATCTAATACCGCTTGTTTAATCATAAGCCAGGCCTGTTTCTTTATTATAAATCTTAAAAAATAATATTCTATAAACCTGATTTTTACTATTGTAAAAATTTTCACAAAGTGTAAGATAAAAAGTGTAAAAACTTATGAATAGATAAGTAAGTAGTAAAAGAGACATGTATTATGAAGATAAAAGCTGCTGTTGTTGAAAAAAGGGCGATCCTTTCGTAATTAAAGATGATATTGAATTACATGATATTGGCCCAACCGATGTTCAAGTACATATGATGGCCAGCGGTATTTGCCACTCAGACGAAGCTATTCGTAAAGGGGATGCAAGCCTAGGCTATCCTGTAATCTTAGGTCACGAAGGTGCAGGTATTATTGAAAAAGTTGGTTCAGAAGTCCAAAACTTAAAACTTGGTGATCACGTTGTAATGGCCTTCTATGCAGATGGTCTTTGTGATAAGTGTTTGCAAGGTATTCCAACTCAATGTCGTAACTACGCTAAATACAATTTGTCAGGTACTCGTTTTGATGGTGATGATCAATTCCAAGAAAATGGTAAGCATATCTCAGATATGTTCAACCAATCATCATTTACTACCACTACTGTGACTAACCAAAGAAACTGTGTCAAAGTTGATAAGGATGCCGACCTTCGTCGCGTAGGTCCTTCTCGTTTGGAACTTGCTAAGGAATTAGGTGCTACTGATGCAATCAATTCTAAGGATGAAGATCCAGTTAAGAAGATTCAAGAATTGACTAATGGCTATGGTATTGACTATGCCGTTGATACTACTGGTTTGCCAGCAGTAATGAAGCCAGCTTGGGATGCCTTGCACAAGGTGGTACACTTGCAGCTATTGCCGTAACTCCACATGACTTTACCTTCTCAACTTGGAATGACCTTTGTGTTGGTGACAAGAAGGTTATCGGTGTCAACATGGGTGATGTCATTCCTCAAATCGATGTACCTCGTTTGATCAGATTCAATAAGTTAGGCATGTTTGATTACGAAAAGACTGAAAAGTTCTTTGACTTTGAAGACATTAATGAAGCAAACCAAGCTTCAGTTTCAGGTAAAGCTATCAAGCCAGTTTTGATTATCGATAAGGATTACAAACCTGGTGAATAAAATAGTTAAAAAGAGATAAATATCCGTTTAAAAGGCCCTTAATTGGGTCTTTTTTAGTACAATTATTTTATGAATATTGAAGACTTAAAAAAGAATTTTGAAAAGAGAGCAAACGAAGATAATGCAATTCAGATGGCTAAATATTTGCGCAATCAATTTGTCTTTTATGGGTTGAAATCACCTGCGCGTAGGGATGCATATCACCAAATTTTAAAAGATGAAAAAAAGAAAAAGCAGATCGATTGGAATTTACTTGATCAAGCGTGGAATGATAAGCATCGTGAAATGCAATATTTTGTTTGTGATTATTTGCTTGCAATGGAGAAATATGTCAGCTATGATGATTTATTTAAAATAGAGCATTACGTTCGAACTAAGCAGTGGTGGGACACAATTGACAGTTTAATGAAGCTCTATGGTTATGTAGGATTAAAGGATCAACGAGTAGATCAATTAATGCTTGATTGGTCAAAGGATCCTGACAAGTGGGTAAGACGAGTTGCGATTGAACATCAATTGCTTAGAAAAGATAAGATGAATACTGCTTTACTTAGTCAAATCCTTGAAAATAATCTTGAAAGTGACGATTTTTTCATTAATAAAGCAATTGGTTGGGCACTAAGAGATTATTCTAAAACTAATCCAGAATGGGTAGGTGACTTTATTGATGGAAATTATAATCATTTGGCCAAGTTAAGTATTACGGAAGGTAGTAAATATTTAAAAAAAAACGATCTTTAGAAAAGACCATTTGTTTTTTTGCTTTTGATATTCGTTTAAGAATGTTTGTGGTTAAGTTTACTTAAAAATAGAGAAACAATTAATACTAAGATAACTGCTCCTACAATAGATGGAATAATCGCCATTCCAGCTACTTGTGGTCCCCAATTGCCAAGTAATAATTCGCCAAGTGATGAACCGATCAGACCAGCTAAAATATTAGCAATCCATCCCATTGATTTGCCCTTACCGGTAATAGCACCAGCAATTAAACCAATCACACCACCAACAATTAATGCCCATAGCCAATGTAACATTTTAGGTCACCTCAGTCCTTTTCTTGTATGTCTTTTTTAACTTTAGCGGCTTTGTCCTTAAGCTTGCCTTTAGCTTGTTGGGCTTTGCCTTCGGCTTCACGAAGTTTGTTGTCAGTAATTTTACCTTCAACTTCTTTGGCCTTGCCGATAATCTTGTCTTTTAGGCCACTTTTTGCTTTAGTCATCATATAAGTCCTTTCTATACAATTAATTTAATTGACAAGTATATTATATCTTTTTAGTGACACTGTGTCAAAGCATTGAAGATGACTTAAGAAATAGTTTATAAACCAGCACTTTTAATTGCACAATAAGTAACTAGCTATAACTGAGCCTTTTTACCAAAATAAAAAGAGTTAGATTTTACTCTAACTCTTTGTGTATTCGTGATGGACTTTTAGTCTAAATCTTTACCGTTTGATTCAATGACCTTCTTGTACCAGAAGAATGAATCCTTGCGTGAACGCTTCAAAGTACCTTCACCAGCGTCGTTCTTATCAACGTAGATGAAGCCGTAACGTTTGTCCATTTGACCGGTACCGGCAGAAACTAAGTCGATGCATCCCCATGGAAGGTAACCCATCAAGTCAACACCATCGAGTTCAACTGCCTTTTCCATTTCAGAGATGTGGTTTCTCAAGTAGTCAATTCTGTAATCATCGTGAATTGAACCATCTGCTTCAACCTTGTCGTAAGCACCAAGACCATTTTCAACGATGAACAATGGCTTGTGGTAGCGATCTTGCAATTGGTTCAAAGCAATTCTAAGACCTTCAGGGTCAATTTCCCAACCCCAATCACTGCGCATCAAAGTAGGGTTCTTAGCAACTGCTTTAGCCAAGTCAGTTAAATCATCTGGCTTGACCTTTTCGCTTGAAACAGTAGTAGTTTGGTAGTAAGAGAAGCCTACGTAGTCAACAGTACCTTCCTTTAAGACAATTCTGTCTTCATCAGTAATGTCTGGACGATAGCCATTTCTTTCAATGTAAGCTTCAACAGCATTTGGATATTCACCAAAGACATGAACGTCTGAGAACCAGTCACGACGTTGTTCCCACTTGTCAGCAAGCAATACATCATCACTTGATGGAGTAAGTGGACGAACTGGTGAATAGTTGATCATACAACCGATCTTAAAGTTAGGGTTGATCTTGTGACCGATCTTAACTGCTAATGCAGAAGCAACAAGTTCATAGTGACCCGCTTGGTACATAGCTGCTTCTTTGTCTTTATCAGTCATGCCATCTTTGAATAAAATACCGGAGTTGGTAGCCATTAAGAAGTCGTTGTTAAATGCTGATTGGTTATCAATTTCATTGAAAGTCATCCAGTACTTAACCTTGTTCTTGTAACGCTTGAAGCAAACTTCAGCGAAACGAACGAAGAAGTCGATCACTTTACGGTTAGTAAAACCACCATAATTCTTAGCCAAGTTAAATGGCATTTCAAAGTGGGAGAGGGTAATTACAGGTTCAATGCCGTATTCATGACAAGTATCAAATAAATCGTCATAGAACTTTAAACCTTCTTCATTTGGTTCTTTTTCATCACCATTAGGGAAAATTCTAGTCCAAGCAATTGAAGTTCTGAAAGCCCTGAAGCCCATTTCAGCCATTAACTTGATATCTTCCTTATAGTGGTGATAGAAATCAATTGCTGAGTGGTTAGGGTAGTTCTTGCCAGGAAGTACGCCATCGGTAATTTCACGTGGCTTGGTGGCAGAACCAACAGTCATAACATCGGCAACAGAAGTACCTTTGCCGCTTTCTTTCCAAGCACCTTCAAGTTGGTGAGCAGCTACGGCACCACCCCATAAAAAGTTCTTTGGCATTTTTGCTGAATACATTAATAAAATTCCTCTCTTTCTCGTATGTAATTGGAAACGTTTACAATGCAATTCTTACATACTTACTTTTTAAAATCAAGTGGTTTTAATCTCCATTGACGGTCAAGGCCCCACGGTCGTAACGATTACGCGTCTCTGATAATTCAAATGGGCGACCATCATCTAGGAATGCTTTTTGATGAATGCAGAGAACAGGATCATCACGCAGGCAATCTAAATATTTCATATCGTAGGCATCAGATTTTTCGGCAGTGATAACTCGATTATCCTTACCAATCTTCAAGCCAAGATCATTCTGAATATATGAATAGACTGATTTATGCAAGATATCAAGTGTAATGCCAGGGATCCGTTTAACTGGCATTACAGTATATTCAAGTTTGGCAGGTTTTCCATTTAAAACACGTTGGCGAATAATATCATAGACATCATCGTTTTTGCCTAAGTTTAAAGCTTTGCATTCATCGGCACTAGGTTTTCTAATATTAAAGGCAATGACATGACTCACAAGATGGAATGCAGCACTATTAACGTGTCTAGTAAAACCATTGTGTTCATTAACACCAGAATTTAGGAAAATATCAGGAATTGATTTTGTTGTAATAAATGTACCATGACCTTTAACGGTCTTAATTAATTTTTTATCTTGCAAAATCTTAAGCGCATGAACAATCGTCACTCGACTGGTGTTGTATTTCTGAGCAAGGTCAAATTGTTCAGGCAATCTTTTGGTGTATTTTTTCTCAATAATATCTTTTTCTATATCATTAGCGATTTCTTGATAGCGGCTCAAAATTGTACCTCCTTTCTATTGTAAAGAAATATATTACATGTATATTATAACAGTTTTTTTTGTTAATATGAAAGCGGTTACTAAAAAGTGCCAAAAAATTTGTAAGTAATTTCATAAGTAAAGTGATATGCTTTACATATGTCATATATGTATTTGAAAAAGCTTACAAATGATGCATAATATTATTTGGCAAGAAACAAAAGTATATATTTATGCTTGAAGTTGATTATATAAGCGTTAAAAAATATTTAGCGTATGTATAATTTTTTATTTACAAAGCAATGAAAGCGTTTTATAATAATTGGCGTAGATCAATATAAAACTAATTAAACTATAAAACGTAATAATTAGGAGGAAATATTATTATGGCTGAACAAACTATCATGTTAAACTGTGCTGCTGGTATGAGTACATCACTTTTAGTAACTAAGATGCAAGCTGCTGCTAAAGAAGAAGGCATTGACGCAGAAATCTTTGCATGTCCTGCTTCAGAAGCTGACGAAAAGATGGAACAACAACAAATTGACTGTGTTCTTCTTGGACCTCAAGTAAGTTACATGAAGGCTGACTTTGAAAACAAAGTTAAAGGCAAGGGTAAAGACGGCAAGGACATTCCTTTGGACGTTATTAACATGCAAGACTACGGCATGATGAACGGTAAGAACGTTTTGGCTCAAGCTGAAAAATTAATTAAGGGCTAATTTTAATTAACCAATAAAAAGGAGAGACTGATTATATGGCAGAAGAAAAACAAACTCCAGAGCAAAAAGAACAAGAAACTTTGATGGCTGCTATGGGCCTTATTGCTAACGGGGGAAACGCAAAAAGCTTAGCATTCGAAGCAATTCGTCTTGCAAAGAAGGGCGATATTGACGGAGCACGCGAGAAACTTAAGGAAAGTGACAAGTCACTTCTTGAAGCACATAACTCACAAACTAATATGCTTACTAAAGAAGCTCAAGGTGACCACATGCACGTTACTTTGCTTGTAGTTCACTCACAAGACCACTTAATGAACGCAATCACCTTTAGAGATTTGGCTGGAGAAATGGTTGATCTTTATGAAAAGCTATATAAGTCTGGTTCTCTTAAAAAAGAAGATTAGTAATCGCTGAGAAAATAACCTCTGCTTTTTAGCAGAGGCTATTTTTTATACCAAAGAATGTTAGACTAAAAATATCGGAAAATTGATTGGAGAGAAAAATGAATAAAGAAGAAGTCGAAAAGACAAAAATTGAAGTGGCTCGTAAAAAACATCAAGATAGTATCAAGTACATGTATTTCAGTCGCTATTTAATGATTAGGTATGTAGTGACTATCTTTTTCTTTACTAACTTGATGTGGCTGATTATCAGTGCTTCATATGGTAGCGTAGTGGGCATGATTTTAACTCTAGCAATGGGAATTTATTCAGCGGTTGCTAGTTTTGAACAATTATCTAAGATGCATAATCGTAAAAGAGATATTCCGATTACTAGGATTTATCTCTATGTGCAGATGGCATTCAATGTTGTTTTAGCTGTTTTAATATTTACACCTGTTTGCAAAACAATTTTTCCATTTGCAATTAATAATTTTTCCATTTGCAATTAATAATGATGTGCAATACTTCTTATTAGCATTATTACTAGTTGGAATTTTATTGGTTGCTTTATGTGAATACCGCATTCGTCAAATTATAAAAAATAAAGATCGCTATTATCGTGTAATTGAGACCTTTAAAAAGCATCAGCAATAGCTTATACGAAAAAATTTATGAAATATCATAAGTTTTTTTATAATGATCTAAACTGCGTCAGAACGGCAAAAGTCTATATTTAATGACCAAAAAGTATACCGTATGTGAACAAAAAGCGTTTACATATGAAATCGCTTTCGATATAATGAACTTGTTCAGATTTAATGAGTGTTTCAGAATATTGGAGGGAAAGAAATATGGCTGATTCAAACTCTGCATCTTTCAAAGATAGAATGGCTGCGGCTGCTGGTAAGTTCGCAGGCTCTCGCTTTGTTAGAGCTATCATGGACGCTGGTTATAGCGTTATTTCATTTTCAATTATCGGGGCAATCTTCTTAATTTTGACTATTTTGCCTCAAGCATTTCCAATTCCCGGGTTTGCTGCATTTTATGCTAATACCTTGGGTCGTTTTACTAACTTGTTCCAAGTTGTTTACAACTCAACTATGGGTATTTTAGCTTTGGTATTTGCCGGTACTTTTGCATATTCATACACGAATATCTACCGTCAAGAAGAAAAGCTGGACTTAGTTCCAATGAACGCTTTATTGATGTTCTTAATGGCTTTCTTCATCACTGTACCAGAGCTTGTTTGGAAGAATGGTTCAATTCAATTCGTAACTATTCTTACCAAGGCTAAGATGGTTGCTGGTGGTTACGAAGCTTCAACTGGTGGTATCACTAGAATTGCTTCTGTAGGTATCTTCACCGGTTTGGTAGTTGCTTGGTTAACGGTTCAAATTTACCGTTACACTGTAAAGCACAACTGGAGAATTAAGATGCCAGCATCTGTTCCAGCTGGTGTTTCAAACTCATTCAGTGCTTTGATTCCAGGCTTCTGTGTTGCTGTAGTAGTTGCTGTTATTGAATTGATTTTGGTAACTATGGGAACTGATATCTTCCAAGTTCTTTACATTCCATTCTCATTCATTAGTAACATTGCTGATACTTGGTGGGGCTTCCTCATCATTATCTTCTTGATCCACTTCTTATGGTGGTTCGGTATCCACGGTGCCACAATTATGAGTTCATTCTATACTCCAATTGTTTTGGCTAACATGGCTGCTAACGTAAAGGGTGCAACTCACTTCTTTGCTGGTGACCCAATGAACGCATTCGTAATTATCGGTGGTTCAGGTGCTACCTTAGGTATGGCTATTTGGTTAGCCTTTGGTTCACGTTCAGCTCAATTGAAGGAAATTGGTAAGGTTGAATTAGTTCCAGCTATCTTCAATATTAACGAACCTATCTTGTTCGGTTTACCAATTGTTTATAACATTAACTTGTTAGTTCCATTCATCTGTGCTCCACTTGCTTCAGGTATTGTTGGTTACCTCGCTGTAACTTCACACCTTGTTCCTAAGATCATTGTGCAACAACCATGGCCAACTCCAGTTGGTTTAAGTGGTTTCATTGCTACTGCTAGCTGGCAAGGCGCAGTTCTTTCAATCGTTTGTGCCATCGTCGCATTCTTAGTATGGTTCCCATTCATTAAGCACTACGACAATGTTCTTCTTAAGCAAGAAAAAGCAGACGCTGCTAAGAACTAAGAGAGAAAATATTATTAATTATTAAACTTTGAACTAGAAAAAGCCGTAACTCAATTCGAGTTGTGGCTTTTTTGATGCTGAGAGGACGATTCTAAGCAGCCATATTGGCATAAACGTTGTCAGCCATTCGTTTTAATTCCTTGTTGGCGCCCATTTTAAGTTGCCAATTGTAAAACATGGTTTGCAGTTTGCCATGTTTCTCACGTTCGAAGTGAAGCATTTCCTCGCTGAAGGTGATCTTAACGCCTTGATCGTTGTCTTCAGTTACATACTTGATAATGATATCGAAGCGGTCAGAAACGAAGTGAGCGGCATATACCTTGCCTCTCTCGTATTCTGTGATCTTTACCTTAGCTCCTGATTGTTCATACTCAGTACCAGATTGCAAGGTAACAGGCATATTGTTGTTGCGAGCTTGCTTAATGCTGGTGATCAATTGATGATCAAGGTAATCAAAGAAATCCATAGCCTTAAAACTGTATTGTTTAGAAATAGTAATCAATAAACTTTCCTTCTCTCTATGTCACTCATAATTTAATAATATCTTTTTACAAAAATAGAGTCTAGCTTTTTTCGCCAGACTCTACTGCTTTTATGGTTAATCTAAATCTTCACCGTTAGAAGCGATGACTTTCTTGTACCAATAGAATGAATCCTTAGGGTAGCGCTTGAGTGAGCCATGGCCACGATCATCACGATCAACATAAACAAAGCCGTAACGTTTCTTCATTTCACCGGTACCATTTGATACTAGGTCGATTGCTGACCAAGTAGTGTAACCCATCAAATCTACGCCATCGATAGTAACTGCATCGCGCATTGATTTAATTTGATCACGTAAGTAGTTGATACGGTAATCATCATGGACTGAACCATCTTTTTCAATTGTATCAGCTGAACCAAGACCATTTTCAACAACCCATAATGGTTTGTGATAGCGGTCCCAGAGATCGTTTAAGGCAATTCTTAACACATCTGGGTCAGTTGCCCAACCCCAAGCATTACTCTCAAGATATGGGTTCTTAACGCCACCTGCGGTAACGTTACCTGATGCTTTAGCGTCAGCTTCATGTGTAGTTAAAACATTAGAAGTGTAGCAGGAGAAGCTTAAGAAGTCAGCAGGGTATTTAGCAATTAATTCATAATCTTCTGGAGTATCATCAAGTTTAATGCCATCTCGTTCATATTGCTTGAGACGATAGTCAGGGTAGCGGCCGCCAGTTTGAACGTCGCTGAAGAAGAGCATTTCTTGTTTAGCTTCCATTACTTTGATTTGATCTTTAGGATCGCAGGTGTATGGGTAGTAAGCGGAGTAGGCCAGCATTTGTCCTACACGGTTGTTAGGATCGATTTCATGAGCTAATTTAACTACTTTAGCACTTGCTACAAATTGGTTGTGAGCACCTTGAGCACGGTTTTGCTCACTACCATCAATTAAACCACCACCTATATATGGAGCCATATCCATGGCGTTAATTTCATTAAAGGTAAGCCAATATCTAACTTTACCTTTGTAATGATTCATTACGATATCTGAGTAGTGAACGAAGGCGTCGATTAAATGTCGATCTTTCCAACCACCAAAGCGAGTAATCAAGGAAAGGGGAGTTTCGTAGTGAGAAAGTGTAACTAATGGTTCGATACCATATTTAGCACATTCGTCGAAAACTTTGTCGTAAAATGCTAATCCTTCTTTATTAGGCTTGTCATCATCGCCATTTGGCAAAATTCTTGACCAGTTCATTGAAAGTCTGAATACGTCAAAGCCCATTTCTGCCATTAGTTTGATATCTTCTTTGTAATGGTGGTAGAAGTCAGTTCCTTGGTGGCTAGGGTAATAGTAACCATCAAGCATCGTTGGTACTGCACCATCAGGTAATTTGAAGTCTTGACCCCAGACAAGTGGAGTAGCACCGGTTTCTCCATTAGGCTTCTTCCAAGTAACCTTACGCGGTTCAGTTGCTGAACCGTTAGTTAAAACATCAACGGCGTTTAAACCTTTGCCGCCTTCATCGTAGCCGCCTTCGTATTGGTTAGCGGCAGTAGCACCGCCCCAAGTAAATTCTTTATTAAATGCCATAAAATACCTCTAAAATCTATTGTTGTCTAATAAAACGTAGTCACGTGTATCATAACGATTACGGTTGACTGAATATTCAATTGGTTGACCGTTAGTGAGCCAAATGATCTGTTCCAATTCCAGCATTGGATCATCATCTTTGGCACCCAAATATTTCTTATCATATTCGCTAGGCTTAGCTGCGCGGATTTTACGATAAGCGTGACCAAATTTTAATTTTAATTTCTTATGAATGTAGTCATAGATTGATGCATGTAAAATCTTTTCGTCTAAGTCAGGGACTAATTTAATTGGCATATAAGTATGCTCAATGATATATGGTTTATCATCATAAAGTCTTAAACGAACGATATTATAGATAGGCTCATTCTTTTTAAGCTCGAGATTCTTTTGCATTTGCTCGTCTGGGAATTCTACAGAGAAGTGTAAGACCTGACTTTTAATATTCTTTTTCCCTAATAAGTTTCTTAAGCCTGTAAATGCATTGGCAGGAGAGTCTAGAGCTGATTTAATTGGAATGTCTCCAGAAACGAAAGTTCCCAGTCCTGATTGCTTATAAACTAGACCTTGTCTCTCTAAGCCATCAAAAGCTTTCTTAACAGTTAGTCTGCTGACGTTAAATTCTTCGGCAAAGGCCTCTTGATCGGGAAGGGGCTCTTGCCTACTATAAACGTCGTTTTCAATTCTTTTCTTTAATTCGTCTGCGACCTCTAAATATTTTGCCTTTGCCATATTTTATCATCTGATTTCTAATTAATAATTTAGACTTATACACCTATTTTACAGCAAAAATCTATACTTTACTAAAAAAGAGATATCATTTAACTATTTCTTTATAGTTCAACAACATCTCTTTTTTTTCAATTATTTAAGCCAAATTTTGATCTAGATTATTTTGCTTCTTTAGCTTCTTTTTGTTCTCTAGCAAGCAATACCTTATCGTACTTCTTAGCAAATGGCCAGTAAATAGCTGTTGAAATAAGTAGAGTACAGAATTGCCAGATGGCCATCTTCCAACCACCGATTAAGAATCCGGAAATTACGGCTGGAGTAGTCCAAGGTGCGGCAACACCGTTAAGTGGTGGAACAATACCAGTTTTAATTACTAAGTAAGTTGAAGCAGCAACTACTAATGGAGTCAAGAAGAATGGAACAGCAAGCATTGGGTTCATAACAATTGGCAAACCGAAGAGGAATGGTTCGTTAATGTTAAAGATACCAGGTACTAATTCCAATTTACCGATTGATTTCAATTGAACAGATTTAGCAGCAACTAAAGTGAAGACAATCAAACCAATAGTAATACCTGAACCAGTTAAGTTAATGAAGTTGTTGTAGAATTCGTTAGTAACAACGTGTGCACCATTTGCAAGTGAAAGTTTACCTGCAGCGAACAATCTTGCGTTATCAGCAGTGTTGGCTTGAAGCATTGGGGCAACAAGTGAACCCATAATCAAACCACCGTGGACACCGAAGAACCAGAAGAATGGAACAAGGAAACCGATAGCAAGAGCACCACCGAATGAGTCTGAAATACCTTGAAGAGGAATTTGCAAAGTGTTGTAGATCCAGTTTAAGAAGTCAGTGTGTGCGAATGCGTTGAAGGCACCGTAGATTAACATTGAACCAGTAAGAATGATGCCTGAAGGAATCATAGCAGTAAATTGGTTAGATACTGCAGGTGGAACTTGCTTAGGCATCTTAATAGTCCAACCAGCCTTCATGATTGCTGTGTAAATCCAACCAACAAGTAAACCAACGATAATAGCAGCGATCATACCGTCACCACCGAGCCACTTAGTGTTGATAACACCAGTAACAGGTGATTCAAGGAATGCTTGTAATGCGTGTGGTAACTTGTCGATGTTTTCAGTAACAACCTTACCGCTCATTTGACCATTGTTAATACCAGCGGTCAAAGCAGCCTTTAATGGGTTGTCGATTGATAAGTTTTGAAGCATTAAGAATGCAGCAGCAGAAGTAAGACCTGGTGCTAAAGGTTCGAAGTTTTCGTTTTTAACGTAAACATAAGCGATACCGATAGCAGCCCAAAGACCCATCATTTGGAAAGTAGTGTTGTTTGCTTGGGCAAAGACAGCACCCCAACCAGAAGCATTAATTGCATTTGATACAGCTGGAATAGGAATATTTCCTAAAATTAAGAAAATAGAACCAATAATAATGAATGGCAATGAGTAAACCATACCATTTTGCAAAGCCGTAATAGCTTTGGTGTTAACGAATTTCATTACTGGAGGCATTATTTTGCTGTTAACGAAATTGCCGAAACCAGATTGCTTTTTATCAGCCATTATAATTCATCTCCATTATCTTTAAGTACCTTTTGGAACCAATAGAATGATTTCTTAGGTACACGCTTTAAATTTTTTAAATCATGGTTTGATCTGTTAACGTAAACGGCGCCGTAACGTTTTTCCATATCTGCATGTGAACTTGGAATATCAATCAAGCCCCAGCCAAGATAGCCGAGAACTTGGGCACCGTCATCGAAAATAGCATCTTTCATAGCTTTAATATGATCACGGTGGTAAGCAATACGTTCATCATCCTCGATCATATGCTTACCATCCCAAGTTTCCTTAAGGCCGATACCATTTTCAATTGGGAAGATAGGGATGCGGTAGTAATTATACATAGTAGTAATTGCATTCCTAAATCCAAGTGGATCAATTGCCCAGCCCCAATCGTTGGTCTTAACGTATTTGGCTTCAACGCCACCTTCGTTAAGGTAACGGTTAGGAGCTTCACCAGCAGGAATCTTATCGCTGGATAAAACCCAGGATGAGTAGTAGGAGAATGCTAAGAAGTCAGCCTTTGCTTTCTTCATGATTTCCTTATCTTCATCAGTGATGTCCATTGCAATATTATGATTCTTTGCGTATTGCATCACTTCTGGTGAGTAGCCGCGGCCTGTGTCAGCATCATAAATGTTGAAGTTCAAGAACTCTTGCACTTGTTTTGCTGCCCAGACATCTGCTGGCTTGCTCGTTGCTGGATAAATTTGTTGGTAAGCAAGCATACCACCGATCTTTACATCTGAGTAATTTTCGTGGATGTAGTTTGCTAGTTGGATATGACACATCATCGTGTGGTGGAAGATAGTGTACATATCATCCAAACTCTTGTCTCCCTTTTCATAACCTGAAATATTGAATACTTCATCTTGGAAGTAGAGGTTATGCTCATTGAAGACGATCCAATACTTAACTCGATCACTAAAATGATCGATCATCTTTTTACCAAAACGGACGAATGCATCAACAACATGCCGGGACATAAAGCCATTGTATTTCTTGGCTAAGTTCAGCGGCATGTCGAAGTGGTAAAGACAGATCATTGGTTCAATGCCACGCTTAAGCATTGCATTGATCAAACGGTCGTAGAAGTCAATGCCTTTTTGATTGAATTCGCCGTCACCGTCTGGACACACACGAGACCAAGATATTTGAATCCGGTACATGTTCATATGCATGTCCTTCATCAAATCCAGATCTTCGTCGTATCTGTGATATTCGTCAATTGCTACATGCCAATCAGTAGTGTTGTCAGTAGCTGGACGAACATCGTAGACGGAAAGACCTTTGCCATCTTCATTCCAGGCGCCTTCAGTTTGCATACTTGAAACTGAATTGCCCCAGAAGAATGTTGATGGTAATTTGCGCTTTTCAGTCATCTATTTCTTCTCTCCCTCTGTAAGCACTTTCAATTCATTACATTAATAAGTATATCAGATTATGTTTAAAAATAAAGACTTATTTAAATAAAAATATATACTTTTATTTTTGCAAAAAGAAAAAAACCATAATGATGGGCTTCGTAGTATATAGATTTATTATAAAATAACACTTATTTTGTGATTATTTTGCGCTTTGCTCAAAATCAGCAACTGCACCACGCAAGTTTGCATCGCTCTTTAGCTTGCACAAAACGATATCTGGTTTCAAAGTTACAAGATCTAAGTCGTCTCTCAAGCGATCGATTTCCTTATTTAAGAGTGGAATCAATTCAGGGTTATTAGAAATACCACCGCCAAGGACGATCTTTTCTGGGTCAAAGCTGTGTTGAATGTTGTAAATCGCAACAGCTAAAGCGTGGATTAAAGTTTGACGTTCGTCACTAGCTACTGGATCATCTTTATCAGCTAATTCAAAAATAGTTTTACCGTCAAGGTGCTTGCCAGTTCTTTCATTGTAGCGGTTGGCCATGGCAACAGGAGAAGCCAATTCACTTAAAGTGTGAGCTCCCATGATCATATAACCAAATTCACCACCAAAGAGGTGAGCACCATGCCAAACTTTTTGATTAATGATCAAAGCACCACCAATACCAGTGCCGATAACGAAGAAGGCCATACTGTCACAGCCTTTGCCGCTACCTTCAGCTAATTCGCCTAAAGCTGCAGAGTTGGCATCATTTTCGACAGAAACTGGAAGACCGAAACGCTTTTCCAATTCATCTACAATCTTGAAGTTGTTGATGTAAGGAATAGCACTTGAGCCACCAATGATACCAGTCTTTTTATTAACGGCACCAGGGGAGGAAATAGCTACGCCCTCGATCTTAGTATCCTTTTTAATCTTATTTACTTCTTCAGTCAAAGCTTCGTAGAAACCATCTAAATCTTTTGGCGTATCAATTGCATGTTTATCTTGAAGTTGATTGTCTTTCCAAGTTGCGATTTTAATTGTTGTACCACCAATATCAATTGCGGCTAAATTCATTTTCTTATGCTCCTTATTAAAAATATATACTTTTATAAATTATCATAAATACTTTTGAAAGCGTTGTCAATGAATTATCTAATAGTAAAATAAAGGTAAGTAAATATAGAGGAAAAACTCTGAGGAGAAAAATATGATCAACGCAATTATTAAAAATAGAAGAGCAGTTAGAAAATTTACTGCAGATTCTGTATCAGCTGATGAAATTAAAAATTTAATTGAGTCTTTTCAAACTTCACCTTGTGGCATGCATCAACCAGATGTAATGAATTTGGTAGTTGTTAAAGATAAAGGATTAAGAAATGAAATCGAAAAAGCAACAGGCGATGCTTGTTATAATGCACCAGTTTTATTCTTACTTAATACTAAAAAGGGCAACATGTTTGGTGAACGTGATGCATCTGCCGCAGCTGAAAATATTATGCTAGAAGCAACCGACTTAGGTTTAGGTTCAGTTTATGTCATGGGTGGTGCCGTAAAGTTGAATGATTATGCTGACATTCAAAAAGAATTAGGTATTGCTAGTGATTTCCAAACAACAGTAATTGTTCCTGTAGGCAAGATTGCTGAAGAACCAGCAAAGGAAGATCGAGCTAACCGTTATCAAGTAACTATTTATTAAGGAAAATCTATGAATAAAAAACTTTTACTTGGATTGTCTGCTATTATGCTGGCGACAACTTTGACTGGTTGTAGTCAGGTTCATTTTGGCAGGGATGCAGTTACTATTGGTACTGAGAAAAAGGCGAAACCTAAAGTAGAGCATAAGAAAGATCAGGTTGCTAAGAAACAAAAAGCAGCAAGTAGCAGTAGCAAAAAGTCAGTTAAAAAACTACTAAGAAAGTTGAAAAGACTAAAGATAAAAAGGCAAAAGATAAGAATAAAAAGAAAAAGTCCAAATCAAAAACTAAAAAGATAGTTAAAACTAACTGAAATAAACCAAAACTAAAAAACTGCAAGCTGCAGTAAATCATCTGGTCAAACTTATCGTTTCTACGATGGTATTCATCTTTTAAAGACTAAAAAGGGCGATACTTATCCGCAAGCTTTTACGCAAGCAAGATTTGTCTTGAAGAAAAAGCCAATCAAGATCGGTTGGAGTCCTTTAGGTAAAAATAAGTACCAATACAATGTTGTGCAATTGCTAATGATAACTTTAAATCTTGGCATAATACTTATTTATTCTGTTTAAAGAATAAGAAACCCGTAATTTTACTTGATCAGTCAAAAAAGGTGGAGTTGTAGTAGTTAAACAAGTTAATGATGCCACTTTAATTAAAGGCTTTAAAAAAGCTTATCAAAAATAAATCAGTTTAAAGATGAAACAAAAAAGCATGTAGAAATTAATCCAATGTCATTAAGTTAAGACATTGACTAATCTGATGACACTTTTTGAGACATTTATCGAATTATTTTATTTGATAAATGTCTTTTTTTGATAGCACAAATAAGCCATCTTAAGATAGCCGTTTAAATTAGTTCAAGCTGCTAGACGATAAGGAAAGCCAACTACTAATTTAACTTTTAGATTTCGTTTATCTTTTCTTCCTGGTCGAATGGGCGTTAAATAAAATGCCACATCTAGCAGTAATTGTGTGAAGTTTTTATCTGAATTATCACTTATACTAAAATATCGTCGCCAGATACAACAGGCCATTTTAAAATCTATTTGATATTGATATTTTCCCTGAGTATACGGTTTTGAGCTCGCAATTATTGATAAACTCACGGCATTATACATTGCAAAATGGGCGTATATTTCCATATAAACAAATTGATCTTTTTTAGAATGAAACTGTATGCCGCTTAAGTCATATTTAAGCTCCCTAAAAGAAGTTTCTATTCCCCAGCGAAGATGATAGATCTCTTTCATTCTAGCTAGAGGATATTCATTTCGATCTAAATTGGTGATGAGGACTTCCCACTCATCGTCTGAACCTGGTGGATTGATTCTAAACTTACAAACTCTAAATCTAACATCACACATATCCTCAAAATCCCAGCGTTGATCTCTGGTATTTTTAGAACGAACAGCTTTATAGTGATGCTTTTTGTGAAGAATCAGGTGAAGAAACTTTTCTGTATCTTTATGGGTGACATAATAATAATGTGACGAAGTTACTCTGCATGATAAGTCAATATCGTATTCATGATTCGACATAGCTACAATTTCTTTAAAAGCACCATCTCCGGATTTTGATCGCATAACATAGTGGCAATGTTTTAATCGATTGCAATTTTCAATTAAATTAAAGCTAATGTAGCCACGATCCATCAGGACTAGAAAATCTTTTTCTTGCTGGGCTAATTTCTTTATCATGGTTAAAGCTGCCTCACGTTCATCCATTTTTTGTCTAGGTTGGATAACCATGTCTAAATATAATTTATTCAAAACATCATAAAAAGCGTTTACATGTATCTGGCAATATTTTCTACCATCTTTGCCTTGAAAAATATTCTTTGATTTTGGATTAAAAGGCTGATCAAAATCGGAACCATCAATCGCTACAACTAAGTATTTGTCATCTAGTAATTGCGGTGCATTGTTTGCCTGACTAAGCTCAGCCATAATTTCTTTAAAGCATTCAGGCTTTAATTTAGCCTTTTGTTGTTCAAAAGCCGAAGCAGTCATTCTAGAATTTATGTCAGGAAAAGCATGAAAAATTTCCGAATTCAGGCTGCCAGCTCCCATGTTAAGAATTAACTTAATCAAATCAGTGGAATTGAGCTTACGACAGCGAGTAAAAGCTTGATCAGATACAGAGAAATCGTGAATGTTGTCAGCGATTTTATTGATAATACTATCCATCAGCTTTAAAATATTTGAGTGAAGGGATTTCATAAGAGGCACAGCTTTCTATGAAAGACCAGATAATATGACGAAAGTGAGCAGAAGGGCAAATAAACTCTGCTTACTTTTTATTTTAAAAAGAAAAAAGACCGAATCAAAATGATTCGATCTTTAAAAGCTGTCGATATAATGTCAATGTCTTAACTTAATGACATTGGAAATTAATCTACATGCTTTTTGTTGAAATTGTACTCGGTTAATCGAAATTAATCGTGGTCAACATCATCTGGGAAGAATGCAAGACGTTCGCCCTTGCCAAGTTCTTCTTCGATTTCAAGCAAACGGTTGTACTTTTCAACACGTTCTGAACGAGCTGGAGCACCAGTCTTAAGTTGACCACCGTTGATAGCAACAGCCAAGTCAGCGATGAAGGTGTCACCAGTTTCACCTGAACGGTGAGAAATCATAGTGTTGTAGCCGTTCTTACGTGACATACGGATAGTTTCAAGAGTTTCAGTAACAGTACCGATTTGGTTCAACTTGATTAATGAAGCGTTGCCGGCACCTTCCTTGATGGCCTTCTTCAAAAGTGCTGGGTTAGTACAAATGAAGTCGTCAAGAACGATTTGGATACGGTCCTTGTGTGATTGAGTGAACTTAACCATACCTTCAACATCGTTTTCGTCATATGGGTCTTCCATTGACATTAATTCTGGGAATTCGTCCAAAAGCTTGTCATAGTATGCAGCTAATTCTTCATCGTCAAGAACCTTGCCTTCAAGGTGGTACTTGCCGTCTTCTTTGTTGTAGAAGTATGAAGCAGCACAGTCACATGCAATACCGATATCTTCGCCAGGCTTGTAACCAGCCTTAACGATTGATTCGTGTAAAGCCTTCAAAGCTTCTTCTGAGTTCTTCATGTTAGGTGCGAAACCACCTTCGTCACCCAAGCCAGTTTCGTAACCCATGTCTTCAAGAACTTTCTTCAAAGTGTGGTATACGTTAACGATCTTTTCGAAACCATCACGGAATGAAGTCTTAGCAATTGGAGTGATCATGAATTCTTGGATGTCGATACCGTTGTCAGCGTGTTCACCACCGTTGATAACGTTGTGGAAAGTTTGTGGCATTTCAAGATCAATACCGCCAAGGTAACGGTAAAGAGGTTGGTGGTTAGCCTTAGCTGCAGCAACAGCAGTAGCCATTGATACACCTAAGATAGCGTTAGCACCAAGACGACCCTTGTTTGGAGTACCGTCTAAGTCGATCATAGTTTGGTCAATCTTAGCTTGGTCAAATGGGTCCATACCCTTTAAAGCGTCGTTGATTTCAGTGTTAACATTGTTAACAGCCTTTGAAACGCCCTTACCACCAAGACGTGAACCACCGTCACGTAATTCAACGGCTTCGTTTTCACCAGTTGAAGCACCTGATGGAACTTCAGCCTTACCTACGACACCGTTTGAAAGGGTAACGTGAACTTCAACAGTTGGGTTACCACGTGAGTCAAAAATTTCGAGTGCGTGTACATTTTCAATAACTGATTTGAGCATTATAAACCTCCTCAAAAATTATGGCATGTAACAAAAATTTTGCATGCCATACGGAACAATTTTTGTCCCGCTTACAATTCAAATTTTAGCCTAACTTTGTGATCATGTAAACATATGAAAGCGGTTTACATTTTAAAAATTAATAAAGGCAATAATAAATTACTATATCAATGCGCTATAATACATGTATTAAAATAATTGTTTATGATAAATAAGGAATTTGATTATGGAGAATATTAAATTAATTATTGATTCTAGTAGCAATATGAAAAGCGATCCTGACCACAACGTGGAAGTAGTACCTTTGACTATTTCTTTTGGCGGTAAGGATTATATTGACGATCAAAATTTGAATATCAGAGAATTTTTGAATGATATGAATCAAAATCAAGTTGCCGGTAAGACTACTTGTCCTAGCATTCAAGCTTGGCTTAATGCACTAGAAGGTACCGAAAAAGCTATCATCATCACGATGACTAGTGGTATGAGTGGTACTTTTTCCTCAGCACTTCAAGCAAAAACAATGTATGAGGAAAAGCATCCCACCAGTCAAATTATTGTAGTTGATTCAAGAAGTGCGGGCCCTGAATTAACTATTGTTTTGCACGGTATTGAGAAAATGATTCAAGGCGATATCCGCTTTGTTGATCTCGAAGAAGTAATTGCCAAATTCAGAATGCGTACGCATTTGCTCTTTATTCTGCAATCACTACATAATTTGTCTCTGAATGGGCGTGTCTCACCAGTCGCAGCCAAGGTTGCCGGTCTTTTGAAAATTAACTTGATCGGTACGGCAAGCAAGGAAGGTAAGCTTGAACCATTAACTAAGGCTAGGGGTATGAAAAAAGCAATGCGTGAATTGCTTAAATACATGAAGGACGACAATTATCACGGCGGTGAAGTGATTATTGACCACTGCGAAAATGAAAAAGATGCCGAGATTATCAAAGATAAGATCTTGGCTGAATATCCTGATGCTCAAGTTACGATTCGTCCAATGCGCGGCCTTTGCAGTTTTTATGCTGAAGAGGGCGGCATTATGGTTGGTTTTCACGAATAAAAGATAAATTAAAATAAAACGAGTATGTTCCAAGAAACATACTCGTTTTTGTTTAGAGTGCTAAAAATAATTGTTGTGAAATGCTAAAGCAAACGATTGCCAAACTAGTTGCACCAATTATGTCTGATGGGTAATGGGCTTTTAAACTCAAGCGAGAAATGATTACCATTATCCAAACAGCAATAACTGTGATGATGAAGGCGAGTCCTAAATCTTTAGCAAAAAGCTGCAATAGAATTAGCCCCATGGTCGTTGCTCCTAAAACGTGCCCACTAGGGAAGCTGTAGCCTTCTTCCATGTCTGAGTGGAGAATAGGACGCTTGCGCCGGATCAATCTCTTTAAAATGATGCCGGAAATATCCGCAAAACCTAAGGTACCCAATACCCAAAGTGCAGTTAAATTGCGCTCTTCATTTAACAAAAGGCCAGCTAAGAGCACGTCCCAAACGACCATCAATTTGGGATCGTTAATAAAGGCAATTACTTGCCATTTGTAACCACTGCGTTTTTTAACTAATTGATGGTGTAGCCAGTGGTCAAATAGATTAAAACGACGTGAGGTCTTGATATTAAAAATGAGTAACAATAAAACAGTTGCTGCAAGGAGCAACACTAAATAATTATTCATTGATGCACAATATCCCCAATAACTTATTTGTAAAATCTATTTTAACCGCAAAAGAAAAAATAATGCTAATCTTTAAACAAAATTAACATTATTTGCGCAATTTTTAGTTTTGATGATTAAATTTACCTTTAGTGAGCATATCGTAAGTAATTAAATCACTGCTGTCTAAATCTTCTTTATTTATATCAACTACGTTGATTTGCTTATTAGTGTAAGTAGTGTAGTAGAAGATACCTTTATCCAAATTGATACCATCAGAGTAAATAGTGTACTCAAAAGCATCTGGGCCGACTTGATCCAGGCCTTTTTGTTGTTCTACTGAATGCAGAATATGGAAGTAAGTGTCCACGTTTTCTTCTTCAGAATCGGAAGTAGGGGCGTTAAACTTGTTGAAGGCTACTCTGACAAAACGAGATTCTGAATCCATACCACCTGGCAAATTGCGTGAACCTAAGCCGCGACTGTAGCCGTCCATTTTAACTTGATCTGAGAAGTTGTTCTTTGGCATTGCGGCAGAAACATCTGCGTAGTTGTTTAAGTTGAACAATTGCTTAGGGAATTGTGGGTTGTTAGTTAAGCAGCCAACAGGGTTATCGTAAACATGCATACCATCTTTATCAGTTTCAACAACAATTGAAGTGCCGGTTTTATCGGCAATTAACCAGTGAAGTTTAGAAGCAACCATTTTTTCGCTAAAGTTGATGTCAGCAATGTTGATTTTGGCAAGCAATTTCTTAGCTTCTTCTACTGTAGCGCATTGGCCCAAAATCCAAGGGATGAATTCAAAAGAAGCAACATTGTCTTTGCCATCTTTGACGTCATAGTAAGTGGCATTGCCAGGATAATTTAGTCCGGCCATTCCCAAGCCCTTTTCATTAGCAGCATCAAAGTATAAAGGATAGCCGCCAGCATTAAGGGCGATTCCTACCATAGCGTAATGTTGTTTTAATTCCGGCATCTTGCGGAACTTAAAATCATAGTTGCGAGGGGTAATCACGACTTGTTGACCGAAAGTTATTTCTAGGTCAAGATTACGACCAAAGTAGTGATCTTTAGGACTAAACACAATTGAAGTACACATATTAAAAACTCTTTTCTATATCTTATTTCAAATATTAGATATATTCTATATTATAACAATAAGTCATGCTGTGTAAAGTGAAAATATTTTTGGACTATTTCTAACAATAAGGTTATAATATTAGCGTTATGGAGTGTTGGCAGAGTGGTAATGCACCGGACTCGAAATCCGGCGAACCAAGTTTTCCTTGGCGCGCAGGTTCAAATCCTGTACACTCCTTATTATTTATGAATTTTGATGAAGCTGCTAATTTATAGTGGCTTTTTTATTTTTGCCCTTGACAAAACACCAAAAGCAAAAGTAAATTAATTCCAGTAATTAATAGGAATAGATTAATTATATGGAGTTGAGTTATGAGTAAAAAGAATAACGCGCCCCAGCTGCGTCGAACAATGACTGCTGGCCAAATGGAAATGATTTCACTTGGTGGAGCAATTGGTGTCGGCTTATTTATGGGGGCTACGTCAACAATTAAGTGGACTGGTCCTTCAGTACTTTTGGCCTATATGTTTGTGGGCTTGATTTTGTACATTGTTATGCGAGCACTCGGAGAAATGCTTTACATCAATCCGGGTACAGGTTCATTTGCGGATTATGCAACAGAATACGTTCATCCCTTAGCTGGATATTTAGCCGAATGGGCCAATGTCTTTGAATATATCGTTGTTGGTATGTCAGAAGTGGTGGCCGCGACAGAATATCTGAAATATTGATGGCCGAATATCAGTGCTTTATGGTCGGGGATCATCATTATTGCATTTTTGCTTTTAGCCAATTTAGCTAGTGCCAAGGCATATGCTTCACTGGAATTCTGGTTTGCGATGATCAAGGTAATCACCATTATTTTAATGATTGTTTTGGGCTTCATTGTTATCTTCTTCGGTGTTGGCAACGGTGGTAAGCCAACTGGTTTCAGCAATTTATGGGCTCATGGCGGTTTCTTTACTGGTGGCGTCAAAGGTTTCTTCTTCTCAATGTCAATTATCGTTGGTTCTTATGAAGGAATCGAACTTTTAGGTATTTCAGCTGGTGAAGTTGCTCACCCACAAGAAGCAATTGTTAAAAGTGTTAAGTCAGTTTTATTTAGAATTTTGATTTTCTACGTGGGTGCGATCTTTGTTATCGTGACTATTTATCCATGGAATAAATTGAGTAGTCTTGGTTCACCATTTGTAACTACTTTTGCTAAAGTAGGAATTACTGTGGCAGCTTCAATTATCAACTTTGTTGTGTTAACTGCGGCCTTGTCAGGTGCCAACTCAGGAATTTATTCATCAAGTCGAATGCTGTTTAAATTGTCACATGATGGTGAAGCACCTAGTCCTTTCAAGCATATTTCCAAGAGAATCGTGCCTGATCGCGCTATTATGGGTATCTCAGGTGGTATCTTTATTGGTTTTGTCTTGAACGTAATTGCCTCACAATTTAATCATTCTGCTTCAGACTTATTTGTTATTGTGTTCAGTTCATCTGTTTTACCAGGGATGATCCCATGGTTTGTGATTTTGCTGGCCGAACTTAGATTTAGAAGACACAATAAAGATAAAATGGCCACTCACCCATTTAAGTTGCCACTTTATCCATTCACAAATTATTTTGCCTTTGCCATGCTCTTAGTAATTGTAGTTTTCATGTTCATTAATCCTGATACGAGAATCTCAGTTATTGTCGGCGCATTGGTCTTGATTGTTGCAACAGTCGTCTACCTGATTAGACATAAAGGCGAATTTAAGAAAAATTAATGAAAAAGATGATTCAGTTCATCAATTCTATTTTGCTTAAAAATACTAAATCTTGTAGTTTGCATTATCAAATACACCAGATCTATGGTATCTTAAACAAGATGAAAACTTGAAAGGTGTGTAGAAAATGGCAATTCTTGAACAACCATATTTGGATCTTTTGCAAAAGATAATGACTGAAGGCCATGACAAGAGTGATCGAACCGGTACGGGTACCAGAAGTTATTTTGGTGCACAAATGCGTTTTGATTTATCAAAAGGCTTTCCATTATTAACGACTAAGAAGGTTCCCTTTGGTTTGATTAAAAGTGAACTTCTCTGGTTCTTACGTGGCGATACCAATATTCGCTTTTTGCTAGAACATAATAATCATATCTGGGATGAATGGGCCTTTAAAAATTGGGCAACTAGTGCTGAATACCAAGGCCCCGATATGACTGATTTCGGTTTGCGTAGTCAAAGTAACCCTGAATTCAACAAGCTTTATCAAGCAGAAATGAAAAAGTTTGATCAAAGAATTCTTGATGATGAAGACTTTGCCAAAAAGTATGGCAATTTAGGCGATGTATATGGTGCCCAATGGCGTCATTGGCAAAAGCGCGATGGTGGTTTTATTGATCAAATTGCCAATGTGATTAAACAAATCAAGGAAACACCTGATTCACGCAGAATGATTGTCACTGCCTGGAATCCAGAAGATGTTCCAACCAGTGCACTTCCACCATGCCATGTAATGTTCCAATTCTATGTTGTTGACGGTAAAATTAGCGTGCAACTTTATCAAAGAAGTGGCGACATGTTCTTAGGTGTGCCGTTTAATATTGCTTCATATGCGCTTTTACTTAATATGATTGCGCGTGAGACTGACCTTGAAGTGGGTGAATTTGTTCATACGCTAGGGGATGCTCATATTTATCGCAACCACTTTGATCAAGTAAAGGAATTGCTTTCCCGTAAGCCTTATGATTCACCACAACTTTGGCTCAATCCTGAGAAGAAGCACATTGAAGATTTTGAAATGAAAGATATCAAGGTAGTAGATTACAAGCACCATGGTACGATTAAGGCACCAGTTGCGGTTTAGGTGATAGCATGATCGAATATGTTTGGGCAGAAGATAAAAAAAGACAAATTGGCGTAGATGGTCATTTGCCATGGCATTTGCCAGCTGATTTAAAGCATTTTAAGGAAAAAACGATTGATCATCCGATCTTAATGGGCAGAAAAACTTTCACTAGTTTGCCAAAATTACTACCAAGAAGAAAGCATATTGTTTTAACTCACAGTGAAGAGTTGAAAGCTAAATGGCAAGATAATGATCAAGTTGAGATTTTAACTTCGATAGAAGAAATGAATAAATATCTCGCTGATCACCAAGCCGAAACTATTTGTGCGATTGGTGGCGTATCAATTTTTAAGGCATTGCTTGATCAAGTTGATGTGCTGGAAAAAACTGAAATTGATGGGATTTTTAGGGCAGATACAGTTATGCCAGAGATTGATTATTCTCGGTTTAAATTGGTACATAAAGAGCCTCATGATGTAGATAGTAAGAATAAATATCCTTATACTTTTTTAACCTATGTTAGAAAAGACTAAAAACTATTTAAAAAGACTCGCAGATTTGCGAGCTTTTTTTGTTCTCGGTTATAATAGAATATATTAATTATTTACTGGGTAATAAAAATGAACGAAGAAAAAACAAATTTAGAAACGGGCCTAACTAGTAGCCAGGTTGAGAAGCATATTCAAGCTGGTGAAGTAAATAAGGCCGTTGATGATCAATTTAAAACAAATAAACAAATCATACGAGAAAACTTGTTTACTTACTTTAACTTAATTTTCTTGGTTTTATCGATTTTGCTGATCTTTGTAGGTGCATATAAGGATCTGACTTTCTTGCCGGTTATTGTTTTAAACACCGTGATTGGAATTGTGCAGGAAATTCGTGCTAAAAAGATTTTGAGCAAGTTGAACGTGATGAACACGACCGAAATCGTGGCTTTGCGTGATAGTAAAGAAGAAAAAGTCCCGATTGAGAAACTGGTTAAGGGAGATCTTGTTTTATTAAAGACAGGTGATCAGATTCCTGCCGATGGAAAAGTTGTTAAGGGCAATATCCGGGTCAATGAATCTCTTTTAACCGGTGAATCCGATGAAATTACTAAAGAAGTCGGTGACGATCTGATGTCAGGCTCCTTCGTGGTTTCAGGTTCTGCCTATATGCAATTAGAAAAGGTAGGTAAAGAAAGCTACATTTCTAAGTTGACTATTAAAGCTAAGGCAATGAGCAGCAGAGAACAATCAGAAATGGTGCGCTCAATCAATAAATTGATTAAATGGGTCGGTATTATCATTATTCCCCTGGGCATAGCACTATTTTCGATGAGTTTCTTTGTCAACCATATGTCGCTATACCGCAGTATTGTTTCTATGGAAGCCGCAATTATCGGTATGATTCCGGAAGGATTATATCTTTTAACGACGATTGCCTTAGCATTGTCCGCAGTACGTTTGGCCCGCAAACAGGTAATGCTGCATGATATGAAGAGTGTAGAAACACTTGCCCGTGTTAACGTCCTTTGTGTTGACAAAACAGGTACGATTACTGAACCAAAACTGAGTGTAGAAAGGGCAGTTGTTTCTAAGGATTTTAAAGGAAATAACTTAGATCAACTCATTGGTGATTTTTCGGCCAGCATGCCAGCAGATAATGCAACAATGAAGGCAATTCATGAGCATTTTACTGAAAATAGTGGTAAGCAAGCTAGTGGCATTTTGCCTTTTACTTCTGTTAATAAATACAGTGGTGTAATTTTCGATGATCATACCCTTTTAATCGGTGCGCCGGAAATGGTCTTGCGTGATCAATTTGAACAGTATAAAGATGAGTTTGAACGATATGCTGCAACTGGCTACCGTGTTTTGATCGTTGCTAATTATCCTGGTGTTTTAACTGAAGATGATTCGAAATTAACTAAACCGGTTGAAGTATATGGCTACATTCTGTTGTCTAATCCAATTAGAAAAGAAGCTAAGGATACCTTTGAATACTTTGCTAAACAGGGTGTAGAAATTAAAGTTATTTCTGGTGATAATCCGGTAACTGTATCAAGAGTAGCTAAACAAGCTGGTATTAAAAATGCCGATAAGGATATTGATGCCCAGGAAATACCAGATGATGGTTATGAGGATGCAGTGAAAAACTATAGCGTCTTTGGTAGAGTTAAACCAGAACAAAAGCGTAAATTCGTTAAAGCCTTACAAAATTTAGGTAATACTGTAGCCATGACTGGTGACGGTGTTAACGATATTTTGGCGATGAAGAAAGCTGATTGTTCAATCGCAATGGCCTCCGGTAATAGTGCTGCCGTTCAAGCTTCCCAGGTTGTTTTGCTTGATTCCAATTTTGCTAAAATGCCACAAGTGGTAAATGAGGGGAGACAAGTAGTTAACAACATTCAACGTTCAGCAAGTTTGTTCTTGGTAAAGAATATCTTCTCATTCTTGATGGCGATTTTCTCACTAATAATGGTAATTAATTATCCATTGCAGCCATCACAAATTACGTTGATTTCTGCTTTCACGATTGGTTTGCCATCATTCCTCTTAGCTCTAGAAAGCAACCACAATCGTATTCGTGGTCAATTTATCCCAAATGTTTTGGCAAGAGCGATCCCAGGTGGGGTAACCGATATGTTGGCCGTAAGTATTTTGGTAGTTGCAGGAGGCTATATTTCACTTGATCATAACGATGTCGGCACTACTGCTACTTTATTGCTAGTAGCAGTTGGTGCAATGGTTTTGTACCATATTTCAGCACCGCTTAATAAATTCAGAGCATTGGTAATGTTTATTTCGTTCTTAGGACTACTGCTCGCGATTATTTTCTTACATGATTTATTTTCATTGACAATGATTTCTGATAAAGCAATATTTGTTTTGCTTGTCTTGTTCTGTGCAGCTACGACAATTTTCCGTTGGTTATCAAGAATCTTGGATGGCGTGCAAGAAGTGCTAGTCGTCTTTGATCAAAAAGGCAAGAATATGACATTTGCAGAACTACACGAAGCATATCAACGTGGTCGAAAAAGCGTATGGTGAAAAGAAAGAGATATCTGTTTGAAAAATCAGATATCTCTTTTTACTTTATCTCAATGATTTACGATAGCCAGCACGTCTAGCAGCAGCTTCTGAAGGGAAGTAGACTGCATTAGCTGAACTCATATGATAGTTTTCACCACTAGCAACGTGGTAGATCTTGCTGCGTTTATTGCCAATTACTTGGTAGTTTGCAGTAGAAATCTTATGTTTAATATTATGAATAGTTCTGACTTTAGTTACATGTCGAGTGGAATGCCTTTTAGCTTTTACATGTTCAGCAATCGTGCTTGAACCATGTTTGACGTGGCTAGTACCATCTTTATAGTTTAAAACTACGCCAGGCTGCTCATTAAAGATATAAACATTGAAGTCAACGGCATTGCTGCCAAGAGACTTGGCTTCCATTTCAACGCCGTTTGCTAACAAATCATTACCCTTAAAAATCGGAGTAACTCTATAGCGAACGTAATTACTTGAAGAGTCTTTCAAATAATCGGCAACTTCATTTTCGTACTTGAGCATGTCTGGATCGTTTAATTCACGTGTTCCAGTAATTAGGTTGCGCGGATTATTATTTTGACCGGTTAATTGATAGCCAATTAGGTGACAACGGTTGTAAAGCCAGCCACTAGCAATGCGTTTGTTGTGCCAACCAGTTGGATCCCAAGTCAAACCGGCTCTTGGACTATGGGGCATCAATCTCTTATTCAAAAGGGCATTAGCCGCCTGAGCTCTATTTAAGTAATCTAAATTACTGTATTTTTGCCAAGGACCATTTTTCTTTGACAACGTACTTTTAGAGAAGCGCGGTTCATTATGGTCGACCGTAACAATTTCTTGTTTATGAAATTTCAGATTAGCGAGTGATTTATCTGAAACGGCATAAACGGTTTGGTTATTGCATGGGACATTAGTATTGGCGAAGGAAATCAAGCCTACTGCCGCTACTAATGAGAGAGCAAAACTTCGAAAGTGATTTTTCTTCATTTCTTTCTCCTTAGCAATTATTAAATTATAAGATATAACCACATTATAAAATAAAACCGCTTACTCAGAAGAATAATTAAAAAATATATTGACTAGATTAAAAAATGATGATAACTTATTTATAGCAAATTATTAATCAAACATCTTGAAGAGCTGAGTAACTAGTTTCCTATTTATAAAGAGAACTAACGTGGTGGTGAAAGTTAGCAAATAGGCCCTAGCGAATATGGGCTTGGAACGATGACTGGTAGTGATATTTAGCTATCAGCGGATTTGCACCCGTTAACAGTGCAGGCTATTAATTTGATAGCCAATGAGATTTATCGCGTGAGTGATAAATGAATTAAAGGTGGTAACACGAGCATTCGTCCTTTTAGGATGAATGCTTTTTTTATTTTCATTATTAGGAGTTGAGTTACATGCGTAAGCGTAGACGGAGAAATACGATTATTTGGACAATTATCGGCGTTTTAATCTTAATTGCTGGTTGGTTTAGTTTTGGATCAGGAATTCCAAGTAAAACCCAAGCCAAGACTGTAACAGTTGGTGTTGTCTCACAAAGTAAACAAGATGCAGCTATTTGGAGGAGCGTTGCTCAAACGGCTAAAGATAAATATGGTATTACGATTAAGATAAAGAATTTTACTGATTACAACCAGCCAAACAAGGCTTTGAAATCTGGCGATGTTGATTTGAATGCTTTCCAACACTACGCCTTCCTTAAAGCATGGAACAAGTCAAATGGTGGTGGTGTAGTTCCAATCGGTAAAACTTATATTGCACCAATTCGTTTGTACTCTAAGAAATACAAGAAGTTGTCTCAATTGCCAGATGGTGCAACTATTGCCATTCCAAATGATGCAACTAATGAATCAAGAGCATTGTTTGTTCTTAAAAACGCTGGCTTAATCGGTTTAAGAAAGGGCAAGACACTTGTTACTGTAGCCGATATCACTAAGAACCCACGCAACCTTAAGTTAAAGGAAGTTGGTGCTGAACAAACTGGTCGAGTAATCAATTCAGTTGATGCTTCAGTAGTTAACAACGACTATGCTGGTCCAGCTGGTTTAGGCGATAAGCAAACTATTTACGTTGAACCAGTTAACAAAGATTCTAAGCAATGGATCAACATCATTTGTGCTAAGAAGGGTCAAGAAAACAACCGACTTTACAAAGATGTGGTTAAGGCCTACCAAACTGAAAAGACAAAGAAGTTGACTAAGCACTACTACGGTAATTCACAAATTGCTGCTTGGGATATCAAGATTAAGTAGGAGGGGTTAGAATGAGCATTATTCAATTAGATCATATTGATGTAGATTTTCCTCAAAAAAAGGGTAAAGTTGTCAAAGCAGTTAGCGATGTAACTTTGCACGTTGAAAAAGGCGATATTTATGGAGTTGTCGGCTTCTCTGGTGCCGGTAAGTCAACCTTGGTTAGAACGATTAACCTCCTGCAACATCCTAGCAAGGGTAATATCAAGGTCAACGATGTCGATTTTGTTAAAGGGGGCAAACAAGTTATTTCTAATAAACAATTGCAACTGGAACGTCGAAAAATCGGCATGATTTTCCAAGGTTTCAACCTATTAAATGAAACAACGGTTTTAGAAAATGTTGCTTTTGCATTAAAGCACGCAAAACTTTCCGATGAAGAATTAGAAAAACGTTCATTAGAATTGCTTGATTTAGTTGATTTGAAAGATAAGGCTAACTTTTATCCAGTTGAATTATCAGGTGGTCAGCAACAAAGAGTAGCTATTGCTCGTGCTTTAGCTAACCACCCCGATATCTTGATCTCTGATGAAGCTACTAGTGCGCTTGATCCACAAAATACACAACAAATTTTGGATCTATTGAAGCGACTCAATAAGCAATTAGGTTTGACTGTAGTTTTAATCACCCACGAAATGGATGCCGTTAAGAAGATCTGTAATAAGGTTGCTGTAATGGAACACGGTAAGATGATTGAAAAAGGTAATTTGCGTCAAGTCTTCTTGCATCCTAAGAAGGAATTGACTAAACGCTTTGTTGGTGGTGGCCTTGAAGCTATTCAAACTTTAGAGGCCTTGAACCTTGGCAAGCTAGAAGCAAATGAAGAGGTATATCAACTAGTTTACAGCATTGCCAATGTGACTAAGTCCATCATTATTGAACTTTACCGTCAAATTGGAGTAGAGGTTTCAATGCTTTATGGTAACGTGGAACTATTAAATGGCGAAGCGATCGGTACTTTGGTTGTTTTGGTTAAAGGGGATGCCGATAAGCAAAAGCAAGCTAGAGAATTCTTGGAGAAGCAAAACGTTACTTTGACTAGATTGGATGAAAAGGGGAATTTAGATGATTAGTTGGTTTGAAAAAGTTTGTCCAAATGTCTTACAACTCGGCTGGGGCGGAGACGCTGGCTGGGGAACTAGTATCTTTCAAACATTATTCATGACTTTTTGGGCCACAATCTTCGGTGGCATTCTTGGAATTATTTTTGGTGTTTTGCTTGTTGTAACCAAAGAAGACGGTATTCGTCCAAACAAGTTCTGGTATAACGTTTGCGATAAGATCGTTTCAATTTTTAGAGCTATTCCATTTGTAATCTTGCTTGCCTTTGTTGCACCTGTTACGCAAAAGATTGTTGGTACTCAAATCGGGATGAAGGCAGCCTTAGTTCCATTAACTTTAGGTGTTTTCCCATTCTACGCTCGTCAGGTACAAGTTGCCCTTGAAAGTGTTGACACAGGTAAAGTAGAGGCTGCTCAAAGTTTAGGCGCAACTGTTTCAGATATCATTTTTGATGTTTACTTACGTGAATCACGTTCAGAATTAATCCGCGTTTCAACAGTAACCATCATTTCATTGATTGGTTTAACTGCAATGGCTGGTGCCATCGGTGCCGGTGGTTTAGGTAACACAGCTATTTCATATGGTTACAATCGTTTTAACAATGACGTTACCTTAGTTGCTACTGTCTTAGTAATTATTTTGATTTTTATTGTACAAATTGTTGGTGACTTCTTTGCTAAAAAGATGAACCATCAAAATAGGTAGAAATTTTTAAGATGAGATCTAGGCTATCCTAGATCTTTTTTCTTTAATTGAAAAAGAAAGCCTTTACAGGTATCATAAAAGGTGATTGAAAACTAACAAAAACCTTATGCTTATGTAAAGAGGAAAAATAATGAGCGAAGAAAACTATCGTATTGAAAGCGACACCATCGGTCCTGTAAAAATTCCTAAGGATGCTTTGTGGGGTCCACAAACGGAAAGAAGTCGCAATAACTTTCCAAGCGGTGAGTTAATGCCTTTACAAATCATCCGTGCATTTTTGCATTTGAAGAAGGCTGCTGCCGAATCAAATGTGGAAGTTGGGGATGAACCTAAGGAAAAAGGTGAAGCAATTGAAGATGCAATTGATCATCTTTTAGCCTTGAGCGATGAAGACTTAAGAAAGGACTTCCCACTTCACGTTTTGCAAACTGGTTCAGGTACGCAAAGCAACATGAACGTCAACGAAGTTGTTGCTAACTTAGCTAACAAGTTGCACCCAGGTTTGAACATTTTGCCAAACGATGACGTTAACCGTGGTCAATCTTCTAACGATACTTTCCCAACAGCAATGAACATCGTTGCCGTTGAAGCACTTGATAAACTTGAACCAGCTGTTCAACACTTAATTGAAGAATTAGTAGTTAAAGAAAAGAAGTACTGGAAGACTGTTAAGGTTGGTCGTACTCACTTGCAAGATGCTACTCCTTTAACTTTTGGTCAAGAAGTTTCAGGCTATATTTCAGCACTTAAACATGACTTGTCATACATTCAAGAATTAAAGCCAACTCTTTATGAATTGGCCATTGGTGGTACTGCAGTAGGTACTGGCTTGAACGCAGCTCCAGGCATGACAGAAAAGATTGCCGGTAAATTATCAGAAGTCTACGGCCATGAATTCAAGGTAAAGACCAACAAGTTCTGGGGCTTAGCTCACCACTCAGGTCTTGATGTAATGCATGGTGCACTTAAGACGCTCGCAGCCGACATGTTTAAGATTGCTCAAGATATCAGATTCTTGGCATCAGGTCCAAGAGCTGGTTACGGTGAATTAAATATTCCTGCTAACGAACCAGGTTCAAGTATCATGCCAGGTAAGGTAAACCCAACTCAAGCCGAAGCTGTAACTATGGCTGCTGCTAAAGTATTTGGTAATGATACCACGATTACTTTTGCTTCAAGTCAAGGTAACTTTGAAATGAACGTCTTTAAGACTGTCATGATTGCTTCATTCCTTGATTCTTGTGATATATTAACTGGTACAATTACTGGTTTTGCTGATAGAATGATTCATGGCTTAACTGTTAACGATGAAAGAATGGATGATTTGCTTGAAAACTCATTGATGACAGTTACTGCTTTATCACCACACATTGGTTACCATGCGGCTGCTAAAATTGCCCAAGCTGCACAAAAAGAGGACACTACTTTGAAAGAAGCTGCCTTAAAGAGCGGCAAGGTTACCGAAGAGCAATACGATGAATGGATGGACTACATGAAGATGACTAATGTCGACAAGTCCACTCCAGAAGAATAATAGGGGATATTATGCCAAATAATAAAGAATTAAAAAATAAATATGATGCAATAATTGTTGGTTCAGGTGGTACTGGTTTAACAGCAGCACTTCAAGCTCGTGAACTTGGTTTGAATGTTGTTATTTTGGAAAAGAACGGTAAAACTGGTGGTAACACTAGTCGTGCTTCTAGTGGTATGAACGCATCTGAATCATTGGTTCAACTTGATGAAGGAATCATTGACAACAACCGTGACTTTTACGAAGAAACTTTAAAAGGTGGCGGTTTATTAAACGACCGTGCAATGCTTAAGTACTTTGTTAACCACTCCGCTATTGCAATTAGCTGGTTAATGAAATATGGCGTTCATTTGACTGATTTAACCATTACCGGTGGGATGAGCGTAAAGAGAGCTCACCGTCCAGGTTCAATGGAACCAGTTGGCTTTTATTTGACTTCACGTTTAACTAACCAAGTTAAAAAGGCCGGTGTAGATATCTTTACTGGTGCTAAAGTAACTAAATTGTTGCAAGACAAGAATGGCAATGTTAACGGCGTAGAAGTTGAAACTGATGAAGGCGTTAAAACAATTAAGGCTAAGGCAGTTTTGCTTGCTACTGGTGGCTTTGGCGCTTCTAAAGAAATCATCAAGAAGTATCGTCCAGATTTAGTTGACTACAAGACTACCAACCAACCAGGTGCTACTGGCGATGGGATTAAGCTTGCTAAAGAAATTGGTGCGCAATTGATGCAAATGAACTTTATTCAAGTTCACCCAACTGCAGATACTGATAACCCACACGTTTACTTAATCGGTGAAGGTTTACGAGGTGAAGGTGCTATTTTGGTTAACAAGGCCGGCAAGCGTTTTGTTAACGAATTAAACACCCGTAAAATTGTTTCAAGTGCGATTACTGGTTTAAACGAAGACGGTGCATACTTGGTATTCGATTCAGGTGTTCGTGCTCATTTTGAAGCTGTAGAATTTTATGACCACATTGGCTTGGTTAAGGAGGGCAGCACTTTGGCTGACTTAGCTAAGGAAATTGATGTTGATCCAGAAAACTTAGCTGCCACAGTAGATGAGTGGAACAAGGCCGTTGAAAACCACAAGGATAAGGAATTTGGCAGAACTACTGGTATGGATCGTGAATTAAACCGTGGACCATACTACGCTATTCACATTCACCCAGCTATTCACTACACTATGGGCGGAATTCATATCAACACCGAAACTCAAGTATTGGATACCAACGGTAACGTAATTAAAGGTCTTTATGCAGCTGGTGAAGTTTCTGGCGGACTTCACGGCAACAACCGTATTGGTGGTAACTCAGTTGCTGAAACGGTTATCTTTGGTCGCCAAGCTGGTATTCAAATGGCTAAATACGCTAGAGAACACAAATAAATCTAACCGAAAAAGAGACAATGAGAGTTGTCTCTTTTTTCAATATATTTGTTAAGAAAAGCACAATATTAACGTAATTAATTAATAAATAGTGTCTAATGTAAGCGCTTAGTGTATAATGGAACATGTAGAAAAATTACGTTTATGAAAGGACTAATATAACTTATGAGTAGAAAAGTATTTCTTGTTGGTGATGGTGCCGTAGGTTCAACTTTTGCAAATGACTTATTGCAAAACGCTACTGTTGATGAATTGGCAATTTGCGATGTAGCTAAGGATCGTCCAGTTGGTGACTCAATGGACCTTGAAGATATCACTCCATTTATGGGTCAAACCAACATCCACCCAGCTGAATACAGCGACGCCGGAGATGCTGATGTTTGTGTAATTACTGCTGGTGTTCCTCGTAAACCAGGTGAAACTAGACTTGACTTGGTAGCTAAGAACGTTAAGATCTTGAAAAGTATTGTTAAGCCAATCGTTGACTCAGGCTTCAAGGGTGTATTCGTTGTTTCAGCTAACCCAGTAGACATTTTGACTACTTTAACTCAAAAATTGTCAGGCTTCCCTAAGAATCGTGTAATTGGTACTGGTACTTCACTTGACTCAATGCGTCTTCGCGTTGAACTGGCTAAGAAACTTAACGTTCCAGTTGCTAAGGTAAACTCAATGGTTTTAGGTGAACACGGTGACACTAGCTTTGAAAACTTTGATGAATCAATCGTTGATGGTAAGCCACTTCGTGACTACGCTGAAATCAACGACGACGTTTTAAGCGAAATTGAAACTGATGTCCGCAAGAAGGGTGGTAAGATTATTGCCAACAAGGGTGCTACATTCTACGGTGTTGCTATGATGCTTACCCAAATCGTTAGTGCTATTTTGGATAACCGTTCAATCTGCTTGCCATTATCAGCACCAATCAACGGTGAATACGGCATTAAGCACGACCTTTACTTAGGTACTCCAGCTGTTATTAACGGCAACGGTATCGAAAAGGTTATCGAAACCGAAATTTCGGATGCTGAAAATGCTAAGATGATCAACTCAGCTGATAAGATGCAAGAAGTTTTATCAGGTATTGAACTTTAATTGATATAGATATATTAAGAAAAAGGCGTTCATTGAACACTTTTTTTGCTTGCTAGATAATACAAAAGAAGGTATTATTATGATTAAAGAATTAATAAAAAATTAGAGACTAACGAGGTAGGATATGACAGTTATTTCTGATCAAGAGATCGCAGACTTTTCTGCCGATTTCAATACTAATAGCAAAAATCAAGTTGCTTCACGTGCTGCTCGTCGTAGCGGATTACTTGAAGCATCCTTTAACGATCGCGTTTCAGAACGTTTAAACCATGTTTTTTCAACTGAACTTGATGTAGATGGCGTGACTGACCAAAAGCATTCTGGTCGTTGCTGGGAATTTGCCACATTGAATGTTTTGCGTCATTACTTTGGCAAGCAAAACAAAGTAAAAGATTTCACTTTCTCACAAGCTTATAACTTTTTCTGGGATAAGATTGAACGTGCAAATGCCTTTTATGATGCAATGATCCGTTTGGCTGATAGGCCACTTAACGACCGCGAAGTGCAATCATGGTTAGCTTTTGCTGGTGAAGATGGCGGCCTTTGGAGCATGGCCATCAACCTAGTTAAAAAATATGGTGTTGTACCTTCATACGCAATGCCTGAAAGTTTTAACTCCAACAATACTACTGGTTTGATCGATTCTTTAGCACGTAAGGAAAGAAAAGATGCTATTGCTTTACGTAAATTAGTGAGTGAAGGCAGTTCACAAGATGAACTTGAAAAGGCTAAGAAGCACTTTTTGAATGAAGTTTATCGCATGGTATCTGTTGCCTTAGGCGAACCACCAAAGAAGTTTGACTTGGAATACCGCGATGACGACAAGAAATATCACTTGGAAAGAGACTTAACTCCACGTGAATTCGTACAAAAGTATTTCAAGGACTTTAAGTTTGATGATTATGTAGTTTTATCAAACTGTCCTAACCACGAATTTAACAAGCTTTACCATATGCCACTTTATGACAATGTTGATGGCGGTGATCAAATTAAGTTTTTGAATGTGCCAATTGAATACTTGGCTCAAGCTGCTGTAGCACAACTTAAGTCTGGGGATGCCGTAATCTTTGGTAACGACGTTTTGAAGCAAATGGAAAGAAAGACTGGTTATCTTGATACCGAACTTTACCAAACCGATAAATTATTTGGTGTTGATACCAAGATGAGCAAGGCTGATCGTTTAGCGACTGGCGAAGGTTTTGCTACTCACGATATGACCTTAGTCGGTGTTGATGAAGATCACGGCCACATTCGCAAGTGGAAGGTTGAAAACTCTTGGGGCGATAAATATGGTCACAAGGGCTTCTACGAAATGAGCCAACCATGGTTTGAAGATTATGTTTACGATGTCGTAGTTAGAAAAGAATTTTTGACTGATGAACAAGTTAAATTGGCAGAAGGCCCAGCAATCGACCTAAAGCCATGGGACAACATTGGTTAATAGCTCAAAGCCTAGTTTTTACTAGGCTTTTTTCTTTTGCCTATAAAAATAACAAGTTATTTATGAACTAATCTCACAAGTTAATATATTTTTACAAAATACTAAAAAATAGATATTTATTTGAAAAATGTTTAAATTTTGAATAAAAAGTATATAATACTATGTGAAAACATTCATTTTTAAAATTTAGTTTATTAAAGCTAAGCAGGGGAAGAAAAAATTAAATATCTAGAAAGAGTAAACTACAAAGGCTTTATTTGGCCTTTAGTAGTGGGGATTGTGTTGTGGCTGATCACTCCGTGGCGGCCTAGTGGATTAACTCCTCAAGCATGGGAAATGTTTGCTATTTTCGTAGCGACTATTGTGGGATGTATAACAAAGCCGCTCCCAATTGGTAGTACCACGCTTTTAGGGATGGTTGTAACTGTCTTGGTTGGAATTGCTCCAGTTAAAGACGGGGTTAACTCAAAAGGTGTTGTCGTTCAAACTGGTATTTTGAGTTCATTCGGTAACTCAGCTGCCCGGTTAATTGCGATGGCCTTTATCATGGCTCACGGTATTAGCAAGACTGGTTTAGGTAACCGTGTCGCATACCTCATGATTAAACGTTTTTGTAAAAAATCAATTGGTATCGGTTATGCGATTACTGGTTTGGAATTGATTATGGGTGCTTTGATTCCATCAAATAGTGCTCGTACTGGTGTGTTACTTGGCTAGTAGTTGAATCAATTTCTAATGCTTTTGGCATTCACTGGCGCAATCAACGCATCAACCACGCACTATGCTAACGGTCCAGCTTCTATTTTGGCTACGACGGGCTATGTCAAACAAAATGAATGGTGGAAGATGAACTTTGTTTTAGGTATCGTCTACATCTTGATCTTTGGTATTGTTGGTACTTTATGGATGAAAGTTATTGGCGTCTGTTAAAAGTAAAGTCAATCTGGGAGAACCAGGTTGCCTTTTTGTGTAATAGAAAGTAAGGAAAAATGGAATTTAAAACAAATGATAATGTAACTTTACATTACAGTGATACTGGTGAAAAAGATAAGCCAGTTTTGCTCGGAATCCCAGGAATCGGTGGTTCTAGTCAGATGTGGCGCGATTTAATTAACTTATTTAAGAAGGATTATCGCTTCATTATGCTGGATCCAAGAAACCAAGGAAAATCTGAACGTACTTATCGCGGACAACGCATTAGTCGTCATGCCGCAGATTTAGAAGAATTACTAGTTAAACTAGACTTGCATGATGTTGTTGCAATTGGCAACTCCATGGGTGCCGCCAACATCTGGGCTTATTTATCCATCTATGGCAAGGGTAGACTCAAGGCAATGGTTGACTTGGATCAATCACCAAAGATGATCGCCGACAAGAATTGGAAGTATGGTTTTAAAGATCTAAATTGGGATAACTATCCTGAAATGTTAAAGCTAGATTTTGGCAAGGCTTTTTATCACCATATTGATGACGAAATGTTTGAAGCAGCTAAGAAGGAATATCAAGAATTTCCTTATGATCCGGAAGAAAACTATAGCTGCTTAGTTGAACATGCTGAGCAAGATTGGCGCGACGTGGTCATGGATATGCCTGTGCCACTTCTTGTAATTGCTGGGGCTAAATCGCCATATTTCAATCCTGATTTTATTAAGGCGGTTAAATTCTTAAATGATCAGGTAGAAACTGCTCTAATTCCTGAATGTGGTCACTTACCACAGGCAGAACAACCTGAAAAAACACATGAGATCATCGCTGATTTTTTGAAAAAATTAAAAATTTGGTGATTAAATTGAAATAATTACTTGTTATTAATGCTTAGTAAGGTGGCATGTTTATGGACAAAGTCGTTGATTTATTTTTAAACGACTCCTCGACTAGAAAAAAGTGGGAACAATTGCTAACTTCTCTGGGTTTGCATGATTTTAGCGAGCGAGAAGTAAATGTGATTGATCACACAATTGGCTTGGTCGACGAAGATGGTAATTTAGTGGGAACCGGTAGTGTTAGTGGCAATGTTTTGAAGTATATCGGTGTTAAAAACGATAATGCTTGAACAAGGTAGTCACCAATTTGATGAATTACCTAACCCAAGAAAAGACTTTCCATTACTTTATTTTCACGAAAGCAAAGTATGCGGCAAGCTTTGAACACTTGCACTTCAATCTCTTGGCGAAAACTGACGAGGCAGCCTTTCTTGAAAATGGTACGCCTGATATCCAAGACTACTTGCATGACATGCCCAAGATTGACGATCAAGCTAATAAGAAGATCGCTGCGATTGTGATGAATGCTAATCCGTTCACGCTAGGTCATAAACATTGACTTCCGGTACAATAACATTTCATGGCCTAACAGATACTAAAGAATCTCCATTGATTATTATTAATGTTGGAAAAAATGAAAATCTGACTTCATTATCGTCTGCTGCCAATATGGATTTATATTATGGTAATGAAAAAATCGATTCATAAGAATATCATAAATATTCCAATCGTATTTTATGGAATTTTGGTAGCAATTTACAAGAATTGAAAATTGCTAATGGTCATTTCATGGGAAGTATTTTAGCTCCCAATGCTGTATTTGATACTGGATTTAATGTAGATGGTAACATAGTGGCTAAAGAAGTTACTATTGGTAGTGAAAATCACCGTTGGGATTGGATGATGCCAGCTTATCCAGTTGTTCCTAATCCCCAACCAGAACCTGAACCAGAGCTCCAACCTAAACCAACACCAAATTCTGATCCTGAACAACCTAACTTCTTCCCACCAGCTCTAAAGATTCAGACGAGCCGGAAACACCTCAATTTGGTGAACCCCAAGTCAAAACTCATTTACCTGATGCAGGTACAGTTAGCCAAGCTCCAGCGACCAACAATAATGAGGAAGTATTCTTTCAACCTCAAGCAAAACGCCATTTTGGCAAAGCAGTACTGACCGATAAAAAGACAAAAACAGTTAAAAAAGCCAAGACTGCTACAACCGCAGTTAAGGTGGATAAACCAGTTATCAAACATATCTCAGTAAAAAAGGTAGTCACTCCTCAAGTTAAAAAAGTAAATAAAAAGGTGGCAACTACACTTCCACAAACTGGACAAAAGCAAAATCATGTTACTTTACTTGGTTTGGTCTTAGGCGCTGTATCAATAATGATCGGCTTCTTCGATCAAGCCAAGAAAGAATAAATTAATCCTTAATAAACTTATGTCCCAAAAAGTCCGAGCAATCGGGCTTTTTCTTTTGCAAACAAAAAAGTCCACGTTTCCGTGGACTATATTTGCGTATACAATATTCATTCCTTGCGTATTTTTATTATTGCATATTTGGAATTAGATTTCACTTATTTTGTCTTGAAAACAATTTTTTGTTAAAGTAAGAAAACAAGTATTTTTGAGGGGGAAAAGTAGATGGAGAGTTGGCTATTTTTAGCCTTAATTTTAGTAGTAGCATTAGTTGGAAAAAATATGTCATTGATTATTGCGACAGGGGTTGTGATGCTATTCAAATTACTACCTTTTACCAGTAAATGGCTGCCAACAATTCAAGCAAAAGGAATCAACTGGGGCGTGACTGTCATCTCAGTCGCAATCTTAATCCCTATTGCTACCGGACAGATTAGTTTTAAAGACCTAATCAAAACTTTTAAAACACCAGCAGGATGGATCGCAGTTTTAGCAGGTATCGCAGTCGCTATTTTATCTAGATATGGCGTTGACCAATTAGCCGCCGTACCACAAGTGACCGTTGCCTTAGTGCTCGGTACGATCATCGGTGTGGTGGTCTTCAAAGGCGTGGCAGCTGGCCCCGTAATTGCCAGCGGTATGACATATCTAGTGATCACCTTATTTAATCTGCACTTTTAGATGTATAATTAGAAAAAAGAAGGTGGACTAAATGACAATAATTGTTCACGAAAATATCGGTAAAGAACTAGACGATTATCTAGAACGACGTTTGCGCAATTATGAAGTAATTACACCGCCAATACCTAAAAAGCCAGAAATCGTTACCTTAGAAGACGACGATAAAAAGAAGAAACATCATAAAAAGGATCGCTAAATTAATAGCGATCCCTTTTAATTATACAAATGGATTATAGAAGCGGCCGTGATCAAGTTGCCAAAGAAGTACGACAAGTAAAACTAGTACAACGGCTAATCCCATTACCCAAAAGTCATCTTTTTTAAATGATTCTGCAACATACCAAGTACGCTTTTTCTTGGAACCAAATCGTCTGAGTTGCATTGCCGTACTGATTGTATCGATTCGATCCAAACTAGTGAAGATTAGTGGCATGACAATGTTTAATGTGCCTTTGATTCGTTTAGATAATTTAGCTTTCTTGGATAGTTCAACACCACGTGCCTGTTGTGCGGCCGAGATGGACCAATAAGAATTTTGAATATCAGGGATGTAGCGCAATGCCAATGCTACGGCATAAGAAATCTTATAGCTGATACCGATGCGATTTAAACTTGCCGCAAATTGACTTGGATTCGTTGTGAGCAAGAAAAGCAGCACGACTGGAATTGAGCAGACGTATTTCAAGAATAAATTAAATAGGTAGAAAACTTCTTGAATGGTCAATGTAAAGTAACCAGCATGAATCAAGATACTCTTTGAATGATAGATATTTTCACCATAAGTTGGTTGGAAAAGGTAAACAAAGAGCAAATTCAAAATCATGAAAGCAACGATAAATTTAACGATAAAAGAAATTTGGCGCCATTTGATGTTTGCTTCCTTAAAAAGATAGATCGAGAGAATACCAATCGCAACTAGAAAACGGGTATCGTAAGTAATCATACAAGCTGCCGAAACTAGCAACATGAAAACTAACTTGGTCGTGGCATTTAGCTGATAGATAAAACCACTCCCTGGTTGATAGCCTAGTATTTGACTTTCATCATGCATATTACTTGTTCCTTTCTGAATTGATGTATGAGCGAACGAATGCGTCAGGATCCCTTAACTGATATTTTTTAGCTAAATCATATAAGCTGGTTCGCTTTAAAGCTGCCTTTCTGATTAAGCTCTTTTCAGTTAAAAGCTTGATTGGCAGAGTATCTGCAATTAATTCACCATCCGCAAAAGCAAGTGAGCGATTGGTGTATTCCATCATGAGGTACATGTCGTGAGTGATAATCATGATCGTTTTGCCTTGCTCATTAAGTTGATTTAAGAAGCTCATGATCTCAGTGTAAGTCTTCCAATCTTGTCCTGCAGTTGGTTCATCCAAGATAAGCAGATCAGGTTCAAGCACCAGAATTGCAGCAATTGTCACACGCTTTTTTTGACCGAAACTTAAAGCAGAAATAGGCCAGTTACGGTAAGGGTAGAGGCCACAAATCTTTAGCGCATGATAGACTTTTTCTTTGATTGCTTCCTTATTATAGTTGCGCAAACGTAAACCCAATGCGACTTCGTCAAAGATCATCTTTTGGGAGATCATTTGATTAGGATCTTGCATGACGTAGCCAATTTTTTCTGAACGTTCTTTGATTGAGAGTGAGGCTAAGTCATCACCGTTAAAAAGAACGCGTCCTTCGTTTGAGATGAAGCCACATATAATACGGCAAAGGGTAGTTTTACCAGCACCATTTTGACCAACGATTGAAACAAAGTCGCCTTTGTTGATGGTAGCTGTGACATCGTGCAATGGATTAACCTGCAATTTGTTGTAGCGGTGACCAACGCCTTTTAATTCAAGCAAAGGAGTAGTCTCTTCTTTTTCACCTTCCAGTATGCTGTGATTAACCCAGTCTTGCAATTGATGACCGATTTCGGGTTCATCGGGCAAAGCTGCGACGGAAGTTAAGTCAGGGATGTTGGCAATATCAATATTGGCTTTTTCCAACGCCTTTAAATAAAGCGGACTTCTAACGCCAATGTCTTCTAATCTGTTTTCGTGTAAAAGATCATTCGGCTTTTTATCAGCAACGATTTCACCATCATTAATTAAAATAATACGATCAAGTGATTGACGCATCACTTCTTCAACGCGGTGTTCGATGATGATTACCGTGGCATTTAATTCCTTTTGAATTTGATCAATTAAGGCCATTGTTTTAACGCCAGAAGCAGGATCCAGGTTGGCTAACGGCTCATCAAAAAGCAGAATAGGTGATTCATCAATTAAGACACCTGCTAAAGCCACAATTTGTTTTTGCCCGCCTGATAAATTCTGGGGTGATTGTTTTAATAAGTGCGAAATATTAAGCTCATCAGCCCAGCGATGTACCGTTTGACGAATCTTGTTTTGCGGCTTGCAGTCATTTTCCAAAGCAAAAGCAATGTCCTCCCCAACGGTTAATCCAATAAACTGACTGTCAGTATCTTGCAAAATAGTTGAAGTAGTAAAAGATAAATCGAATAAATTAGTATTCTGGATATTTTTACCGTCAACCAGGCATTCACCTTCGATATCACCTGTATCGATATTAGGAATCAAGCCGTTAAGACAGCGACCAATCGTTGATTTACCACTACCTGATGGTCCGGCAATGAGAATCTTTTCGCCTTTATTAATATCTAAGTTAATATTTTTCAGCGTTGGAAATGCCTGACTATCATATTTAAATGTAAAATTCTTGAATGAGATAATTGGTTGGGTCATAAAACGCCTTTCTAATCTTCTTTGCGTAAACTGCCTTTTTTGATTTTGGTTCCCGCGTATGCTTTAAGTAGCAGTGTACCCACAATCATGATAGTAATTCCGTTAGAGATCGTTGCGCTGATGCCCTGCACGAATACCTTATTGGCAGGTTCACTGTAAATCAGAATATCGCCGACTGGTGCAACAGCAATCCAGGCGATAGCGTTAGCCAGAATTTGCACGATATTAAAGAAAATAATTTGTTTAAAACCAAAAATGCCGTTTTTAAGATCCAATGGCTTTCTGGAAAGCCCAATTATCAAACCGAAGATTCCTGTGGCTAGAACCCAGCTCCACCAAGTTTGTCCATACATAATAAAGTCAGATAAAGCATGACCAATAAAACCTACTGCAAAACCAACTTTAGCTCCATAGATTGCCGCAAGCAAAGCAAGAAAAGGAAAGACGAGTTCAATATTGGTGTTAGGAATAGGCGTAGGAATTGAGGTAAAACGGGCTAAAATGACATAAATAGCCGAACCAATTCCGATTGCTACAACGTTTTTAACTGATAAGCCTCTAGTTTTCATAAATGTCTCCATAAAATTAGTATAGTTAAAAGGTATAATTAGAAAACGGTTACCGTCAAGGTAGGAATGCTTTTTCAGATTATTTACATAAAAGTTATTTAATTTGAATATTTTCGAATAATTTATAATAAAATAAGTTACGATTTTCACATTATGTTAAAATAGAACTATATGAATGAAAGAGGGTTAGAAGAATGTTCGCAACGGTGTTTTATTGGTGTGTTGTAGTTGCAGCATGTGCTTGATCATTAGTTTGGGCATTAATCTACCTAGCAAAGCATGAGAACGGCAACTTATGGATCTTTGCCATTATCAATGCTTTAGGCTTAATTGCATTGGGAATTTTATACTGGATTTATAGTTCACAAGACAACCAATGGTACTGGTTTGCTTCGAAGCAACTCGATATCGCTGGCTTAGTTTATGTATTTTACTTCTACATTGTTTTGGTTGTCTTCCAAGCTATTGCAGGAATTACTAAAAAGACGAAAAAAGCTTAATTGGTTTATTTAGAAGTAGTCTGGTTCGTTGAATCAGGCTATTTATTTTTGAAAAAAAGAGAATGTCACTAAAAAAGCATTTTAAATTTGTTGATATCAAAACATCCATTCTTTCCCTATATGCTTATGCGCTAGGATCAACACGATCTGCAGCAACTTCGTGCAAAGAAGTCATCATTGATACTTTAAGCAAAGAATTTAAGGCTAACGGCGCTAACGTAAACGGTATTCAAGTAGTTTCAGGTGCTACTAGTTCAAGTGACAGCATGAGAAACTATGCTAGTCAATTGGTTCAAGCTGCTCAAAGGGGTGACACCGCAACTATTCATATTAACAACAATGCTAAGTACAAGGATGGTACTTACAAGCTTGAAACTTTGAACTACGACCACGGTTACCACCAAGTTTACACTTTGACTATTAAGAACGGTAAGATTAAGTACGACCGAGTAAATAAGAAGGGTCAATCAAAGACTCAAAACGCTTCATACGAAAAGCAAATGAAGAAGTACTCAAAAGTTGGTCCTAAGGAATACATCAAGAAGTTAAGAAAAGAATTTTTAGACAATGACGGTGATATGGAAAAGGTACAAGTAGTCTCAGGTGCTACTGAATCTTCAAACGACTTCATTATCTATGTATCACAATTGTTGAACGCTGCTCAAAAAGGTAGTATGAAAGCTACTATTTTTTTATTGGAGATTTAAAATTGAAAAGAAAATTACCTATTATGTTCTTGTTATGTTCTTGCTTTTAGTAATGCTTCTTTCTGTAGTTACGGGATGCAGCACGAAGAGTAAGACGCAAAATAAAAGTACAATTAACCCAACCACTAAGCCTACTGAAGACACGCAATTTTTGATGGGTACTGTTTGTACGATCAAGGTTAATAACAAGAATAAGAGTGCAGCGCTAGATGATGGTTTGGCTCGTATTAAAAAGCTAGCCGATGAGATCACTATTAACCAAAAGGGCAGTGAAGTTGATAAGATTAATGCTGAAGCCGATCAAAGTTTCCGCTGATGTTTATGATTTATGCAAGAAAGCATATTACTACATTTAAAATTCGGATGAATCCTTTGACATGGCAATTGGGCCAATTACTAGTTTATGGCGGATCGGTTTTCCAGATGCCCATAAGCCAACGTAAAAGCAAATTGATGCTCGCTTGCCACTAGTTAACTATCGTAATGTTAAGTTCAATGATGCAAAACGCACCGTTTATTTAACTAAAAAGAATATGAAACTAGACCTAGGCGGAATTGCCAAGGGCTATATTACCGACCAAGTTAAAAAAGTTTTGATTAAAGATGGTGTAACAAGTGCAATTATTGATCTAAGTGGTAATGTATATGTATTAGGTCCTTCACCAACTAACCACAGTAATTGGACGGTCGGTATTCAGGATCCTAAGAAGAGTCGTGGTACCACTATTGGTTCTATCCCAGAAATGAATAAGACAATTGTTACCTCAGGTATTTATGAACGTTACTTGAAGGTCGGCAAGACCGTTTATAGTCATTTGATGGATCCTAAGACTGGTTATCCTTTCCAAAATAATTTAATGGGTGTTTCTATTGTGACCAAGAATTCGGTTGATGGGGATGCACTTTCAACTGCTAGCTTTGATAAAGGACTGGAAAAAGGCTACCAGTACATTGAACAAAAGAAGGGTACCGACGCAATTTTTATCACTAAGGATAAGAAAGTTTATGTAGCTAGTGGTTTGAAGAATAAATTCAAGCTGTTTAAGGATTCAGGCTACAAGTTAGCTCAGATCAAGACGAGGTAAAAAATGAAACAAGAAGAGACAAAGGCATTAAGCAGAGAAATCGGTGATTATGTAGCTGCAAATACCAATGTTATTTGGGTAGATGATCATACGATGCAAATTGCCACAATGATGATTGATGCTTATGGTGATACGGTTTATGTCTGGGTAGACGAAGCAGAAGATCATTGTCGTGTTAGTGACGGCGGTCGGATTTTATTCAAGCTTGACCCTAATGATGAAGACGTAGAACTAAATGATACGGCAAGAGAAATAGCTTTAGGATCAGGTTATCAATTTGACGATGAGCACTTTGAAATTTATGTCGATGTTGATCGCAAAAATGTTGCTCAAGCTGCGATGAAGTTAGCACAATTACAAGTAGCGATTTCATATTTAGGCTAAAAATACATCCCTAAACTCCAGTTTTAGTAGTTCAGGTATGTATTTTTATCTTCAGTTTTCTTCGGACATCATTAATCATTAGCAGGAATCCTTTCTACATTAACATCTTCCGGCTTTTGCACATTTAAATCAAAATTAGCAACAGCCTCATCTAAGTTCATCATGCTTTCTACATCTGGAATACAAGATTCAGTTCAAAACTCCTTATATATCACCTCACCGTCATCGTAAGCCGCTTACAATAAAAAGCTAAGAAAAGCCGCAACTTTTGTTGCGGCATTTTTTAAGCTTTTTTCTTATTATCGTGTTGCATAAAAATAAAGAAAGCAGAAATAATATTGATGATTACGGCAGGCAAGCCAGGACAGCGGTAAAGCCATAAAGAGCATTACCAACCACGCCTAATATTGGTCCAATAATGGAAATTTTTAAATTATGTGCTTGAACAACGGCAATAGCATTAATAATTACGCCGGCCCAAGCAAATAGGTAGTAGAACATCGCCATTCTAGTGGTGAAACTTGCACCGAAAATAGCGAACCATGAAGCGATGAATAAGAGGCAGTTAAACAGGCTAATGGCCCCGATCCATAGGTCGAATTTAGTTTTTTTCATTTTTTCCTTCAAAAATTAGTCTTCATGTTGCAGTACTCGCTCTGCGATAGCATCGTTGATTACCAAGTGAGTGATAATACCGCTACGAAGTGCTCCAAGCAAGGCCTCTGACTTAAAGCGATTGCTTACAACGCAAAAACGAATAGGTGTTTTCATGATATCCTTCATTGAAATACCACAGATATGCTTTTCAATGGAAGGAAAGAAGTTGCCATTGATATCGTAAGGACGGCCCATTATCATGCCTGCCACTTTATCTTGAGGGATATCTTTAAATAATTTTGGTCCGTAGTTAGTAAGTAAGAATTGGTTAGTTCTGAAAGAATCAAAGTTTCCTAAGCCAGTAAACAACAATTCAAGATCATGGTAGCAGTTTTCAATTATCTTGAAGTATGGTTCAGTTCTTAAAATAGGAATGATCTTAGGATTAATGACATATAGTGGTGCAGGCAGATTTAAACTGTGTGCATGCAAACTGTCAGCTGCTTCTTGAGTTAATGGATTCTTACGTCGGTTAGCGTTGATTGGTTGACCTAAAAGCTGCACGAAGTAAAGCTTAGTCAAAGTTTCTTCAGAAAAATCATTGATTACGCCGCGCATGGTTGCCCCCCAACTAACGCCAGCTATCTTAGTATTTTGTAGGTAGTTTTCGATTTGTTTAGAGGCAAAGTTGATGACAGCTTCACTATCGTCTTCCTTATCTTCATAGCAGTGCAAGATGAAGACTTCTTTTAAACCAAATTTCTTCTGAAATTCGCGCTCTAATAACTGATTGCGTTTGACGCCTTGGGTAATTTGAATTTTAACAATACCGCGCATTTCGGCATCATCCAGCGCCTTAGTAATTAAGTAGCGTGATAAATTGTATTTTTGTGAAATCTCGCCAATGTTTAATTTGCTTAAATAAAAATCATGAGCAATATCGGCTAATTGTTCATCTGTTAATTGTGCCACTTTAAATTTCTTCCTTTATATCTATTTGTCTTACTCTCTAAAAAATATTATAAGTTTAAAGTAATAAAAAAGGAGTACTTATTTTTAAAAATATAAAATTTTATGCCGGGCTTGATAAAAATCCTGTGGTAGAATAAAAGAGCTATAATCTTACTAAAAATCAAGGATAGAGGAAAGTAATCATATCAATGAATGAAAAGAAACAAGAACATCATTTATCTGAAAAGCACCATATGAAAATTCTATGGGAAGAGTTCTTCAAGAGTGATGGCGATACACTGGCCCAAGATGCAACCCTAGTTGAAAAAGCTTCGCTTGTAGGTAGAGTTGGCATCATGCTTTTAAGCTGCGGTACAGGAGCTTGGCGTGTGCGTGATTCAATGGACACAATCGCAAGAACGCTCGGCATCACTTGTTCAACGGATATTGGTTTGGTATCGATTGAATATACTTGCTTTGACGTTGATAATGAATCATACTCGCAAACCTTGTCTTTGCCAGCTACTGGTGTAAATATGACCAAATTGAATGAGTTGGAGAAATTTGTCCGCCAATTCGAAGCTGGTGATGGACAATGGACTATTGGTCAAATTCATAGACGTTTGCGTGAAATTGCCAATCAAAAGTCAGCTTATTCTTCTGTGATTGCTGGGTTAAGTTCTGGTCTTGCTTGTGCTGGATTTATTTTCTTGTTAGGTGGCGGCTTGCCAGAAGTTATTTGTGCCTTTTTTGGCGCGGGAGTCGGTAACTATGTCCGCTCACTTATGGGTAAACGAAAAATCACTTTGGTAGCCAAAATTGCAGTTGCAGTTGCGGTAGCCTGCGTAGTTTACTTTGCCTGCTTCAATTTAGGTACGCTACTCTTTCACTTGGATCACCACCATGCCTATGGTTATATTGGCGCCATGCTGTTTGTTATTCCGGGATTCCCATTCATTACGTCAGGACTCGACATGTCCAAACTGGATATGCGTTCAGGACTTGAACGACTTACTTATGCAATTTTGATCATTACGATTGCGACCATGGCTGGTTGGGCGGTAGCTACTGTTTTGAATCTCCATCCAGGTTCTATGCTTAAGCTTAAGATCGATCCAGGCATGTTAACATTCTTGCGTTTGATTGCCAGCTTTTGTGGGGTATTCGGCTTCTCGATTATGTTCAACAGTCGACCAAATATGGCGGCAACAGCAGCGATTATTGGTGCGATGGCTAATACGCTTCGTTTGAGTTTAGTCGATTACGCTCACATGGCTCCAGCTTTGGCAGCCTTTATCGGTGCGCTACTGGCTGGACTTTTGGCAAGTGTTGTACGACAAAAGGTTGGTTTTCCAAGAATTGCGATTACGGTTCCATCAATCGTAATTATGGTTCCAGGACTATACATGTATCGTGCAGTATTCAATTTTGGGATTACCAACATCAACATTGGTGCCTTCTGGATTACTGAAGCATTAATGATCGTGATTGCTTTGCCTTTAGGACTTCTTGCTGCTCGTATCTTGACTGACAAGAAGTGGAGACATGCAGATTAATATTTAAGGACGAACCATGTGGCTCGTCCTTTTTTGCTAAATGAGGAAAGAGAAATACATTATTTTATTACTAGTCAAGAAAATCCTACTCCTTCAGCGATTGAAATTGCGCAGATGCAGCGAGTTCATTTGTTTGAGTCGTTTGGACAAGAAGCTAAAATTATCGAAGTCGAATATAATCTTTGGCATGATGATGCCCGGGCAAGTTTGCAGTCAGCTGATTCAGTAATCAATCTTTTTCAGTATTATCAAAACTTGGGATTAAAGACTGAACAAGATGATGATGACGAATTAATTGCACAGATTTTGCATAGCTCAGATTATGACGTACAGGATAAAATTGCCTATCGTAATGGCAAGAAACGATTGCAGATTGTGTTGCGGGAGAATCGTTTGTATTCCGCAAATTATTACGATCAATACGGTTTTATGGGTCGAGCAGACTACTACGATGATGGCTGTTTAGCTTACTCAGAATTTTTCGAAGATAAGGAACGCTTAGTTTTACGCCAATATTATGATAATTTGGGTAAATCTAAGATCATGATGCATTACCGCGGTAGTGATGATAATCAGCCTGTTTTGTGTTTAGTACAATTGAATGAAGCAGAAAACTGGCACGATTTTGATAGTTTGGCAGAATTTAGAGCATATTTTTAGATAAAATTTGTAAAGCAGATTCGAAAGCAGTGATGTATGCGGACCGTTCTGACTATACTTTAGACGCCTTTAAATTAATGAAAGTGCATATATGGTGTTCCATTCAGCTTTGACGACTCATGGCCAGTATGATGGCGATATGTTTGATATTTATCAAGGCATTGGCGATATGCTTAAGGAAGGTTCTTTGACTGGCGTAATTTCATCCACAAATAAAGATGCAGATCATGCCGCCAACTTATTTGATACGGATCATAGCTACGCAATTCCGGTAACTTTTGTTAAAAAGAATATTACTCCTGTAGCCTTTAACAGCCGCAAGCCGTATAGTTTGATTGCGGTAGCGCGTCTTGATGCGGTAAAAAGACTCGATCATGTAATTAGAGCAGCAGTTAAGTTGCATGAGAAGTATCCGGAGTTGACCCTGACGTTTTATGGTCATGGGGATGCAGAAACTGAGCCTAAGTTGAAGGCTGGGTGAAGAAGCTGCAGGCTGAAGATTATATTGTGTTTGGCGGCTTTAAGCAGGATTTAACTGAGGTCTATAATAGCGCCTGGCTAGAAGTCTTAACCAGTCAATATGAGGGATTTGATATGGCTTTGCTTGAAGCACAAGAACATGGCTGTCCCGCAGTTAGCTATGATATTAATTATGGTCCTAATGAGATTATTACCAATAACTACAATGGTAGATTAATTCAGGCGGGGGATGAAACGGCGCTGGTTAATACGCTGGATCTTCATCATGCAATGATTGAAGAATATTTGAAAAATGCTTATCAAAGTCGACAGAAATATAGTTTTGGCAATGTAGCCAATGCGTGGCATAATTTCTTGCAATTAAAGGAAATAATTTAAAAATTGCAGGGGATAGACTATGAAATCGGTTTGGAGATCAATGATTTGGATATTGATCGTCGAGATCTTTATAACATGGATGGGCTACCAGAATACTCATAGTGCTAAGGTGTTGCTTATCTGCGTGATAATTATTCTCATTGGAATGCCCATTAAATTCTTTGACGAGAGAAAAAAATATCTGAAAGAACAAGAAAAGAAAAAAGAGTAAATGAAAAGCAGGCAGGATTTGATTCCTGTCTGCTTTTTGTATGTTATTAAGGGTTAATTTTTACGTTTATTTTTGTCGTAATCTAGTCCAAATAAACCAGCCAATGCAGCAATCCTAGACCAATGATTCCTAAGTTAGATTTGTTTTCACCAGTTTGTGGAAGTGTATTTTGCTTATTAGTAGTTGTCTTTGAAATAACAGGCTTTATCTGACCCTTTGACTGAATAGCATCTTTTCAATGTAAGTACTGGTTGCCTTAGGGGCGCTGAGATAGTTGTAGTCGTGACAATGTTTTTGCGTTTGACTATGAGGAGCAACGTTAGTACTTGATTTATAGTTAACTCTTTTAATTTCAGATGGTTGTACAGGAGTAGTGTCTGGTAAAACCGTTGCGTTAGTTGGTTGAGCAGTTGCAGTTGGCTCGACAGTAGGAAGTGGTGTTACTGGAGTAGTGGGATCTGGTGCCGGAGCTAAAGTAGGTTGTTGAGCTGGTTGAGTTGATTTAGGAGTTGATGGATTTATAGTTTGAATATATGGAATTTGAACTATGATTGAACCACCATTTTGGTTATATAGAGAAGTTATTTCATCGTCATTAAATGAAATGCCTGGAATACTGCCATTATCACCCTTAATGATTAAAAATGGTTTGCCAGTATTGTTGTTCACAATAAATGTACCATTTGCATCAAGCTTGTAGTTTCCAACCAATGTTTGTGGTAATTGACTAAATGGAATAGCCGGAAGTGAAATTGCATTGCCATTAGCGTCTACGAGTTTCCAGTTGCCATAGGCAATTACTCCAGTTACCAAATCAGTTTGTCCATCACGAGTAAAATGCAATTCTTGATTTATTGGGGCATATTGATCAGGAACAGTTTGTCCTTGCTTTGAGCCGTTCTCGTAGTAATAAGAAACGTGTTCTGTTATCGTGGTTGATTGTGATTCAGCTGCTTGCTTTTTATGTGTAAAGTGGACGATGAAGTATTGTGGGTGAGAGTCAGTTCCGTCTGTGTTGTTATTGATATTATTGAATTGAGGAAGATGCCGGTTACGGCAAAACTAGCTGGATTACCATCGGAGTCTAAAATAGTATCTGCACTGTCGGCATTTTCACTTTGGTAATTATCAAAAGTTGTCGCAGCTTCATCACCAAAATTAATCCAGTTACCAGCTGGGTCATTTACAGAAATAGCTTGATTATTAAAATTACTATCAACGTTTAAAAATTGCTTTAAATCATCATAATAATATCTGATTACTGCTTGTTGTTGCACTTGAGTTTCAGATCCATTACCGCTATTGTTTTGCCAAACGATAATATGGTTAGAAGTAGTGCCAGTACCTTTACTGTGAATTTCTAACCACACTGGTGAATTTCTTGGATTTTCAACCGCGGCGTCAACTTGAATGAAGTAGGCGTGTCTACTATAAGAAGTGTCATTTTGACCATTAGAAGGAACATGAAAAGGACCGTCACTTGATTGATCAACAGAGAAGCCAGATGAATTGGAATGAGCTTTTAGATAATCCTCAAAAGCTGTTTATTCATCTGGATGAGTAGTTAAGTAACTATAAACATTTTGTGTTTGACCAGAAGGTATGTCATCAATACCGTAACGATTACCTTGACCATCTGAAACTAAATTTGTTGGGACTTCAAAGATGTTAATTGAACTTGGCAAGAAAATTTGATTATGGAAGGTTGTGCTAAACTGAGCATTTATAAGCGTGAGAATATCATTAGGGTTTAAGTTATTACCATAATTGAAGTAGAATCACCATTGATATATGGTATCGTTATCCTTTAAATTGTTGTCGCTATAGTCCTTGTCACTTATATTATTCCATTGTCTTTCTGATCCGGCATTGGTAGTTACCATTTGAATCCTTGAAGAATTTCGCCTGAACTAACCCTGTCTTGAGTAGGAATGTAATGAGCATAAAATGCAGTTTTAGTTTCCGTATTACCTGTAGGATATGTAATTTTTACGCTTACAGGAATGTCTTCACCAGTTTTACCAGCGTTGCTTGCAAGATAATCCTTTACTTTACTATTATTTGCAAGAACATTAACACTAAGGGTAACGCTGGTAGTTAAATTGGTTCCGCTATACCAAGCGTTTAGCTATATCGGTACGTTTTTCAAAGTACCAATTTCCGCCATTATTGATTCCGTCATTAGTCATTAAAGGATCGGTTGAGCCAGTATCACCGTTAACGATTTGAACGGTAATCGGATTATCATGAGTGACGGATCTAACGTTGTTTAAATTAACAGTGGTATCAACTTGAACAGTATCTTGATCAGATGCTAAGTTAGCTGGATTATTTGGGGTAGTTGTTTGAGTTAAATTTGTACCATTATTCTTCTTTGTTGCGGGAACGGTAGAAGAGTAGGAAGGCTGATCAGTATCAGCTTCGCTTTTAGCTAATGAGATTGCGAGCTTGCTGTCGTTCTGTTTTTCTTGGGATGCAGTACTGTCTCCATTTTTATTGTTAGAAGATGATTCTTGGGTGTTGTCCTTAGAACTGATTTCTGATGAAGTAGAATTATCCGTCTTTGTTTCAACATTTTGTTGATCGGAATCTACTGTTTGAGCATTTTCTTTAACTTCAGTAGTTTGCTGAGATGCATTATTTTCGTCTGCGTGAACAAGTTGACTATTGCTTAAGAAAAATGTAGTACCAAGTGCTACTGCAGCTAAACCTACAGATATTTTACGAAAGCCAAATCTTTGTTTACCGTAAAGTTTGGCATTAAAATCTAAATCTTTTTTATGTTCCATAATATTTAAACCTTTCTTGGGAATTAAGATTTTTATAACACCTTTACAATAACACTTTTAAATAACAAAGCTACACAGAAAATACAAAAAATCTTATAGAAGTATATGGGCATAGCTATACCTATAATTACAGATTGGTAGGGATCTTATTTAACAATATAAAATAACGGCAATTTTATATAAGTACATAAAAAGGAGTAATATAAAATTACTCCTTTTTAAATATAAATATTATTTTAGTCGTTATTTATTTTGCAATTGCTAATGCGGTTACCACGAAAGCGGCAATCATTGCAACTGTAAAACCAATGATACCCAATAAAATATTCATTTCAGTCATCTTCCTCTATATATGTTACTTCTATAAATGTGGCATAATTTAAGTGTAACATAAAAATCGTCCAATGGCTGAATAAATTGTAAGCGTTTTTATTCAAGCAGATCAGCAAACTTAGCTTCTGTAACTTTGGCCAAGTCTTCTGGATTTAAGAAAACACTGCGTCCAAGTTTACCACTTGAAACACCAACTTCGTCTGTTTCCTTCATTGTGTTATCTAGATAGATAGGGAAGTGGTGCGTAAAGTGAATACCAATAGGAGTATTAGCACCATGAACGTAACCTGTTGTCTTTTCTAGTTTCTTTAAAGGAAGCATTTCACATTTCTTATTTCCAGAAACCTTAGCAAGTTTTTTCATGCTTAAATGTTCAGTAACTGGTACAACTCCGACAAGTGGGCCGGTTTTATTTCCTTCACATACCAAGGTCTTGTAGACGAATTGCTCTTTGTCCCTTAGAATAGAGGTGTCCATTTGCGCAACTCCACCTTTATCTTTGGTGACCGCAAATTCGGCTTGACGATACTTGACCTTATGTTGGTCTAATATTTTTTCGACTAATGTTTTCTCAAGTTTATTCTTTTTATTTTTCTTCTTTGACATATTTATCACCTTTAACCATGATAGCATTGCTCAAAGAAAATCCCAAAGGAGTTTATATATTAATGAAGTTACTTATTATTAAAATTGACACAAGTCATGAAGTAGAAGATGCTTTAGGCGTTTATGCTCAAGACAACTTAAATGCACTCGGCATTGAATCAAGAAAGCGCAGCGACTTTGAACAAGCCGGTTGGCTTCATGATTCGACTGTCGTTGAGATGGACGACATCAAAGATTTGCCTAAGGATACCTATTTCTATGCCTACTTTGATGAAGAAGCTGATAAAGATGAACTTGTTAAAAAATTCCAAGCTAAGCTCAAGGAACTTGCAGGTTATGGCTTAAATATCGGTGAAGGTAAGATCACTACTTCTTATATTAAGGACCAAGACTGGAACACTGCTTGGCAAAAGTATTACCACGTAATCGACTTCTCCAGACACTTGGCTATTGTACCTGAATGGGAAGACTACAAGCCTGCCTTTAGCGATCAACAATTGATCAAGCTTGATCCAGGTCTTGCCTTTGGTACAGGTAACCACAAGACTACGCAACTAGCTATGATGGGACTTGAACGTGCCATGATTAAGCCAATGAGCGTAGTTGATGTAGGTACTGGTTCTGGTATTTTGGCTATTGCTGCTTCCAAGCTTGGCGCAACCGATGTTTTAGCTACCGATATTTCAGATGAATCAGTGACTGCAGCTAAACAAAACTCAGCTTTGAATGATTTAACCAGCATTCGCGTACAAAAGACTAGTTTGCTTGCGGATGTTAAGGGTAAATTCGATATTATCGTAGCTAACATTTTAGCTGAAATCTTGCTCGACTTGATTCCACAAATGGATGCTCACTTAAATGATGGTGGTCAAATCATTTTCTCAGGTATTGATTACTTACAATTGCCTAAGATTGAAAAAGCCTTAGATGAGAATGGTTTTAAAATTGACTTGACCATGAGACAAGGTCGCTGGATTGGGTTAGCTATTACTAGAAAAGAAAAATAAACGTGGTAAAATATTATCAATTAAATTAAACTTTGATGAGAGACACAAATTTTTAATGAAAAAAATTGGGGATAAAATAAAAGAAATTTCAGTAATCAAGAAGTTAAATGCCCATGCATGGATGCCGCTTGTCTGGTGGAGTATTTTGGTGGCAATTTTGCCATACATTTTCAGTATCTGCCGTTTGCCAATAGTTTTTAGAGTTGGTTTGCTGTTTTTCATCATTAATGGCGTGATTGCCTATCATTTAGGCAGTTTAATCAGTCATTTGAACTTAAGCAGATGGTGGTTAATATTGATGCCAGTCGTGTTCGATTTAGCAATTTTGCCAAAATTTGCTCTGTATAATTTAATGTTTGGTTTGATTTATCTAATAATCGAACTCTTCGGACTACTGAATAAAAATATTTACCGTTAGAGGGGATGACCTTAATGTCCAAATATGTTGAAATGACTCATGATCAGGTAATTGATGCCTGCAAAAAATATATGAATGATAAGCAAGTAGCTTTTGTAGAGAAAGCATATGAGTTTGCCAATAAGGCTCATGCTGGACAAAAAAGGGCATCTGGCCAACCTTATATTATTCACCCTACACAAGTTGCTGGAACGCTTGCAACCTTAGGCCTTGATCCAGATACAGTGGCTGCAGGATTTTTGCACGATACTGTTGAAGACACGCCAGTAACCAATGATGAACTGAAAGAAAAATTTGGCGAAGATGTTGCTTTTATTGTTGATGGCGTAACCAAGTTAAACAAGTACGAATATAAGTCACACCAAGAATTTTTGGCTGAAAATCACCGTAAAATGTTGATTGCGATGGCTAAGGACCTGCGGGTAATCATGGTTAAATTGGCTGACCGTTTGCACAACATGCACACATTGCAGCACCTGCGTCCAGACAAACAACGCAGAATTGCTTCAGAAACCATGGATATTTATGCTCCGCTGGCCGATCGTTTAGGTATCGGGACGATCAAGTGGGAGCTGGAAGATATGAGTTTCCACTACTTAAATCCTGAAGCTTACTACCGTATTGTTAACTTGATGGATGTTAAGAGAAGTCAACGTGAAAAGTACATTGCTGATACGATCAAAACGCTTAAGAAAACTTTAGATGAATTAGGCATCAAGTACGAAATTTACGGTCGTCCAAAGCATATTTACTCCATCTACAAGAAGATGGTGAATAAGCACAAGGACTTCGATGAGATCTATGACTTGCTGGCTGTTCGTGTAATTGTTAAAAATGTCCGTGATTGTTACGCAGTTTTGGGTGCCGTTCATACCGAATGGAAGCCAATGCCAGGACGTTTCAAGGACTACATTGCTATGCCAAAGGTAAACGGCTATCAATCACTTCACACTACCATCATTGGACCCGGCGGTCGTCCACTTGAAATTCAAATCAGAACTGAAGCTATGCACCAAGTTGCTGAATACGGTGTTGCTGCCCACTGGGCATATAAGCGTGGCAACTTCAATGGGGTTGAAGCTACTTCATCAGGTGAAAAGCTAGATATGGTTCGTGAAATCCTTGAATTGAAGGATGAAACCAAGGACGCCGGCGAATTTATGAAGTCAGTTAAGAGTGATATCTTCTCTGACCGTGTTTACGTCTTCACGCCAAAGGGCGAAGTTTACGAATTGCCAAAGGGCTCTGTAACTTTGGACTTTGCATACGCAATTCATACCCAAGTAGGAAGTCATGCAGTTGGTGCCAAGGTTAACAATAAGTTAGTGCCACTTGACTACAAGTTGAGAAATGGTGACGTCATTGAAATTATGACGCAAACTAATGCCACACCATCTCGTGACTGGGCCGACATGGTTAAGACCTCAAGAGCACGCAACAAGATTCGCCGCTACTTCAGAGGACAAGACCGTGAAGAAAGCATCAATCACGGTGAACAAATGGTAGCCAATATGATTCGTGAAGAAGGACTTGCTCCTAAAGACTTCATGGATAAAGAGCACATTGAAAAATTATTGGACCACTTCAATTACCATACTGAAGAAGAATTGTATGCCGCAGTTGGTTTTGGCGATTTGTCAGCTCAAGCCGTTGTTAACCGTTTGACCGTTGACTTGCGTCGTGAAGACGAAAAACAAAAGCAAAAGAAACTCGAAGAGAAGATTTTGAATTCTGGTCAGCAATCTGTTCAAGAAGAGCAGCCAAAGAAGAATTCAAATTCTGTCATGAAGGTTAAGCATAAGAATGGCGTCATGATTCAAGGCGTCAGTGACTTAATGCTTCACTTGGCTAAGTGCTGTAACCCAGTTCCTGGTGATAAGATTATCGGTTATGTTACTAAGGGGCGTGGTGTTACTATTCACCGTACCGATTGCCGCAACATTACCAAGGAAGCTGAAGAACAAGGGCGTTTGATTGATGTTGAATGGGAGAATGTTGAAGAAAACAGTGTTCAATCATTCAATGCCAACATCGAAATCTTTGGCTACAACCGTTCAAACTTGCTTAGCGACGTCATTAACAAGTTGAACTCACTTACCAAGAACATCAATAATATTTCTGGTAAGGTTAACGAAGACAATATTGCTCATATTTATGTCACAGTTGCGGTTAAGAATGCTAACCAGCTTGATGAAATCTTGAGCAAATTGCGTGATATTCCAGATGTTTATGAAACAAAGAGGTCAGATAATTAATGCGAGTTGTAATTCAAAGAGTCAATCATGCGCAAGTCGATATTGCTGGCGAGACAGTTGGCAAGATTGGCAAAGGATTTTTGCTACTAGTTGGTATTAAAGAGGGGGATGAACTTCCCGTAGTCAAAAAGGCAGCCGATAAGGTTGCCAAAATGCGTATTTTTGAAGATGAATATGGTAAAACTAACTTGTCTTTAAAAGATGTACATGGTGAAATTTTGAGCGTTAGTCAATTTACTTTGCTTGCTAATACTAAGAAGGGTAATCGCCCTAGTTTTGTTGAAGCAATGCGTCCACCAAAGTCCAAAGAACTTTGGGAAGATTTCAATCATGAGCTTGAGCAAGATGGCTTCCATGTTGAGACCGGTGAATTCGGCGCCGACATGCAAGTTAGCTTAGAAAACGATGGTCCATTCACAATTGTGTTAGATCTTTAGAGAAAATCGCTTTCAAAGGTTGACTTTAATACAATAAAAATATAAGCTAAAAAAGAATTATCGATGACAAAGAATGAAGATTAGCAGAAATCTATTTAAAGAGACTGCTCATTGTGGTGAGAGAGCAGATAGATCGCGGTCTGTGACACCTTTAACAGATAATGGATCGTCTGGCGAGCGTTAATCGCAGCAACCAAAAAGGTGGTACCGTGCTAATTTAAGCGCCCTTGATTTTAGTTCAAGGGCGCTTTTTTTTATTAATAAAGTTATCAAAATAAAAAAGGATGATTAAATGAGAGTACAAAAACCAAAAGGCACAGTCGATATTTTGCCTGAACAATCCGGTTCATGGCAAAAGGTCGAAGAAACTGCAAGAAATTTCTTCAACCGTGCCAACTACCGTGAAATTCGTACGCCAAGTTTTGAAAACTACGAAATTTTCTCACGTTCAAGCGGTGATAGTTCTGAAATCGTAGAAAAGCAAATGTACGACTTCAATGATAAGGGTGGTCGTCATATTGCCCTTCGTCCAGAAGGAACTGCCGGAGTAGTTCGTGCTTACGTTGAAGACAAGATGTATGCACCAGAAGTAGTTAAGCCATTTAACGTATTTTACATGGAATCTACTTTTAGATACGAACGTCCTCAAGCAGGTCGTCAACGTGAATTCCACCAAATCGGTGTAGAAAGCTTCGGTTCAAGCAATCCACTTGCTGATGTTCAAACCATTATGATGGGTCACGACTTGCTTGCTGAATTAGGCGTTAAGAACTATCAACTTCACATCAATACTTTGGGCAATGAACAAGTACGTAAGGATTACCACAACGCACTTGTAAACTACTTCACTCCAGTTAAGGATGAATTATCTGAAGATTCTCAAAGAAGATTGCGTGATAACCCATTACGTATTTTGGATTCTAAAGATGATCGCGACAAGAAGTTCTTGCCAGATGCTCCTAAGATTCGTGACTTCCTTGATGATGATTCAAAGCAAAACTTCGAATCAATTTTGAAGATGCTTGATCAATTGGGCATTGACTATGTTATCGACGATGACTTGGTTCGTGGCCTTGATTACTACACTGGCGTAATCTTTGAATTCATGGTTGAAGATAAGAGCCTTTGGGAATCAGCTACTACTATTTTGGGTGGTGGCCGTTACGATCACTTAGTTGAAGAATTCAACGGCCCAGCTACACCAGCTGTTGGTTTTGGTATTGGTGAAGAAAGATTAATGCTTGTTTTGGAAAAGCAGAATCCAGCTTTATTTGAAAATAGAGGCATTGATTTCTTCATCACTAATATTGGTGATGGTACTGCTCAAAAGGCTATTGAAATTACTAGAAGTTTGCGCAAGCAAGGCTTTGAAGCAGATTTTGATGTTAACCAAAAGAAGCTTAAGGCACAATTCAAGAAGGCCGACCGTGATCATGCTAAGTATGTAATTACTTTAGGTGAAAAGGAACTTGAAAACGGCGTTTTGAATATCAAGCGTTTAGCTGATGGTAAGACCATTGATTTAAGTCTTGAAGACATCAATGATATGAGTAAGGTAATGAAGGATTTAGAGGATTAACAATGGAAAAGATCGAAGAAAGAACAGACTATTGTGGCAATATTACTGAAAAATATATAGGCCAAGATGTAAACCTTTATGGTTGGGTACAACGTGTACGTAACCTTGGTAACTTGGTTTTCATCGATTTGCGTGATCGTGAAGGTTTAGTACAAATCGTTGTTAACAAGGATTCCGGTAAGGAATTGATGGATATTGCTGACTCACTTGGTAACGAATACGTTCTTCAAGTTAAGGGTAAGGTTGTTAAGCGTTCAGAAGTAAACCCTGACATGAAGACTGGTCAAGTAGAAGTTGATGCTACTGAAATCATCATCTTGAACAAGGCTAAGAACCCTCCGTTTGAAATTAAGAATGGTGTTGATATTTCTGAACAAACTAGATTAAAGTACCGTTACCTTGATCTTCGTCGTCCAGAAGTTCAACAAGCTATTATCTTACGTTCAAAGATTTTGCGTGCTACTCACGAATTCTTTGACGAAAACGGCTTTATCGATATTGAAACTCCAATTTTAGGTAAGTCATCTCCAGAAGGTGCACGTGACTACTTAGTTCCTTCAAGAATTTACCCAGGTAGCTTCTACGCACTTCCACAATCACCACAATTGTTCAAGCAACTTTTGATGGGTGCTGGCTTTGATAAGTACTACCAATTGGCACGTTGTTTCCGTGACGAAGACTTACGTGGCGATCGTCAACCAGAATTTACTCAAATCGATATGGAAATGTCATTTGCTGACGAAGAAACTATCCAAGGCTACACTGAAGGTCTTTTGAAGAAGATTATGAAGGATGTTAAGGGTATTGACCTTAAGACTCCTATTAAGCGTATTACTTGGACTGACGCAATGAACAAGTACGGTAGTGACAAGCCTGATACTCGTTACGGCATGCTTATCCATGACTTAAGCTCAATCTTTAAGGACAGCGACTTCAAGGTATTCTCAGGTGCAATTGCTGATGGCGGCTTTGTTAAGGGTATTGCTGTTAAGAACGGTGCTAAGGAATACTCACGTAGGAAGCTTGACAAGAAGGCTGACTTCATCAAGCGTTTCCACGCTAAGGGTTTAGCTTGGGTTAAGTACGAAGATGGTGAATTCTCAGGTCCTGTTGCTCGTTTCTTGACTGATGACAACAAGGAAGCTTTGAAGAAAGAATTCGACCTTGAAGGCGGCGAATTAGTAGTATTTGTTGCTGACAAGTGGAAGGTAATTTGTGACTCATTGAACCACCTTCGTCGTGAATTCGCTAAGGAAACTGGTATTATTCCTAAGGGCGTTTATGACTTTGTCTGGGTTGTTGACTGGCCATTATTCGAATACGATGAAGGTCTTGGCCGTTGGGTAGCAGCTCACCACCCATTCACCATGCCAGATGATGAAGGTGTAAAGCTTTTGACTACTGAACCACACAAGGCACACGCACGTAGTTACGACATCGTTATGAACGGTGACGAAATGGGTGGAGGTTCAATCCGTATTCACAAGCGTTCAATCCAAGAAAACATGTTTAAGGCACTTGGTTTCACTAAGAAGCGTGCTTACGAACAATTTGGTTACTTAATGGATGCTTTGGACATGGGCTTCCCACCACACGCAGGTCTTGCAATTGGTCTTGACAGATTTGCTATGATGCTTGCTGACAAGGATAATATTCGTGACGTATTGGCATTCCCTAAGAACGCTAGTGCTTCAGAACCAATGATGCACGCTCCAGCTCCAGTAGCAGATCAACAATTAGCTGACTTAGGTATTGAAGTTGAAGATAAGTACCAAGACAGTGTTAAGGCAACTGAAGAACGTCTTGAAAAGATGGCTGCAGAAGATGCCGAAGAAAACTCAACTTGGGACAAGTAATCTTTAAGTAAAAACACAAAAATAGACTTCCGAAAAGGAAGTCTATTTTTGTGTTTTTGTTTTATAAATCGTTAACGAAATCGGTAATTCGCTTTAAACTTTCGTATAATTGTTCAGTTGATGATGCATAAGATAGTCTTACGTAGCCTTCGCCACCTTTACCAAAATAACGACCAGGAGTTACACCAACTTTAGCCTTTTGTGCCAATTCAAAAGCAAATTGTTCATCATCGATGCCATATTTTTCAGGAATTTTGGCAAAGATATAAAAGGCACCTTGTGGCGTAGCCATTTCAAAACCAAGCTTTTCCAAGCCGATTTGCATAAATTGCAACCGCTTTTCATAGATTGCTCTTGCTTCAGCAGGATCACTTTGACCATTGTTCAATGCCTCAACGGCAGCCATTTGCACATTGTCAGTAACAGAGGTTACTAAAAAGGCATTAACTTTTTGAATGCTCTGCATGATTTGCTTAGAAGCAGCGATGTAACCTAAACGCCAACCAGTCATTGCGTATGCTTTAGATAAACCAGAAATTAAAATATTGCGATCTGGAATATATTCGGACAATGAATGATGTTCCGCATTGCCATAAACGAGTTCAGCGTAGATCTCATCAGTAATTGAATAGATTTTGTATTCTTTAATTACTTCGGCTAGTTGTTGCAAAGTTTCTTTAGCATAAACACGGCCGGTCGGGTTGGATGGGTCGGTCAAGATGATTGCCTTTGCTCCCTTGCCGCGACCGTTTAAAACGTGACGCAAATGTTCAGGCGTTAAAATGAAACCGTCTTTTTTGGTATCAAGTTGAATAGGGGTAGCACCAGTCATCTTGATCAACTGGAAGTATAGTGCCCAAACTGGAGTAGGAACGATAATCTTGTCCCCAGGATTAAGCAAAGTCATAAAGACGTCGTTTAAAGCACCGGTTGCACCAACAGTGACGCAGATTTCATCTTTGGGATCATAATGAACACCGATGGAACGGTCAAGGTAGCAGCTGATTGCTTTAAGTAGTTGAGGTTTACCAGCTTGTGGTGCGTAGTGTGAGTCATCATCGTTAATGTCGCGAATGGCAGCCTTTTTAATATGATCTGGTGTAGCAAGATCAGGCTCACCAATAGTTAACTTGATAATGCCAGGGATGCCTGAAACTTTTTGATCAAATGCACGAATTTTTGAAGCGGATAAGTTACTAAGGTTAGTATTGATAATTGATTTTAAATCACTAGATAAATTTGGCATATAAGTAAAGTCCCTTTCTATATTAATATAGATTCTAAAGTACAGAAATGAAGATGACAACCTTTTTATACTCAATCAAAAAAGAAGTTACTATATGTCACCCCTCTAAGAATTATCTTTTAAAATACCATTAGAATTGGTATAAATCGCTTTCTTTTCGTGAACTGGCTTTTGCCATGGAAGTAGTGGCAAAGGTCTAGTAGGTGGTTTAACTCTATTCTTCTTTTTCAAAGAAACTGGCTGATTAATTACTTTAACTGTAGTAATTTCTTTGTTAGGTGGTTTGGGTTGTGCCTGCTTGCTACAGCCAGCTAGTGAAGCAAGGCTTAAGGCAACCAGCGATAATTTTATTATAAGCTTCATTTTATCCTCCAAAAATTTATCCCTAGCCGTTATTCTACTATTTTTAGCAATAATGATAAAATAAAAATAAATTTGTTTGAGAAGAAGGAATAAAAAATGGCAAAAGTAGCAGTCTATATGACAGGCGGCATTGCTATGTATAAAGCCGTGCAAGTCGTGCGAAATCTTGAAAAAAGTGGTCATGAAGTACGGGTAGTAATGACTAAAAATGCGGAACGTCTGGTTACTTCTAACACATTGGCCGCATTGACTAAGTATCCAGTATTGGATAATCTATGGAAAAAAGAAAATGAAGCTAGCATACCGCATGTTCATTTGGCTCGCTGGACTGACTTAGCCTTAGTTGTTCCAGCAACGGCTAACTTTATTGCTAAAATGGCTAATGGTCTAGCTGATGATGCCGCTAGTACCACGATTCTGGCAACAAGCGCACCAAAATTGGTTGTGCCTGCAATGAATGATCAGATGTGGAGTAATCCTGCTACTCAACGCAATTTGCAATTTTTAAAAGAAAATCAAGTGCAGATTATGGAGCCAGCGGTGGGGATGCTGGCGGAAGGTTATGCTGCTAAAGGTAGAATGCCTGAGACAGAACAAATCTCTGCTTGGGTAGAAAACTTTTTGCAGCAAAAAGAAATCTTAAAAGATAAAACCATTATCGTCACCGCCGGAGGAACAGAAGAAGCAATTGATCCGGTTCGCTTTATTGGGAATCGTTCTAGTGGCAAAATGGGAATTTCTATTGCTCAAGCCGCTGCCGAGATGGGCGCAAAAGTAAAATTAATTTATGGGAATGTTACAGTTGCCTTGCCGCAAGATGAAAAGATTGAATTGTATCATACTGCAAGTAGCGAAGAAATGTTAACAAAAGTAAAGCATGAATTTGCCAAAAGTGATGTGTTAATTATGGCGGCTGCCGTAGCTGATTGGAAGATGGCTAAAGTGGCCGACCATAAATTGAAAAAGCAGGCAAATCAAGCTACTTTGAAATTAACTTTAGTTAAAACGAAAGACATTTTACGCGAAGTGGTCAAACATAAAAATCCAGGGCAATTAGTAGTTGGTTTTGCTGCTGAAACAAATGATTTGCTAAAGAATGCAGAAAAGAAGCTGCATGAAAAAGGAGCAGATCTGATCGTGGCTAACGACGTTTCGCAAAATGTCTTTGGCAATGATAATGATAAGGTGACTATCCTTAAGCAAGATGGCACGATCGATGAATGGCCTGAGATGAGTAAAAAAGTAATTGCTAAGAAATTATTGATATACGTGAATAACTTTATGCATAAATAATTAATGTAACATTTTTGTAACATAGCACAAACAGCCTATACAAATAGCATTGCAATAGGATTCTGACTATAAAATATAACCAAAATTGTGCAAAGATACGATAATTATGCTTGTTTTAGTACAGAAAACTAGTATTATAGGTTTTGGAATTAAGAGACTGAAGAGAAAGAGTTGATGGTTTATGAAATCAGCCCCTTCTTTTTTTGTATATAAAATCTCGTCTAAGAAATGACTGATAATCTGCAAAGAAATATCGCTATAGCCTATTTCATCGCGCTTTTTGCTCTGTTGTTTAAAATGACAATTTTGTTAAAAAGTAAAAATTATGAGTATATGTATAGGATTTTAATAAGATTTGGTGTATGCTATTCACAGTAGGTTCAATACATTAGATTACAAAAATAATGAATCTTTTTATTAGCTATGCACATATAGGAATTAAAAAACAACAGAGACATATTAGATAAAAATATAGAGGTGTAGAGTATGTACTCTGATAAAACTTTAACGCTTAACAACTGAATAAAGATTCCTCAGATACAATTAGGTACTTGGCTAATCAATAATGATGACGTAAAAAAGTCGTTCGTCAGGCCATTAGTGTTGGTTACCGCGCTTTTGATACCGCAAGAGACTATGGTAATCAGAATAGCGTAGGCAAGGGAATTTGGATTCCGATGTTTAACGCAGTGATATATATTTAACAACTAAATTGCCAACTGCCGTCAAAGACTATGAGGGCACTAAGAAGGCAATTGATGAAGCTTTGGATCGCTTCAGCTTAGAATACATTGACATGCTTCTGATTCACTCACCGCAGCCTTGGATTGAAGTAAATAGAACCAATGACCGTCACTTTGAAGGTAACCCTGAAAACTGGTGGGCTATGGAAGAAGCCGTAAAGGCCGGTAAAGTTAGATCAATTGGTGTGTCTAATTTCTTGCAAGAAGATGTGGCTAACATTGTTAATAATGGTACGATTAAGCCAGCTGTTAACCAGATCGAAGTTCATATTGGACATGTGCCAACAGATTTGATGAAATATTGTGAGAACTTAGAAATTCAAATCGAAGTATATTCACCACTTGCTCACGGACGTTTACTTAAGGATCGTAAGATCAATGAATATGCTAAAAAATATGGCGTAAGTCCTGCACAATTGATGCTTGTCTTCGACTTGCAACTAGGCTGTATCGTTTTACCGAAGAGTGACAATGTCAGTGAAATGAAAGATAACTTGAGTGTTGATTTTGAAATTAGTAAAGAAGATATGGACGAACTAGTTAAATTAAAAGAAAACACTCAGGCCATGTCAGTTTAATAAGTATCGCTGAAAAAGCGGTGCTTTATTTATTTTAAAAAGAAAAATGAAAAAGATAGATTTAGTCGCCATTGATATTGATGGTACTTTAGTAAACTCTAAAAAAGAAATTACCCCTGCCGTGAAAAAGGCAGTGTTAGATGCCAAAAATCAAGGTAAACAAATAGTGATCTGCACAGGAAGACCATTATCTGGTGCACAACGCTATTTGGATGAATTAGGTTTAAACAATCAAGATAACCAATATGTAGTCAGCTTTAATGGCGCAGTAGTTGAATCAACCAGTGGCCAAGTAATTTTTAAACAAGGGCTAAGATATGAAGACTATGTTGATCTAGAAGCAATTGCACGCAAATTGAATCTGCATTTTCATAGCGTTAGTTTAGATCGAATTTACACCTCTAATCGTGATTTAGGACACTACACGATTTATAACTCGCGGGTGGTTAAACTGGAAGTCTCATATCGTACACCAGAAGAAATGAAGCAAATACCGATTATCAAATGCATGTACATTGATGATCCAGATTATTTGGATAGTAAAATTACCAGTCCGCTTTTTGAGCAAATGAAAGATCGCGTCGTTTTCTCCAAAACTGAACCATTTTATTTTGAAGCAACGGCAGCCGGCGTTGATAAAGGAACTGGTCTTAAGCGCCTGTGTGATTACCTTAAGGTTAAACCAGAAAACGTGATGGCTTTGGGTGATCAAGCAAATGATATGCCAATGTTAAAATATGCTGGTTTAGGTGTGGCGATGGGCAACGCAGTGGACTATACTAAAAAGCATGCAGATGAAATTACTGCAGATTGTGATCATGACGGAGTGGCAGTCGCAATTAACAAAATTTTATAAAGGATATGGAATAGAGGCTTCATAATGAGTAAAGCAAAGATTTTAATTTTGGGTGGATTGAGAAAAGATTAGCTTACTGATTTAGAAAAGGAATGCGATGTTACAGTTGGTCCAGCAGTCCATCGCTTACATGATGATTGTGAATGGGTATTAGATCATATTGCAGATTATGACGGTGTCATTGTGGCAAAGATGGCTTTTGATAAAGAAATGATTGATGCTGCCAAGAATTTGAAGATAATTTCTACTTACGGTGTAGGTTTTGATCATGTAGATGTGGAATACGCTAAGGAAAAGGGATTTGTTGTTTCAAACTGTCCTAAGAGCGTATTGTGTCCAACTGCTGAATTGACTTTAACCATGATTATGGCTTCAGCTCGTCGCTTGCGCTATTATGACCATGCTTTGCGTGAAGGCGTATTTTTAGATGCTGACGAATATGATAACCAAGGCTACACGATTGAAGGCAAGACTTTAGCTATTTTAGGTATGGGCAGAATTGGCCAACAAGTAGCTCGTTTTGCTAAGGTATTGGGGATGAAGGTTATTTACCACAATCGTCACCAACTTGATAATGAATTAGAAGCAGAATTAAATGCTAAGTACGTTGACTTTGATACCTTAATTAAGGAAGCCGACTTTTTATCATTGCATGCTCCAGCAACTGATGAAACTTACCACATTATTAATGCTGATGTCTTTAAAGAAATGAAAGAAACGGCATATTTGATCAATGTAGCTCGCGGTTCACTAGTTGATAGTGATGCTTTGATTGCCGCTTTAAAGAATGGTGAGATTGCAGGTGCAGCTTTAGATGTCTTTGAAAATGAACCACATCCTAAGCAAGAATTGGTAGATATGGATAACGTAATCATGACTCCACACGTCGGCTCAGCTACTCACGTTGCTAGATTCAATTTATCTAAAGAAGCAGCTAACAATGTTTTATCATTCTTCAAAGATGGTAAAGCTGTTAACCAAGTTAACTAAAATAAATTAGAGTAAAACAAAAAAGCGGCTAAGCCGCTTTTTTTATTTTATTCATGTTCTAGTTGACTGTGACGATAACCATAAACGAAGTAGATAACTGTCCCAAGGATTAACCAAATTGCAGCCATTAAGTAAACTTCTGAGCTTAAGTGACAAATCATAAAGATACAGATTAAGCCAGAAATGATTGGCAGGTATGGATAACCAGGAACCTTGAAACCGTCGTTAACGATATCTGTTCTCTTTCTTAATTTTAAAATACCAAATGATACTAAGGTGAAGGCAAATAATGTGCCAAAGTTAACCAAGTTGGCTAATTTATCTACTGAGAAGAATGCCGCACCCAAGGCAATAATAATTGTTACTGTAACTAAGGCATTTTGAGGAGAATGGTGCTTTTTATCAAGCTTACTGAAAGTTGCTGGTAAAAGACAATCTCTAGCCATGGCGTAAATTAAACGCGAACTTGAATAGATCATCGTGAGCATCATGGTTGCCATTCCTAGCATGGCACCAAATGATAATAATTCGGCTACCCAGTCTTGGTGGACATATTGTAAGGCAAAAGCAACCGGATTAGCTACGTTTAACTTGGTGTATTTAACCATTCCTGTCAAGACAATGGAAACGCCAAAGTAAAGGACAGCCGCAATTGCTAGAGTACCAATAATGCCTAGTGGCATATTCTTCTTAGGATTCTTAACTTCGGCAGCTGATGAAGAAACAACGTCAAAGCCTAAGAAAGCAAAGAAAACGGTAGTTGCACCTTTAATCACACCAGAAGCGTGGTATGGCAAGAATGGGTGATAATTGCTTGGCTTAATAAATTGCATCCCTACAAAGATGAAGATCAAAATAATCGCAATCTTAATGAAAACCGCAACAACGTTAATCTTGATGGAATTTTTCATTCCACGTGACAGCAGGATACTAATAATCAAAATTATTAAAACGGAAACAAGGTCAAAGTAAACGCCATGTGACAAATTCATTGGCCCTGAAACGGCCTTAGGAATTTTTAAGCCAAACGGACTAATAAATGAACTAAAGTATGATGACCAACCTGCGGCAACGGTAGCCACAGATAGCATGTATTCCAAGATTAAGGCCCAACCAATGATCCAACCGGTGAACTCGCCGTAAACGATGTTACCGTATGAATAAGCACTACCAGCAACTGGAATTGCGGAAGCAAACTCGGCATAACACATTCCGGCAAAGGCGCACACGATTGCTGCGACCATGAATGACAAACTAACTCCAGGCCCAGCAGCTGTAGCAGCTACCGTACCAGGCAGAATAAAGATCCCAGTCCCGATAACTGCACCAACCCCAAGTGACATTAGGTCGAGGGCATTCATTGTTTTGGAAAACTTGATATCTTTTCCTAAGTAGTTTTGAATGCTTTGTTTCCTAAATATGTAAAATTTCATCGCAACATTCCCCTCTATGTAGTATGTAAAGATAGATTAATTTTACATGATATTTTTAATTTCTTGAAGGGCAAAAAAAGCACTATTAAAATAGTGATTTTAGTCTAATCAGCCTTTATTTTTGTTTTGTACCATTTAAATGAGCCATAGATAAGGGCAATGATGATGAAACCGGCAATGATCAGTGAGTATTCTTCAAAGATATTCACGATGACTTGCCAATTTTCACCCATGTAGGATCCTAATGAAACTAAAATGATGTTCCAGATCAAACTACCAAGAGTAGTGTAAATTAAAAACTTGGAAAGCTTAACGTGAGCGGTACCTGCTGGAATAGAGATTAAACTTCTGATAACGGGGATGCAACGACCATAGAAAATTGCGCCTGTTCCATATTTATCAAACCAGTCAATTGCCTTTTTAACATCACCCTTTTTGAAACCAAGCGTCTTGAACATTTTATGATTAAACACTTTTTCAAGACGGTCCTCACTCAGTAAAGTTCCGATCCAATAGAGAATGATTGCTCCTAAAGTGGCACCGATTGTGGCGGCGATTATCACTAAGGAAACGGTCATTTGCGAGTGATGCGTCGCAAATCCTGCAAATGAAAGGATTACTTCAGAAGGAATAGGCGGGAAGATATTTTCAACCGCAATTAAAAAGCTGATGGCCATGTAGCCAAATTGGTTAATTAAATCAAAAACTATATTAGTCATCGGTATTTCTCCTAAGCGTTTTCTTTTAATATAGCAAGTTTTGGTTTAGATAGCTATTTCTATAAGCAAAGTTAATATCTTCTTAAAAAAGCTGTGTTAAACTATTTAGTGCGAATTTTTTATTGGGGTGCGATAGAATGGCAACACAATTAATTGAGAATAAGTTGAAGCTATTACCAGAAAAACCGGGCTGCTACTTAATGAAAGATATCAATGGCACGGTTATTTATGTTGGTAAATCCAAAAATTTAAAAAATAGAGTGCGTTCATACTTTAAGAGTAAGCAAGTAGGACGGCGTGCTGAATTAGTGCGTGAAATTCGAGACTATGACATTATTACGGTTTCTACTGATAAGGAAGCTTTTTTACTAGAAATTACTTTAATTAAAAAATATCAGCCATATTACAACGTGCAGTTAAAGCAGGGGACAGGCTATCCTTACATTGAAATTACGCGCGAACATGATCCGCAAACGCGCCTGACCAGTATCGTGCATAAGGATGGTGGTTATTACTTTGGCCCATATCCTAACGTTTATGCGGCCCAGGCTACGTTAAAGTTTATCCAAAAAGTTTATCCATTAAGACGCTGCCATGGCTACCAAGGCCGCCCATGTCTTTACTATCATATGGGGCAGTGTTTAGGGGCCTGCTTTAAAAAGGTGCCGCAAAAAGAATATGACGAGCAAATTAAGAAGATTAAGAGCTTCTTGAATGGTGATATTGCAGAAGTAAAGCAAGACTTGACCGTCAAGATGGAAAAGGCTTCTGAGCAGTTAGAGTTCGAACGCGCAGCCGAAATTCGAGATCAATTGAAGTATATTGAAGAAACGGTTGAAAAGCAGAAAATCATTTCTAACGACAACACTCAACGCGATATCTTCAACTACTACGTTGATAAATCTTGGATTTCAATTCAGATTTTCTTCTTGCGTCAGGCTAAGCTACTTAGAAGAGAAACCAGAATGTTTCCTTTAACGGATACAACTGATCCAGAAGATGCATTTACTTCATTCATTGTGCAATTTTATTGGCAAAGAAACCGCGTTTTGCCAAAGGAAGTCTTAGTTCCTACTGGCCTTGATAACGATACTTTGGCGGAAGTATTAAAAGTTCCAGTTAGAACGCCGCAAAGAGGACAGAAAAAAGCGTTGCTTGATATGGCTAAAGATAATGCCAAGTTGAAATTAGATGATAAGTTTAGACTACTTGAATTAGGTAATCGTAAAACTAAGGGTGCGCAAAAAGAGATCTTTGATGCTCTAGGTTTGCCATATGGTCATATTATTGAAAGCTTTGACCACTCGCATATTCAAGGTGCAGATCCAGTTTCGGCCTTAGTTGTTTTTAAAGATGGTGAACCAGATAAAACTTCGTACCGAAAGTACAAATTAAAGGGTGAAGTTGAACACCAAAATGGCGGCGATGAAGTTCGTAACACCAGGGAAGTTGTTAGAAGACGATATGGTCGACTTTTACGTGAAAACAAAAAAATGCCTGATTTAATCCTGATGGATGGTGGTCAAATTCAAGTAGATGCTTGTGAAGACGTTTTGCGTAACGAATTAAACATAAATATTCCTGTTGCCGGGATGGTTAAAGATGATAAGCACAGAACAAACCACTTGTTATTCGGCGATCCGATCAATGGTATTCCGTTGAAACTGATCCCGCTTAATCCTAAGTCAGAAGGTTTTTACTTAATGACAAGAATTCAGGATGAAGTGCACCGCTTCGCCATTACTTTCCATAGAAGACGTCATGCCAAGAATGCTTTATCAAGCCGATTAGACTCGATTAAAGGCATTGGTCCTAAGAGTAGAAATAAGCTGCTCAGAAACTTTGGTTCATTAAAGAAGATTAAAGAGGCATCGGTTGATGAGCTTCGAGCTGCCGGACTTACTTTGACCCAAGCACAGACAATAAAATTGACGCTGTAAACCTAGAAAACGCCCAAGAATGCGCGTTTGTGTGGTATAGTAATAAAAGTTAGATTAAGACGGAAGGAAGAGATAAACATGCCAACATTTGTTGATCAGACTAAAATTGAAGTACAAGCTGGAAAAGGCGGCGATGGCATGGTGGCTTTCCGCCACGAAAAGTACGTTCCAAATGGCGGACCAGCTGGCGGCGACGGTGGTCGCGGCGGCAGCATTATCTTTGTTGCTGACAGCGGTTTGCGTACATTGATGGATTTTCGCTACCGTCGTAAATTTAAGGCGGACAATGGCGAAAATGGTCGCATCAAGTCCCAATATGGTAGAGCTGCTAAAGACCTTTATTTAAAGGTGCCTGTTGGGACAACAGTTTATGATTTTAATACCGGTGAATTAATCGGTGATTTAGTAGAAAAAGGACAAGAATTAGTTGTAGCTCACGGTGGCCGTGGCGGTCGTGGTAATATTCACTTCGCTACTAGTGTTAATACGGCACCTGAAATTGCCGAAAACGGTGAACCAGGTGAAGACCGCGTTTTACGCCTAGAACTTAAGTTACTAGCTGATGTAGGTTTAGTTGGTTTCCCATCAGTTGGTAAATCTATGCTTTTGTCAGTAACAACTAAAGCTAAGCCAAAGATTGCAGCTTACCAATTTACTACTTTGACTCCAAACTTAGGGATGGTAATTTTACCTGATGGTCGTGACTTCTCTATGGCTGACTTGCCTGGCTTAATTGAAGGTGCTAGCCAAGGTGTGGGTTTAGGTATCCAATTTTTGCGCCACGTTGAAAGAACTAAAGTAATTTTGCACTTAGTATCAATGGATCCTAATAATGGTCGCGAAGCAATTGACGACTATCACACCATCAGAAAGGAATTGCAAAATTATGAAACTGATTTGTCTAAGAAGCGTGAATTAATTGTTGCTTCACAAATGGATATTCCAGGTGCAGAAGACAAACTCAAGGAATTTAAGGAAGCTTTGCAAAAAGAAGGTAATGACGAACCAGTTTATGAAATTTCTAGTGTAACGCACCAAGGCATATCCAAGTTGATGAGCGACACTGCTAACTTGGTTGCCGAAGTCGAAGAAGAACGTGCACAAGAAGAACCTAAGACTGTTGAAAAGACTAAGGAATACAAGTACAAGGCACCACAAAAGAACGAATTTACCGTTGAAAGAGTTGGCGAGCATGAATTCGTTGTTAAGGGTGAGCAATTGCAGAGATTGGTACAAATGACCAATTTGGATCACCAAGATGGTATCATGCGTTTGGCTAGAAGACTTAAGCGTTTAGGCGTAGATGATGCCTTGCGTGAAAAGGGTGCGGTTAACGGAGACGATGTTGCAATCGGCAAGTTTGTCTTTGAATTTGTACAATAATATATGCGTAGAGATAGATTATGAGAAGAAATCGGTTTATTACAGGGTATTCTGGACTTAGAGCATTAGCGGTGATCGGAGTAATACTCTATCACCTTGATTCTAATTCGTTTATGGGAGGATATTTGGGTGTGCCGATTTTTTTCGTGCTCTCAGGTTACCTCGTCACGGATCATATACTTAATTCATATGACAGAACGGGAGATTACGATAATAAACACTTTTATTTAAGTAGAATAAAGAAGATTTATCCGCAGCTGATTTCGGTTTTATGGCTCAGTGCGGCGTATATTTTTCTGTTTCAACACAATCTTTTAGCTAAGCTGAATCAGATTGTCCTGGCTAACCTACTGAATGTCTACAATTTTTGGCAAATTCATAATGGTCAAAGCTACTTTGAACGTTTTGCGGTTAATGAATCGCCTTTTACTAACCTATGGACGATGTCAGTAGATGGGCAATTCTACATTTTGTGGCCGATTGTCATTTTCTTACTGGTAAAACTAGTAAAGAAAAAGAAGAATATTTTTGGGATTCTGATTGGACTTTCATTAGCATCTGCAATTGAAATGCTGGTTCTATATTTAATGAAAGCTGACATTAACCGTATCTATTATGGAACGGATACACGGTTCTTCTCATTAGGTTTAGGAGCCGCATTAGCAGTTATTTGGCCAATAGAGCAGCTGAATCCTAATGTGACCAAAAAGGATACACGAATACTTGATTTGGTTGGACTAGTTTCCTTTATTTTGATGCTGGTCATGTTCTTCTCAAAGGCAATTAATCCGCAACAGGCATTTGCTTATTGTGGTGGGATGCTTTTGTTTACTTTGATTGTCTGCGTGTTTGCCGGAGTAATTGCGCATCCAGGCAGTCACTGGAATAGAATTATGACTAATGTCATTTTTGATTGGATTGGTTCAAGAAGCTATGGGATTTATCTTTACCAATTCCCAATCATGATCTTTTTTGAAGATAAATTTACTAATATTGGTGATCATCCGGTACTGTACCATGTGATTGAAATCATCTTGATTTTGCTAGTAAGTGAAATTACTTACCGCTTAATTGAAAAGCCAATGGGCAAGATCACGTGGAGTAAAACCAAGGCCTACTTTGCTCGAATTTTGGATTTAGAGACTAAGGATTACGTCAAAAAGACGCAAGCAGTTTTTGCGGCATTTGTTTTGATTTTAGGTAGCATTGCTATTGCTGTTTCGCCTAGAGCAAAGGCGGAAGATTTTAATAAGACTCAACTTGCTCAAAGAATTCAAAAGAATACCAAAAAGCAAAAGAGCGACAATGCTAAGCTGATCAAGAAGTTAAAAAAGCAAAAGCAGAAAAAAGAAGGTAAGTCGAAAATCATTAGACAAGCGGAAAAAGATGCTAAAAAGCATCCAGTTAATAAATCATATGTTAAATATGGTATTTCGCAGCTTGATTTGCAGTTAGCACAAAAAATTCAAGTTACTGCAATCGGCGACTCTGTCATGGCCGGTTCAAGTGACAACTTAAAGAAATTAATGCCTAAGGCCTTAGTTGATGCGGCTGTTTCTAGACAATTAGATGTTGCATTTGGCCTACTTGACAGTTATCAAAAGCAGGGAGTTTTAGCCGATAACGTATTGATTGGTTTAGGCACAAATGGACCATTCTCGATGGATGACTTAGATCGAATCATGCATCAAGTTGGGCCTAAGAGAAAAGTTTTCTGGATTAATGTTCATGTACCAACTAGAGATTGGCAAAAACCGGTGAATGATTTGCTAAGACAAGGTGCAAAACGGTATCATAATCTTATAATAATTGATTGGTATTCATATTCGAAGAATCATCCAGATTGGTTTTATGGTGATCACACGCACCCTAATATAGAAGGATCGAAATATTATAGTGCATTTATTACCAAAGCAATTGTTAAACATTCAAAATTTTAAGATAGAAATAGGATTTTCATGGAATTACAATTTTTAGGAACAGGTGCAGGGCAGCCATCCAAGCAGCGCAATGTTTCTTGTGTAGCGTTAAAGCTACTAGATGAACTTAATGGGATTTGGCTGTTTGATGTAGGGGAGGCTACTCAGCATCAAATTTTAAGAACAAATATTAGACTACGCAAAATCACTAAAATTTTTATCTCACATAACCATGGCGATCATATTTTTGGTTTGCCAGGATTGTTATCAACCCGTTCTTTTCAAGGGGATGTTGGACCATTAACGATTTATGGTCCGGCTGGAATTGAGCAATTTGTGCGTACGTCTTTACAAGTATCAAGAACCAAGGTTTCTTATCCCATTAAGTTTGTTGAATTATCTGAACCAGGATTGATTTGTGAAGACAAGGGCTTTCGCGTTTATACGGACAGACTAGATCACCGTATTCCAAGCTTTGGTTTTAGAGTAGTTGAGGCTACTCATCCAGGTGAACTTTTAATTGATAAATTAGCAAAGTATAATATCCCTAATGGGCCAATTCTTGGTCAACTAAAACGAGGCGAGCAAGTGACCTTGGCTGATGGGACCGTCTTAAATGGAAAAGATTTCTTGGGACCAGAAAAGCCTGGCCGCATCGTCACGATCATTTACGATACCCGCTCAACGCCAAGCATTGCTCGTTTAGCAAAAGATGCGGATGTTTTAGTTCATGAATCAACTTTTGCTGGAGACGAAAGCAAAATGGCTCGCAATTATTACCACTCAACTTCTGTTCAGGCAGCTAAAATTGCTAAACAAGAAAATGTTAAGAAGTTGTGTTTGAACCATATATCTGCTCGTTATATGGGAGCAAAAGCTAAGAAATTAGAGAATCAAGCTAAGAAGGTATTTCCAAATACAGTTTTGGTAAATGACTTTGATCGTATTGAAATTCCGATGAAAGGTGCAGAATAATGAAAGATTCACTAAGAAATAAAGTTGTTATTATTACAGGTGCTTCTAGTGGCATTGGTCGTTCAATTGCTCTTGAAAGTGCTGGCCATGGTGCTACTGTCATTTTGATTGCCAGAAGAAAAGATCGTCTGGAAGAAATTGCGGCAGAAGCTAGAGAATTATCAGGTGCTGAAGCTTATGTCTTCCCAACAGATATGGGTAAGCCTGATGATATTGAAAAGACCTTTGATGAAATTACCAAGCAAGTAAAGCATATTGATTTCTTAGTCAACTGTGCCGGTTTTGGTAAATTCGAAGAATTTATGGAACAAAAGATGCAAGACGTAACCAACATGTTCCAAGTAAACATCTTAGGCTTAATGTACTTCACTAGACTTGTTGGCCGTGTCATGATGGAACAAAAGACTGGTCAAATTATTAACTTTGGTTCAATCGCTGGTAAGGTGCCAACTACTAAATCAGCTGCTTACAGCGCATCTAAGGCTGCAGTCATTCAATTTTCAAATGTATTGCGCCTAGAACTTAAACCATTTGGCGTCAAGGTAATGACCGTTAACCCTGGTCCTGTTTACACTAACTTCTTTAACATTGCTGATAAGTCTGGCAATTACGTCAAAAACGTTCAAGAGTTTATGCTTGATCCAGACGATGTTGCTTGGCAAGTGGTTCACTTCTTTGGCAGTGACAAGCGTGAGCTTAATTTGCCACTTAGCTTGGCAGTATTAGCTAAACTTTACAACTTGTTCCCAGTCATCGGTGATGAACTTTCCTTGAGATTTGCTTCTAGGAAGTAGTGGCGATGGAAAAACAAAGAAACTTAATTATTGGCTCAGTCGTTGCCCTAATTGCAGTCATTTTCGTGGTGCTTAATACTTCACCAGTTGCTATTAACTTTGGCTTTTTCAAGGTTAGATTGCCCTTGATTGTGGTGTTAGTAGTGATGGTGATCATCGGAATGATTATTGCCTGGTTTTTCGGACGCGATAGCCAAGAGCATAAAGCACAAAACAAGGTTGCTTTTTTGAATAAAAACAAGAAGAAAACTGAATAGATCTTGATTTATTCTTAATTTAATAGTATCATTGAATCACGTGAGTAATTCAGGACGCTCAGTCCTGAAGCTTAAGACTACAATAAAGGAGATCAATTAAATGGCAGTTCCTGCAAGACATACTTCTAAACAAAAGAAACGTTCACGTCGTGGTCACATTAAGTTGAGTGTTCCAGCAATGCACTATGATGCAACTACTGGTGAATACCGCTTAAGCCACCGTGTTTCACCAAAAGGTTATTACAAGGGTCGTCAAGTTGTTAACAACAACGATAACGGCAATAACTAATTAAAAGACACCTGTAATGATGGTGTCTTTTTTTATGCCTAAGAAAAGGATTTAGAACAATGAAATTAGTATTTTTGCACTCAAGTGATACGCATGGCTTTTTATTGCCAACTGATTACCATAATAAAACCGACTATGATGCACCCATCAGCTTAAGCCGAGTAAGCTCTGTAATTAAGTCAGAGAAGGAAAAATACGGTGCAGATCATGTTGTAGTAACAGATGCTGGTGATTGCCTGCAAGGTTCTCCATTAGCTTCTTACACCCATTCAACGGGTGATTATAATGATTTGTTGAAGTTTACCGAAGCATACAACGCAGTTGGCTATGATGCACGCTGTCTTGGTAACCATGACTTCAACTTTGGTCTTGATTATTTAAGCTACTACGTTGATCAAAATAAGGCACCTATCATCAATGACAATATTTTGGATGCTGAAACCAACGTGCCATTCTTTGGCAAGGAATATGTCATCATCGAAAAGAATGGACTTAAGATTGGTATTCTAGGGATTACCACGCAATATATTCCACATTGGGAACCAGCTAAAAATGTTGCCGGCTTAAAGTTTGCCTCCGCCTATGAAAAGATTAAGCATTATGCTAAGATTTTGCGTCCTCAAGTTGATGTCTTGGCTGTAATGTATCACGGCGGTTTTGAAAGTGACCCAGTAACAGGCAAGGCCACGGAACCTCATCGTGGTGAAAATGAGGGTTACAAGATTTTAACCGAGATTCCAGAAGTAGATGTCTTTTTAACTGGTCACCAACACCGTCGTTTGAATGTGGTAACTAAAGATACCGCAATCGTGCAACCAGGTTACCGCGGCGAAGCAGTAGCAGAAGTAGTTTTGGATATTGATGATCAAACTAAGAAGATTACTAATATGACTACCAAGCTGATTGACACCAACGATTATGATCCAGATCCAGCAGTAGTAGAAAAAGTAGCTGATTTGGATAAGAGAACGCAAGAATGGCTCGATCAACCTATTGCTCACTTAAACAAGTCTGCTCGAATTGAAAATGCGATGAAGGGCAGAATTGAAGGCGCACCATTCATTAATTTGATTCAACAGATGCAATTGTGGTTTACCAAAGCAGACGTTTCAGCTACTGCCGTAATGAGTGAGACTGCTAAAGGCTTTGATAAGACGGTTACGATGAGAGATATTTTACTTAACTACCCATATGCTAACCAATTATGCAGAGTGAAATTAACTGGTAAAGAGCTGCGTCATATTATTGAGCATAGTGCAGGATTTTTGAAGAAGGATAAAGATGGCAAGATTACCTTTATCGATCGCTGGATTAAACCTAAGCCAATGCTTTATCACTTTGATGTCTTTTATCCTGTCGAATATGAAGCCAATTTATCTAAGCCGGAGGGTGAACGTTTAACTAAATTGACTTTGCATGGCAAGCCAATTGAAGATGATCAGATTTATCACTTGGCCGTAAACAACTATCGTGCAATGGGCGGCGGCTTCTATCCGGAATACAGCATGGATAAGATTGAAACAACCCTTGATAAGGATTACGTGCAAATGTTTAGCGAATACTTAACTCATGGCGATGTTCAAGTAGACACTAAGAAGAATTACAAGTTCTATTAAAAGACAAAAAAATACACGTTAGATAAATGATTCTCACGTGTATTTTTGTTTAATTAATAAATTATTTTAACTTGCTGTACTTACTATTATCTTTTTTTGTGTGAGCAGTAATGGTTGCAATAATTGCTGAGAAAAGAATACCAAAGATAACGCCAACAATGACACAGTTTTTCATGTCGGTTACGTTAAATGAAGCACTTTGGGTTAAAGGACCAGCAATAAAGCCTACAATAAACATGTAGATTACGCTCCATACGATTGTAATGATATATCGACCCATATTAATTCCTTCTTTCGTGTAGAATTTTATCAAAATCCGAAGCTAATTTCAAACTCGATTAATGCAATTTGGTATACTAAATTTAATACAAGTTTGGCGAAAGGTGGTTACTATTATGCAAATAGCTGCACTGCAAAATCTAAGCTCATTTACATTGCTAGATAGTCCAACCAAAGTGGCGGATTTGATTAAGACGGCCAAAGAAAAGGGCTATAGTGCTGTAGGTTTGGCGGATATCAATGTAACGTATGGTTTAGTTAACTTCTATGAAATTGCTAAAAAAGAGGGGATTAAGCCACTTTTAGGGATCCAAATTCGCTTAAATGGCTTGATTGATAGCACGCAAAAATATGATTTGCTGGTCTTTGCGAAAACTAATGCGGGCTATCATAATTTGTTGCGGCTTTCTAGTGCGATTAATTTGTTAACCGAAAATGGTCAAAACGATAAGATTTTAACCCTCAAAGAACTGACCAAATACTTAGATGATTTATTGGTAATTATTCCCGCTAATACTAGAAGTGAATTAGTCTATCTTTTTGAAACTAACCAGCAACTGGGCAGTGACTATTTGCGTGATTTAAAGAAAATTGTGCCTGACTTTTATCTTGGCGTTTATGCGGCCGAAAATGCTCAGGACTATCTCGATTATGTTCGCTCTTTAAGCAAGCAGTTCGATTTACAATTAGTTGCCGTTGAAGACAGCGAATATCTAAGACCGCGCGATCAATTTTTACAAAAGACTTTGCGGGCCATTCGCTCAGGTCAAAAGATGCAGGATATGGTGCCACTAGCTAAGCAAGACGGTTCGCATTATATGGTTGATGCAGAACAGATGCTTGAAAGATACCATCGCTTTGATTTGGATGATGCGGTTAATAACACTGCTAAAATTGCCGAAAAATGCAATGCAGAAGTAATTTTTCAAAAGCCAGTTTTACCAAAATATCATCAAAATAAGTTTCCAACTTCTGAGGAGTATCTGCATTACTTAGCTCAGACAGGCCTGCAAGCAAGATTTGGGCAAGAAAAAATTCCGGCAGAATATCAAAAACGCCTCAACTATGAATTGCGAATTATTAATCAGATGGGCTTTGATGATTATTTCTTAATTGTTTGGGATGTCATCAATTATTGCCACCGCGTCAAAATTACAACGGGCCCTGGAAGAGGTTCCGCTTGTGGTTCGCTTGTCTCTTATTCATTAAGAATCACAGAAGTAGACCCATTGAAATACCATTTATTGTTTGAACGTTTCTTAAACCCAGCTAGACATGAAATGCCTGATATCGACCTGGATATTCCTGATATTCATCGAGATACGGTTATTAAATACATGTATCAAAAATATGGCATGGATCATGCGGCACAGATTCTTACTTTTGGTACTTTAGCTGCTAAGCAAGCCTTGCGTGATGTAGGCCGCGTTTTTGGTCTAACAATGGTTGAAGTTAATAAATGGGCCCGTGCTGTTCCGTTTTCTAAGGGAAAAATGACGTTAAAACAAGCCTACGAAGAATCACGTGAATTACGACTGCTTGTTGATGCCACAGAAGAAAATAAGCTGCTTTTCAGAACGGCAATGGCATTAGAGGGGTTGCCGCGACACTATTCAATTCACGCGGCCGGATTAGTCATTAGTGATGATTCGATTGCCGGAATTTCAGGCTTGCAAGCAGGTCCACTTGGCATCCCTGTTACTCAACAAACTAAGAAATATGTTGAATCTTTGGGTCTATTGAAAATTGACTTCTTAGGCTTGCGTAACTTAACTGTTTTGGGCAATATCTTAGACTTAGTGCGTAGTCAAGGAGTTAAGATAGATCCTAATAAGATCCCTTTGAATGACGCTAAGACATTAGAATTATTCCAACAAGGGAAAACTGATGCGATTTTCCAATTCGAATCTGAAGGAATCAGACGCGTTTTGCGTCAGCTTCATCCAGATAATTTTGAAGATCTTGTAGCGGTAAATGCTTTGTATCGTCCAGGTCCAATGCAAAATATTGATACGTTCGTTGCCAGAAAGAATGGCAAAGAAACAGTACGCTATCCTGATCCAAGTTTGAAGCAGATCCTGCAGCCAACTTACGGAATTTTGGTTTACCAGGAACAAGTTATGCAAACGGCACAAATTCTGGCTGGATTTTCACTAGGAGAGGCCGACATTTTGCGCCGGGCTATGTCGAAGAAAAAGCAAGATGTCATTGAGCAGGAAAAGAGCAAATTTATTGCTGGTGTAGTTAAAAACGGGCACGCTAAAGAAGTAGGTGAGCGCGTTTACCATTACATTGAGCAGTTTGCCAATTATGGTTTTAACCGTTCTCACGCTGTGGCTTATACCAAGATCGCCTTTTGGCTAGCTTATCTTAAAGTACATTATCCAGCAGCTTTCTATACTGCAATGTTAAATTCTGCTACTTCGGCTAAGGCTCAGCAATATGTAATGCAGGCTCAAGAAGCAAATATTCGTGTTCTAACGCCTGATATCAACCACAGCCAATTGGAATACACGTTGCAAAATAACAATATTTTAGTTGGCTTAAAGGCAATTAAAGGCTTGCGTGTAGACTTTGCCCAAGAAATTGCGGCTAATACTAAGCCGTATAAGTCACTTAGTGATTTCTTGCGTAGAATAGATTCTAAATTTTTACAAATTGATGCCATTGAAGCCTTGATCATGGCAGGAGCATTCGATCAGATTGAGGATAACAGAAATGAATTGTTGGCTAACTGTAAGGATATTATTGCAAATGTGCAATTGACGGGGCAGAATATTTCATTATCTGAGATTTTGGGGGATGCACCACTGAAGCCAGCTGAAAAACCAACTAACGGTGAAAAAGCCGAAATGGAAGAAAAAGTTTTGGGCTTTGCTACGACAACAACGCCGCTGGTTGCCGTTCAAAAATATGCGCAAAAGTTTAACGCCCTGCCTTTGAATCAGTTCCAGTTCAATGAATCAGGAATCGGTGTAGGCAAGTTAATGAGTCTTAAAAGAATTAGAACTAAGAATGACAAGACGATGGCTTTTGCCAGTTTTGCCGATTCTTCAAGTCAGCAGGAGGTTATCATTTTTCCAGCTGCTTATGAAAAGTTTAACGATGTTCTGAAAATAGGCGATATTTATTTGCTTGGATTGCGGACGCAGGGCGATCGTTTTGATCAAAATAAAATGCAATATTTGTTAACTAATCTGCGAAAAGTAAACTTCAAAGACTAAATTTTGTTAAAAGAAGAACAATTATCGCAGATGAAAGTGCTATCAATTCGATTTTCGAAAATAAAGCTTAAATTAGCGCAATTTTTATGAGCTTTTTGAACCAAAAAATGTTAATATTTACTTGATGTGAGAAATTACACAAAATAATCATGATGAGGTGAATTCATGAAACGGATTGGTATTTTAACTAGTGGTGGAGACGCCCCTGGCATGAATGCAGCAATTAGAGCTGTGACAAAGACTGCCATTCATCATGGCCTTGAAGTCTTTGGAATTCGTTACGGTTTCGCTGGTTTGGTTGCAGGTGACTTTGTTCCGCTAACTACGGAAAATGTTGACCACAAGATTAATGAAGGCGGTACATTCTTGTACAGTGCTCGTTTCCCTGAATTTGCACAAGAAGAAGTGCAACAAAAGGGTGTAGAGCAATTGAAGAAGCACGGTATCGATGCAGTTATCGTTATTGGCGGTGACGGATCATACCACGGTGCTTTGGCCTTAACTCGCCACGGCGTAAACTCAGTTGGTTTGCCAGGAACTATCGACAACGATATTCCTTACACTGACTACACGATCGGCTTTGATTCTGCTTGTCGTACTGCTATGGACGCAATTGATAAGATTCGTGACACTGCAAGTAGTCACCACAGAGTATTCATTGTTAACGTAATGGGTCGTGAATGTGGTGATATCGCTATGCGTGTTGGTGTTGCAAGCGGCGCAGATGCTATTGTAATTCCTGAACGTCCTTATGACATTAAGGAAATTGCAGAAACTCTTAAACGCGGATTTGCAGATGGCAAAGATCATGGTATCATTGTCTTAGCAGAAGGTGTCATGGCTGCCGATAAATTTAAGGATGAATTACTTAAATATGGTGACTTTGATGCCCGTGCTAATGTCCTTGCACATATGCAACGTGGTGGCTCACCTACTGTCACAGATAGAGTAAATGCTACTAAGATGGGTAACTATGCTGTTAAGTTGCTTCTTGATGGGAAGGGCGGTTTAGCTGTCGGCATCGAGAATAGCAAACTTGAAACCCACGACATTCTTGATTTGTTTGATGGTAAACACCAAGGCGACTATGCGCTTATGGATGTAAATGAAGAAATGACTAAATATTAATTTAGTTGATTTTTGGAGAGGATTTTTTTAATAATGAAGAAAACTAAGATTGTTAGTACTTTAGGGCCAGCTTCAAACGATATTGAAACTATTACCGCTTTAGCAAAAGCTGGTGCAAACGTATTCCGTTTCAATTTCTCACACGGTGACCACCCAGAACACCTTGCTCGTATGAAGATGGTTCGTCAAGTGGAAAAGGATACTGGTTTGCTTCTTGGTATCGACCTTGACACTAAGGGTGCTGAAATCAGAACCACTGAACAAGAAGGTGGCAAGTTTACTATTAACACCGGTGACATGATCCGTGTATCAATGGATGCTACCAAGAAGGGTAACAAGGACATGATCCACGTTACCTACGATGGTTTGTACGATGATACTCACGTTGGTGGTCACGTATTAATCGATGACGGTTTGGTTGACCTTTTGATCAAGGAAAAGGACGACTCAAAGAGAGAATTAGTTTGTGAAGCTCAAAACACTGGTGTTATCGGTTCAAAGAAGGGTGTTAACGCTCCTGGCGTTGAAATCCGCCTCCCAGGTATCACTGAAAAGGATACTGACGACATCAAGTTCGGTTTGAAGTTCGGTATTAACTTCATTACTGCTTCATTTGCACGTAAAGCTCAAGATATCTTAGATATCCGTAAGCTTTGTGAAGAAGCAGGTGCAGACTACGTTAAGATCTTCCCTAAGATTGAATCACAAGAAGGTATTGACAACGCTGACGAAATCTTGCAAGTATCAGATGGTTTGATGGTTGCTCGTGGTGACATGGGTGTTGAAATTCCATTCATGGAAGTTCCATTTGTACAAAAGAGCTTAATCCGTAAGGCTAACGCACTTGGTAAGCCAGTTATCACTGCTACCCAAATGCTTGACTCAATGCAAGAAAACCCACGTCCAACTCGTGCCGAAGTTTCAGACGTTGCTAACGCTGTTCTTGATGGTACTGACGCAACTATGCTTTCAGGTGAATCAGCAAACGGTCTTTACCCAGTTAAGGCTGTTAAGGCTATGGCTGAAATTGACGAACGTACTGAAAAGCAAATGCTTAAGCGTAACACTTTAGCACTTCAAAGATTCGAAGCTTACAAGGGTTCAAACGTAACCGAAGCTATTGGTGAATCAGTTGTACGTACTGCTCAAGAATTAGGTGTTAAGACTATCATTACTGCAACTAATTCAGGTTACACTGCACGTATGATTTCTAAATACCGTCCAAACGCAGACATCATTGCATTGACATTCGACGAAAAGATTCAACACTCATTAGGTATTGTTTGGGGCGTTCAACCAGTATTGACTGAAAAGCCTAAATCAACTGATGACATGTTTGAAGTAGCTGCTAAGGTAGCTAAGGAAAAGGGCTTTGTTAAGGATGGCGACCTTGTAATCATCGTTGCCGGTGTTCCAGTTGGTGACTCAGGTACTACTAACTTGATGAAGTTACAAATCATCGGTGACAAGCTTGTTCAAGGTTTAGGTGTTGGTAACGGTTCAGTTATCGGCAAGGCCGTTATAGCAAACTCAGCAGAAGAAGCTAACAGCAAGGTTAAGGAAGGCGACATCTTAGTTGCTAAGACTACTGACCCTGACTACAACCCAGCTATTAAGAAGGCTTCAGGCTTAGTTGTTGAAGCTTCAGGTTTAACTTCACACGCAGCAGTTATCGGCTTATCATTAGGTATCCCAGTTGTTGTTGGTGCTACTGACGCAACTTCAAAGATTTCTGATGGTTCAACTATTACTGTTGACGCTCGTCGTGGTGCTATCTACCAAGGCGAAATCTCAAACCTTTAATTTAAGATATAAAAAATAAGATTAGCTAATCAAAAAATAGTCAGCATTCGAGCTGGCTATTTTATTTTGCTCAAATTTCACTTATACTTATATATAAGAATATGTAAAGTAGGAGACGCTAAATATGCTTGGAACTGTTGAAAAAGGAAAAATTATTGATGAAAATGAGAATGCTTATTATGTTCAGATCGATGGAATTACTTATGAACTAAAGAAGCATGAAATCACTCAGGATGATATTCCTAAAGTTGGTGATGAAATTGAAGGCTTCATTTATGACAATAAGCATCATGATCGTGAAATGACGCAATTTTTACCGTTTGCTCAACCAGATCAATATGGCTGGGGGAAGGTCACTGAAGTAAGACCTGGTTTAGGTGTATTCGTCGATGTTGGCCTTCCTGATAAGGATGTTGTATTGTCAATGGATGATCTGCCACGCGAAAAGGAAAGATGGCCACGCCGTGATGATCGTTTATTGGTTAGATTGGAAACAGACTACAAGGATCGAATTTGGGCAAAGCTTGCTGATGAAAACATTTTTGATCAATTAGCTGCCAACTTCCCTAATAATATGAATAATCAAAATGTCTTTTGTACTGTTTATGCCAGTCGTGAAATTGGAGCCTTTGTTTTAACTGACGACTATTACTTGGGCTTTGTTCACGCTTCCCAAATGCCTCGTCCAATGCGTTTAGGCGAACAATTTAAGGGAAGAGTCATTGGTGTCAGCCAATATGGTCGTTTGAACCTGAGTGCTTTGCCTCGAGCATTTGAAGAAATTGACGACGATGCACAAATGATTTTGATGAGTTTGCGTAGACGTGAAACTAAGACTTTGCCTTTCTACGACAAGTCTGATGCTCAAGAGATTAAATCTTACTTTGGTATTTCAAAGTCAGCCTTTAAGCGTGCTGTAGGTCACTTGCTTAAAGATGGCTTAATTGAAGAAAATAAAGACGCAGGAACGATCACCTTGATTAAGGATCCAGAAGAGGATGTCGATGACGAATAATGAGTTGCAGGATCAAATAGACGATTACTTACGCTTTAGCCAAGTTGAGCGAGGCTTGAGCACCAATACAATTAGTGCTTATCGACAAGACCTCGAAGAATATCTTTCTTTTATCAAAAAAGAGGGGATGTCTTCATGGCCAACAGAAGCTAGTGATGTTGATGCCTTTTTAGCTAGACAGCGTGATTTGAATAAGGCAACGAGTTCGATTAGTCGACTTATTTCGAGCATGCGTAAATTTTATCAATGGCTAGCAAGACAAAGTATTCAAAAGTTAAATCCAATGCTGGAAATTGATTTACCCAAAAAGGAGCGGCGTCTGCCAACTGCTTTGAGTCGAGAAGAAGTTAATCGTTTGTTAGAACAACCAGATGTAGAACAAAAATTGGGTCTGCGGAATCGTGCGATTTTGGAAACTTTGTATGCTACAGGAATGCGGGTTAGCGAATTGATTAATTTAGAATTACAAGATATCCATGAAGATCTTGGCTTAATTCGTGTTTTAGGAAAGGGATCAAAGGAAAGACTGATTCCAATTAGTCCTGTAGCATTGCACTGGATTGATAAGTATCAAAAGCAAGTTCGCGATCCACTAATTCTTAAATCTGGGAAAAATGATGAACATCTTTTCTTGAATAATCGTGGAGGAAAATTAACTAGGCAAGCTATTTGGCAAATGATTAAGAAATATTGTCAAATGGCAGGTATCACTAAAGATGTTACGCCTCACACTTTGCGTCATACGTTTGCGACGCATTTATTAGAAAATGGTGCAGATTTGAGAGTTGTGCAAGAGATTCTAGGTCACTCTGATATTAGTACCACTCAAATCTATACTAATTTGTCGCAAAAACATATTTTACAAGTGTATCAAAAGACTCATCCACGTCTTTAGGTGAAAGTTATGCTAATACAATATAAAAAAGATTATGAAAAGACGGCTATGGGGTTGCTCTCATATTTGCCAGATTTCAAAAATATCGAAAACCTAAAAGAAGAAATCAGTTTGAATCAAGAAGACAATGATTTCGTGCTATTTTTGTACCGTAACAAGCAAAATAATGTTGTCGGTGTGTTGGGTACACAAATGACAGATAAGTTCATTATTATTCGCTACTTGTCTCTTGCTCCAGGTTTTCGTGAAATTAGTTATGAAAAGGATATTTTTGCCGAGTTAAAGAATGAATATCCAAATAAGCGAATTACGGCAGTACCCGAATATACCGACTTATTGAAGGCAGTTGAAGCAGATGGATAAAAAAGATTTAACAGTAGAATTACCTAATTTTGAAGGTCCATTGGATTTATTGCTGCACTTGATTCAGTCACAAAAAATCGATATTTATGATATCCCTATTGCCCAAATTACGAGTCAATATCTTGCATACTTGGGGCAAATGCAAAAACTAAATTTGCAAATTGCTGGTGAATACTTTGTGATGTCTTCGACTTTATTGCGGATAAAGTCACAATACTTATTGCCACAAAATGACTTTGTAGATGAAGTTGAACCAGAAGAAGATCCACGTGATGAGTTGGTTCAGCAATTGATTCAATATTCAGTGTTTAAAAAGATTTCAGCCTATTTTAAAGAGCGTAACGAAGAAGTGCCGATTACGGTTTCTAAAGAGGCTAGTGTCTCCAAATCGGTTAAAGTGCAGCCGTTGCCTAAAGGTCAAATTACGTCGGATGAATTAGCTACGACTTTTAGTATGGTTTTACGACGCTTAAAAATACGTAAGCCAAATACCGCTTCAATCGAAGTGGCAGAAACGCCAATTAACGATATGATTGATTATTTGCATGAGCGATTAGAGCAAAAAAAGAGAGTCAGCTTTTTTAGTTGTGCTGATCGCATGCGGTCTATTTCTGATGTGATTGGATTGTTTTTGGCGATGCTCGAATTAAGCAAAAAGCATGAAATTTATATTATGCAAGCAAGAGAATTCGGTGATTTGGATTTAGAAAGAGCGGATGTAAATGGCAAGTAAGGAAGCAAATTTAGAAGCACTTCTATATGCAGCTGGAGATAGCGGAATTGAAGAGCAAAATTTGACTGCGCTTCTTGAAGTAGATGGCAAAGAGTTAGGGCAAATTGCAGAAAAGGTTAAGCAAAGATTAGCTGCGGACAAAGATTCTGGAATTCAGTTAATTCATGTAGCTCACACCTATAAGCTGACTACTAGTCCTCAAACAGCTGAAATAATTGAAAAATATTTCCAAAAAGATTTAACGAAAAACTTAAGCCAATCAGCTTTAGAAATTTTGGCAATTGTCGCATATCGTCAACCAATAACTAGAGTAGAAATTGATGATATTCGTGGTGTTAATTCTTCGGGTGCGCTACAGACCTTGGTTTGGCGCGGTTTAATCGAAACCAATGGTAAGAAAGAAGCACCAGGCCATCCAAAGCTTTATGTGACTACTGATTACTTTTTACAATACTTCAATTATCAAAGTTTAGCTGATCTTCCACTAATTGAAGACTTTGAAGATAGTGCGAATAACGAAGAAATAGATTTGTTTGATCCTAAGAAGACAGATCAAGATACTCAGAAAGAAGGACAATAATGGCAGAAAGACTGCAAAAAGTTATTGCGGAAGCAGGCATTGCGTCAAGACGAAAAGCAGAAAAAATGATTACTGCTGGACGCGTTAAAGTCGACGGTAAAGTTATTACTAAATTAGGTACTAAGGTCGACACTTTTAGCAATATCACAGTGGATGATGAACCAATCGAAAGAGAAAGTCTACACACTTATCTTTTCTATAAGCCACGTGGTGTTGTTTCAACTGCTAGCGATGACAAAGATCGAAAGACAGTAGTGGATTATTTTGAAGACGTACCATACCGTTTATATCCTGTAGGTCGTCTGGATTACGATACCTCTGGTCTTTTATTAATGACTAATGATGGTAAATTGGCCAACTTGTTAATGCATCCAAGAAACGAAGTTTCAAAGGTTTATGTAGCCAAGATCAAAGGGATTTTGACTCCAGAAGAGATTAAAACTCTGACCCATGGTGTTAAGCTGGATCATTTTAAGGCTGCTCCTGCCAAGGTTAAAGTGCTTAAAACAGATAAGCGTAAGGATACTCAAATTGTCCAATTGACTATTCATGAAGGTCATTACCACCAGGTAAAAAGAATGTTTAAGGCAGTTGGCCATTTGGTTGAAAAATTGTCACGAGAAAAATATGCTTTCTTAACTTTGGATTCGCTTACTTCCGGTCAATATCGGGAATTATCGAAAAATGAAGTTGACAAGTTAATGCGTTTGGATTAACTTATAATTGTAAATTGAATATCAGGTTATTGTCTTCAGGGCAGGGTGAAAGTCCCGACCGGCGGTGAGAGTCCGCGACCCACTTTTGTGGCTGAATCTTTTATGATACCGATAGTTAGAGTCTAGATGGAAGAAGACAGATCAATAAAAATCTTACTTTACTTTTAAGGGTCTGTTGCTGAAGCAATAGACCTTTTTTCTTGGAAAGGAACGTAAGTTATGGATAAAGCTAGAACTAAATCTGGTAACTTAACCAATGTTGTCGCATATGCCTTAATTGGCTGTATTGCATTTGTAGTTATGAAATTCGAATTTCCAATTATGCCTGGTGTGGGCTTTTTGAAATTTGATTTTTCAGACGTCATTATTACCATCGGGATGTTTATTTTCGGAGCCGTTCCAGGAATTATCATCGCTGTGATCAGAATGATTTTGAGTTTAATTTTTAGCGGTTTTGCACTTCCAATTGTCATTGGTGAAATAACAGCGTTTTTGGCATCTATGTCGTTTTCATTGCCATTTTATTTCTTTAGTAGGAAAGTAACCCCTGAGAGTAGAAAGACGCTGAGAGGACGTTTAATGCCGGTTGTAGGATTAATCATTGGTGTTTTAGCAATGACATGCATCTTAGCTGTAGCTAATGCCTTTGTTTTAACTCCTGTTTATGCAATTACTGCAGTGCCTAATTTGCCAGCAATTAAAGGTTATGGTGCGCTTTACCACTTTACGGAAAAAGTATATTTGGGGCAATTGCTCCATTTGCCATCAATGAAGGCGTACATCTTTAGCATTATTGTTCCGTTCAACTTGTTAAAAGGTGTCATCAACAGTGTGGCAGTTTACTTGTTATTTGAAGCAACGATTACAACGATTAAACCATTTGTCCGTAAAAGATTTAATTTAAACTAAAAAAATATTCCATCAGCTGCAAAAGTTGATGGATTTTTTTATATTCAAAGCTTCGTAAAATATGCTAGAATTAATCCGTTAAGTGAATGGAGGAATTTATAGATGGATAAAAAATCAACGGGTCCATACAAGCACTATGAGCGTCCTACTGAGAAGCGAAGCGCAAAAGATCATCGACCTAACGGCTCTGGTCGCTGGATTGCAACAATTGCAATTCTAGCAGTGATCTTAATTGCACTTGTTCCAACAGTATATCGCTTAGCCTCAAATCATTCTTCTGAAAAAGCTACTGAAGTTCAAACAGTCAAGAAAACTTCTTTAAGTTCAAAGAGCAAGAGCTCTCAAGCTAAGAAAAAATCATCAGCTTCCTCAGCTTCTTCAAAGAGCAATGATTCTGCCAAAACTAGTTCTAGTTCATCGGAAAAGACTATTTATACAATTAAAACCGGTGATACTTTGACTAGTATTGCGCAAAAACATGGACTCACTGTTGATCAATTAGCCAAGTTAAATAATCTTAAAGACACTTCAAATGTCAATATTGGCCAGACACTTAAGTTAAAATAATCTTTCAGAAAGGATAAAAGAGGTCGACGGTAAGATCTCTTTTTTGTTGAAATGCAAGTAGCAGTTGATGGTCCTGCATCAGCAGGAAAGAGCACGGTTGCTAAAATCATCGCTAAAAAGTTGTCATTTGTATATATTGACACAGGTGCAATGTACCGTGCATGTACAGTTATTGCTCGTAATCATAATTTGGATTACGGGGATGAAGCGGGAATCTTAAAAGCCATTGATGAAGATGGAATCGAATTAAGATCCGAAGATGGTGAACAAAAAGTTTACGTAGCTGGAAAAGACGTTTCTAAAGAAATTAGAACTCCAGAAATTTCAGCTAACGTATCACAAGTTTCCGCTTTACCTAAGATTCGTGAAAAGATGGTTAGTTTGCAACGTCAAATGGCAGGCAAGACCAATGTTATTATGGATGGTCGTGATATCGGAACTACAGTATTGCCTAATGCTGAATTAAAGATCTTTTTGGTAGCTTCTGCTAGATCACGTGCTGAACGCCGTCTTTTAGATCTTAAGGAACGTGGGATCGAATCAAAGCAAACTGTTGATGAAATTGAAAAAGACATCGCAGCAAGAGATTACAAGGATTCACACCGTAAAATTTCGCCACTTAAAAAGGCAGATGATGCAATTGAAATTGACACTACAAATATGTCGATCGACCAGGTTGTAGAGGCAATTTTAGCTCAAATCAAAAAAACTCAAAAAATTTTTTAAAAAACAGCACAAAATAGTAGAAAAATATCTGACTTTCATTTAAAATGGAACGTGATATTGGGAGGTACATATGTCAGAAAACAGTAATCAATTTTTAGACGCATTAAAGCAAATGCAAGGAGTTGAGGTCGGAGATATTGTCGATGTCGAAGTATTAGACGTTGAAGACGGCCAAATCGATGTTGGCGTTGAAAACGCTGGTGTTGAAGGTGTTATCACTCGTCGTGAATACACTTCAGATCGTAACGCAGACTTACGCGATTTAGTTAAGCCTGGAGACAAGTTCAAGGCCTTAGTTTTAAGAAGAGCCGGTGGCGACAAGGAAAATGGTGAATTCTTCTTCTCAGTTACCCGCTTAAAGGAAAGAGAAGCATACGACAAGTTACAAAAGGACTTCGAAGAAGGCAAAGCTATCGAAGGTACTGTAACTTCATCAGTACGTGGTGGTTTACTTGTTGATGTTGGTACTCGTGGTTTCTTACCAGCTTCATTAATTTCAAACCGTTACGTTTCAGATCTTAAGCCATACATTGGTAAGGCTATGAAGCTTAAGATTACTGAAATCGATCCAAACAAGAACCGTTTGATCCTTTCACACAAGGACTTAGTTGAAGAAGAACGTGAAGAGGCATTCGACAAGGTTGCATCACAATTAGTTGTTGGCGACGTTGTCGAAGGTAAGGTATCACGTTTGACTAACTTCGGTGCATTCATCGATGTTGGTGGTGTTGACGGTTTAGTTCACATTTCAGAAATTTCTTACAAGCACGTTGACAAGCCAAGCGATGTTTTAAAGGCTGGTCAAGATGTTAAGGTTAAGGTCATTGGTATTGACAATGACAGACATCGTATTTCCCTGTCTATTAAGCAAACTGAACCTTCTCCTTTTGAACAAGCTACTGCTAACTTAAATGAAGGCGATGTTTTTGAAGGTGAAGTTAAATCATTGACTAACTTTGGTGCTTTTGTTGAAGTTGCTGACGGTATCCAAGGTTTGGTACACGTTTCAGAAATCTCAAACAAGCACGTTGACAAGCCAAGCGATGTTTTAAAGGTTGGCCAAACTGTTAAGGTTAAGGTTTTGAACATTGACCCAAGTGACAGAAGAATTTCACTTTCAATCAAGGCTGCTGACTCAAACGCTTCTTCATCAGACAACAACAGTTCTCGTCCACGTCGTTCACGTAACGAAAACTCAGTAAACAAGAAGTACATGAGTGACAATGACAACGGCTTTGCATTAGGTGACATCATTGGTGACCAATTAAAGGACCGTAAATAGTCATTTCTATTAAAAAAGCCGACAGACGTCGGCTTTTTTATTTTCTAATTTGTAAAGGAGGGTGAAAATGGCTTTACCAGTTGTAGCGATTGTGGGCCGACCAAACGTCGGTAAATCAACGCTCTTTAACAGAATTATTAATCAGCGCTTAGCAATTGTTGAAGATAAGCCTGGTGTAACTCGCGATAGAAACTACGCTCAAGCCGAATGGATGGGCCATAAATTCGATCTAATCGATACTGGGGGTATTACCTGGGAAGGCGGTAAAATCGAAGAGGAGATCCGTGCACAAGCTGAAATTGCTATTGAAGAAGCAGACGTTATCGTTATGCTAACTAGTGTAGTAAATCATATGACGGATCTTGATGAACGTGTTGCTCACTTGCTTTACCGTACCAAAAAGCCAGTTATCTTGGCTGTAAACAAGGCTGATAACCCTGAACAAAGAAATGATATCTATGATTTCTATAGTTTAGGTTTAGGCGATCCAATTCCTGTATCAAGTAGTCATGGTACCGGTATTGGTGACTTGCTTGATGCCATTGTTGATAAATTCCCTGAAGATAAGGATACCCAAGCTGAGGATGTTATTTCATTCAGCGTAATTGGTCGACCAAACGTTGGTAAATCTTCTATTGTTAACAAGTTGCTCGGTGAAGATCGAGTTATTGTTGCTAACGAAGAAGGTACGACTAGAGACGCGGTTGATACGCCTTTTACTAAAGATGGGGTAAAATTCAAGGTAGTCGACACCGCCGGAATCAGAAGACGCGGCAAGGTCTACGAAAAGACCGAGAAGTATTCTGTCTTGCGTGCTATGAGCGCTATTGAACGCTCAGACGTGGTTTTGCTGGTTCTTGATGCAAGTACAGGCATTAGAGAACAAGACAAGCACGTGGCCGGATATGCGCATGAAGCAGGCCGTGGAATTATCATTGTGGTTAACAAATGGGATCTGCCTAAGAAGAACAGTACCAGTGCTAAAGAATTTGAACGTGAAATCAGAGAAGAATTCCAATACTTGGATTACGCTCCAATTTTGTTTGTTTCTGCTAAGACTGGTCGACGTCTCGATCAAATTCCATCAATGGTCAAAGAAGTTTATGACAACCAAAACCAACGTATTCAATCAAGTGTCTTAAACGACTTATTGCTGGAAGCCAGCAAGCTTGTTCCTACGCCTATGGTTAAAGGAAAGAGACTTCGCGTTTACTACATGACCCAAGTAAGCACTAATCCGCCAACTTTTGTGGTCTTTGTAAATGATCCGGAATTGATGCACTTTTCATATGAAAGATTCCTTATAAATCAATTGCGTCAAAACTTTGATTTTACAGGAACACCGATAAAAATCATTCCTAGAAAGAGAAAGTAATAAAAAAGTTGCCAAATTTGCTAAAAAACCTTGTTGTAATAAGGGTTTTGTGATATTTTGGTTTCTAGGAAACAATGATTAGTCGTGATCATTATTCCTTGTTTTTTAAAAACAAAGAACAAACTTTGGACTTCGGGTTCAAATTCAGGAGGTGAATTATTTATGGCAAATAAAGCTGAATTAGTTTCTGAAGTTGCTTCAAAGACTAAATTGACTAAGAAGGAAGTTGCTGCTGCTGTTGATGCTATCTTTGGCTCAATCCAAGACAACCTTGCTAAGGGTGAAAAGGTACAATTGATCGGTTTTGGTACTTTTGAAGTACGCCACCGTGCAGCACGTAAGGGTCGTAACCCACAAACTGGTGATGAAATCGAAATCCCAGCAAGTGAAGTACCTGCATTCAAGCCAGGTAAGGCTCTTAAGGAAGCTGTTAAGTAGTCAATTACTTAAACATCTAATAAAAGACGTTGGGTTTTGTTCCGGCGTCTTTTTTTAGTACAATAATAGTCTGATTGGAGGCAAAACAATGAGTTATTCTGAACAATTGCTTGATTCGATTCAAAATCATGATTTTTCACAGAGCAAGCACCTTTTAAAAGAAGCACTAAATAATGATGATCCTGAAATTTTAGCATCACTAGCTGAAAACCTGACGGGTTTAGGGTTTACTGATTTAGCTAAAGAAGTATATCGTGCCTTAATTGTCAAATTTCCTAAAGAAGATTTGTTTAAAGTATATCTAGCAGAAATTTTACTTAATGATGGCGATGAAGACGATGGCTTGTCGCTGCTTTATAGCGTCTCTCAATACTCTTCTGCTTATCTGGATAGTCTGCTTGTTCAAGCTGATTATTACCAAACAAGCGGCTTAATTGAGACAGCAAAGGATAAATTATTGCAAGCACTGAAAATTGCACCTGAAGAAGATGCGGTTAAATTTGGTTTAGCAGAATTAGACTATTTAAGCGGTGACTACGAACAAGCTTTAGCCTTGTATAAAGATTTAGTTCAACGACAAGAAACATTTGGCGAAGTTAACTTAAATCAGCGTCTTTTTGCCACAAATGCTAAAATGGGCAACTATGAGCAAGCTGCTGAAATTATTAGAAAACGTAGCGACAGTATTTTCGATATTGATAGCAAATACGAAGCTGGGCTGGTAATGTTATCGGTTGGCGATGACGACAAGGCAATTAAGTTCTTAGATGAAGTAATTGAACAGAGTCCAGATTATGTCAATGCATATCCATTATTAGCGCAAGCTTATGAACATAAGCACGACAACGAACAAGTTTTGCGGACCGCACAAGCCGGTTTAGCTTATAACGAACTAGATGAAACTTTGTATTCATTAGGAGCCAGAGCCGCTGCTAATTTGAATGAAATGGATACTGCCAGAGATTTGCTTGAAAAGGGTCTAAAAATTGCTCCAGACAACAGTGATTTGCGTATGCAGCTATCTAACTTGTATCTTCATATGCATCAAGATAGCGGCAACATCGCTTTGTTCAAAGATTTGGATAATGAGAATATTGAACCTCAAGCTCACTGGAATATGGCCTTGTCTTATGAACGACTCGACAATAGTGAAAAAGCTCAAAGCGAATTCTTATTAGCTTACCCTGACTTTAAAGAAAATCCTGATTTCCTGCGTCAAATGATTATGTTCTTCAATGCTCAAAATAATAGCGATATTACTAAGCAACTGCTTGAACGCTACTTGAAGCTTGTCCCTGAGGACGATGAAATGCAGGACTTATATAATAATTTGTAAAAAAATAAACCGACTTTTCAGTCGGTTCTTTTTATTTTCTGATGAAGAAGTTGTGGCGTTTTTGCTTATAAGTAAATCCTTCACCCACAGCTTCGTGCACTTCAAGAATTGAAACGAAGGCATTAGGATCTTCCTGCTTGATTAATTGTTTAATAGCAGGAATTTCACGTGGTGCAACTACGACGTAGATTACTCTTTTTTCATCTTGTTTGTAGCCACCCAATGCTTGGAAATAGGTAAAGCCGCGTTCCAGCTTGAGGTCAATCATTTGGCCAATCTGTTCATATTTATCTGAGATAATCAAAAGACCACGAGCACTGTAGGCGCCTTGTTGAATTGTGTCCATCGCGCGGGATAAAATAAATGACGCAAGCAGCGTGTACATCATGTGCTTGATATCCAAGTATGATAGAGAAGCAAACAAAACTACGGCGTCGCAGAACAGCAGCATTTTACCAGAAGAAATACCAAATTTAATCTGACAAATTCTGGCAATAATATCAGTTCCTCCAGAAGTTCCATTATATCTAAAGACCAGTCCTAATCCGATCCCGGAAAGCACACCAGCAGAAATTGCTGAGAGGAAGAGGTCGTGTTCTAAATCTAATTGTTTTATAATAGGAACTGAGCGCCAAAACCAAAGGAAAAAGGAAAGAGACACCGTTCCCCAAATTGTATACGCTAAAAGGCGTTTACCCATGAAACGGTAACCTAATAAAATAAGAGGAATGTTTAGTATCAGGGTCGACAAACCCATGTTGATGCCCCAGAAGTGGCGTAATATCAACGATATACCACTTAAACCTCCGTCTGCTAGTTTATTGGGTACGGAAATCATATCTAGGCTGATGCCGTAGATGGCGCATCCAAGTGCAATCATCAAAAGATCAATGAATGTTGCTTTGTTGATTCTTTTCATCTTGCCTTACCTCCTTTAAATCTTTTCCTTCATTCTAACAGACAAAAAATTAAAAAGAATAAGAATTGAGATTTTATTAATGATTAGAATAAATAATTTACCAGAAATATTCGTTAAAGCAATGCCGGTCCTGCGAACGCTTGAAGATGCAGGCTTTGAGGCTTATTTTGTCGGCGGCTCCGTCAGAGACGTTTTACTGCATAGACATGTCCACGATGTCGATATTACTACCAGTGCTTATCCAGAAGAGGTTAAGGAACTTTTTGATAAATCAATTGATACTGGTATTAAACATGGCACCGTAACTGTCTTATATGGCGGTGAAAGTTATGAAATCACCACTTTTAGAACAGAATCCGGTTATCAGGATTTTAGAAGACCGGATCACGTAACTTTTGTTCAAAACCTTGATGAAGATTTAAAGAGAAGAGATTTTACGATTAACGCCCTAGCAATGGACATGCACGGTGATATCGTTGATTTATTCAATGGTATTGAAGATTTAAAGAATCATATCATTCGTGCCGTTGGCAATCCTGAAAAGAGATTCCATGAAGATGCCTTAAGAATGATGCGTGCCGTCAGATTCATGAGTCAATTGGAATTTAAGCTAGAAGAAAAAACTGAACAGGCTATCAAAGACAATCATGAGCTGTTAAAGAAGATTTCAGTTGAACGTATCCGCGAAGAATTTGTCAAAATGGGCTTAGGACCATTTTCAAGACAGGCATTTCAAATATTCCTAGATACGCAATTAAGTGAAGACGTGCCCGATTTTGCTGGTAAAAAGGACTTATTGCAAGTCTACCCACAATTAAAATTCAGTCCAACCATGGAAACTAGCCTGTGGGCAGTAATTATTATCTTGCTTAAAGTGCCTAATGAAAACATTGGCAAATTTATGCGCGATTGGAAGAACTCCAATGCCATGACTGAAAAAGTTGAACAAATTATTAAAATGTTTGATTTGATTGCAGATCATGTGCCAACTGATTACGAATTGTTTGAAGCTGGGGAAGATATAATTATCAATACCATTGATGTGGCTGACATTTTGGGTCAACCTGTTTCTTCTGAAGCTTTGGTGGATCGTTATTTGGCTTTGCCGATTAAAACTCCAAGTGAATTGGCAGTAGATGGCCGTTTCTTAATTAAGCGAGGGATGCGTCCAGGTGCTCAATTAGGCCGTACCCTTAACCAAATTCGAAAAAAAGTTGTCGCTTGTGAAATAGAAAATAGTGAAGAAGCTATCGAACAGTATTTGGATGATTTAGATTAAAAAAGTGAATAATAAAAATGCGGTAGAATTTTCTACCGCATTTTTTAAACGTAAAATAAAACTGAAAAGTACATCAAAATTGAACCCAGCATGACGAATAAGTGCCATATTGTATGAATAAATGGGACGTTGCGCATGCTGAACAAAATTGCACCGACTGTGTAGGCAATCCCGCCGCCAACTAACAGCCAAAATCCTGTTGGACTTAGACGGTTGTACAAATATGGTCCTGATAGAATTACCAGCCAGCCCATCGCTACATATAAAACCGTGTCCAAGATAACATGCTTGCCGCGGTTAAAGATGTAGTAGATAATACCGAAAACAGTCAGTCCCCAAATCAGGCCGAATAAGGTCCAGCCCCAGGTACCACCGATTGCAACAAGAGAATATGGGGTGTAGGAACCAGCGATGAGCAAAAAGATCGAAGAATGATCAAAAATTTGGAAAACATGTTTTGCCCGGGTAAAGATTAAGCTGTGATATAGTGTTGAAAAAAGGTAAAGCAGAACCAGACATGAACCGTAAATAGTAAAAGTTACGATTCTCATAGGGCTACCGGTATGAGCCGCCTTAACAATTAAGATGACCAAACCAGCCACTGATAAGCCAAAGCCAATTCCATGAGTGATGGCACTGAAAATATTGTCTAAAAGATAATATCTGTCTGACCTGTGTTCAGGCTCTTGCCAGAGTTTGCTAATTTTCATTTTGCAACAATCCAATCAATCCTTTATTAATTAGTAAATTTTTTGATACAATACATTATATATTGCTCATATTTTATCATAAAACGGGTAAATAAATTAGAATTGAAGGCGAATACGTTGTCAAAGATCAAGGTTATGACGGATTCATCCGTCCAACTAACAAAAGAAGAAATTGAAAAATATGATATTACTGTAGTTCCGTTAACGATCACTATTGATGGCAAGTCGTATGTCGATGGAGTTGATATCACTAGAAGCGATTTTGTCAAAAAGATGAACGAAGCAGAAAACCTTCCAAAAACTAGTCAGCCACCAATTGGCCGTTTTGTTGAAACGATTAAGAATTTGACAGCAGATGGCAGCCAAGTAATTGGCATCTTTTTAGCTAAATCATTAAGTGGAACAATTGACGCAGCTCGTCAGGCTGTAGAGATTGCTGAACAATCTGACAATGTTACGATCATCGATTCAGAATTAACTGATAGAGCAGAAGGCTTCCAAGTTTTGGCCGCTGCTAAAGATGCTCAAGCTGGCAAGACAATGGATGAAATTGTCGCTCATGTTGAAAAAATTATAGATAACCAAAAATTGGAAATGATGGTTGTCAATTTACAAAACTTAATTAAGGGCGGCCGTCTTGGTGCACTTTCTGGTAGAATTGCAACAATGTTAAACATTCGTATCGCATTGCAAATGCCTAAGGGTGAATTGAACGTCTTTAAAAAAGGCCGTGGCAAGAAGTTTAGTCGCGCCTTTGATAAACGAGTTTTGGATGAAATTGCTGAAAATAAGGATCGAATCAAAGAAGTTGGTATTTCTTACGTTGATACGCCTGAACCAATGCATGAATTAGCAGCTAAGATTAAAGAAATTAATCCTGAGATTAATGTTTTGGTTGCCGAAACCAGTCCAATTATTGCTACTCATGCTGGTAATGGTGCTTACGCAATTTTATATTATTTGGAGTAATGTATGGCTTATCGAGAAAGTTTTTATCGTTATTTGATGACGCAAAGGGATGCTGATTCAACAGATGAGGTAGCTCAATTTGCTAATAATGCACAACATGATTTGACTTTTCCAAAGCAAGAACAAAATTATGAGAAATTGTCAGATTATTTAGAACTTAATGCTAGTTATTTACCAAGCATGTCAATTTTTGATCGTGCATACAGAATGTACGAAGACAAAATGATGTATTAAGCCCAAGCCTCAAACCCGCCTGGGCTTTTTTATTAAATTAGAAATAAAACAATAAATGTAATAGTTTTTATCGGCTTTATCATGTTTGCTGTTGCTGTCGCAAACATGATTCAACAGCGCTTGTTTAGAAAAATCTCTGTCAATTATATTGCGATGCTCATCGGGATGGCTATTGCTTTAATTCCGCAAACCAATCAAATGATTGAAGGGTTTAGTTCGGAAATATTTATGGGCGTGATTGTTGCTCCGCTTTTATTTTTCGAGGGACAGCGGACGCGGTTATATAATGTAGTGCGCAGCTGGCGAGCCATCTTAGGCTTAACCGTGGTCATGATCATTTTGGCTACGATAACCGCCGCCTTTGGCATCTATTTAAGTATTGGTGTCTCGCTGCCTTTATCCTTTATTTTGGCGGCGATTTCTACGCCAACCGATGCGACTGCAACCGAATCAGTGGTTCATGGACTTAAATTGCCCAAGAAAATAGAATTTTACTTAAAAGATGAATCTTTATTCAATGACGCTTCCGGTATTATTTTACTTAATATGGCGGTTGATTGGTACATCCATAAGCAATTGCGCATAGGCGAAGCAATCGGCAACTTTATTTATTCTGCTGGTGGCGGGATCGTTCTTGGTGTTTTGATCGCCGTTTTCGTAATCTTCTTGCGACAATCAAGTTTAAGATCTAAACATCATTTGGCCAGTAGCGCCATAATGCCAATTGAGGTGCTGTATTTCTTAACACCATTGGTCATTTACTTTTTAGCAGAAAAAATCGATGTTTCAGGCATTATCGCAGTCGTAGCAGCTGGTTTGGTACATAATGTAGAATCTGAGCGCAGTCGTTTGACGAATGCGGTAGTTTTCTATGATAGTTATGCCTTTTTAGAAGTAATCATCAATATTCTGAATGGAATTGTTTTCCTATTACTTGGTATAATTATTATTCGCTCAATGCGTGAAGATGTTTTCAATCAACAAACTATCGATGCGATTATTATCGGTGTAATTCTTTATTTGGCTAATTTGGCAATTAGATTCTTATATTGTCGTTTTTCTCTTACGCTAAGAGGAAAGATTAGCTCTAAAGACGCGTGGATCTTTAGCTTAGGTGGAATTCACGGTGCAGTAACCTTCGCCTTGGCTTATACTTTGAGCGAATTAAATGTCAATTTGGCTGACTTCCATTTGATTTTGATTAGTGAAATTACTCTGATTCTTTTGAGTATGATCGTGCCAACCATTGCCTTTAGATTTATGCTGGAAAAAGATAAGCCAGATTATTCTCAAAGAGCAGAAGTTGACCGAGTTCGAGTAGAAATGGTGCAATATGCATTAAAGCAAATCGATAAGATTTATTTGCCGGTTAAAATTCGTAAACAGTTGGAATTTGACTTAAGAGCGCAAATGAATCAAACTTCGGTCGAAGATTTTATTAAAGAAATTAGGCATACGGCAAGCCAAAAAGAACTGCCAGATGATCAAAAGGAATTTAGGGCAATTGTTTACCGTTATGCTTTTAGACAAGAACGAAATTATTTAGGCAGAATAGCTCAGAGAGAACAAGAATATCGCCATGGTTTCTTGACTCTGTATAGAGAAATTTTGATGGCCGAAATTGTTTTCTTAACAGATGAAGAAAATTAATTATATTTAGAAAGAAGAGATATTATGGCAACAATTCAATGGTATCCAGGACACATGAACAAAGCCCGCAACCAATTAGAAGATAAAATGGGCCTCATCGATGTTTTAGTCGAAGTGCTAGATGCAAGAATTCCAGAAGCTTCGAGAAACCCAATGATTGAAGAATTGGTTGGCAATAAGCCACATATTATTATTTTGAATAAGGCTGATTTAGCTGATCCAGTTTTAACCAAGGAATGGGCAAAAAAATTAAGTGGTCCTGACAAATATGTGTTAGCTCTTGATTCTTTGCATAATACAAATATGCAAAAGCTAATTTCTCTAGTTAAAAAAGCAGCTTCAGAAAAGACCAAGAAACTAGAAGCACGCGGAGCTTCCAACCCAACTATCAGAATTGCTTTAGCCGGAATTCCTAACTGCGGCAAGTCTACTGTAATTAACCGTCTTGTAGGTCGCAACGTAGCAGAAGTCGGCAACAAGCCAGGTGTTACTAAAGGGCAAAGATGGCTAAAGACTAGTGCAAATATCCAAGTGTTAGATACACCAGGAATTTTATGGCCTAAGTTTTCAGATCAAGAAGTTGGCTACAAATTAGCCGCTTTTGGTGCGATTAAAGATAGTGTCTTCCATGCAGATGACGTAGCTTTATATGTTTTGAAAAACTTACGTGAATATTATGCTAAGGACCTAGTTAAGTTTTCTAAGCTAAATGAGGCCGATATTGCTAATATGGCAGATCCAGATCTTTTGCTGGCGATGACAGAAAAATATGGAATGCGTGATGATTACGATCGTTTCTCATTATTTATGCTGCGACGTTTACGTAAGGGTGCCATTGGAAGGATTACGCTTGATAGACCATGACCATTAAAGAGATAAAAGAGCTGTTGAAAACGGACGTCACTGAAGAACAAATCGCAGAATTAGAACGCGATCCGCGTAGTGGCGTACAAAAATTATTAGTTAGCTATCGTAAAAGACAAGCAAAGCTGCTAGAAAAAAAGCAAGCCTTTGAGCAGCGTTTTGCCTATGAAAAAGAATTCTGGACTAAAAAACAATTGGTAGCCGGCGTTGACGAAGTTGGACGTGGTCCTTTGGCTGGTCCTGTCGTAACTGCCGCTATGATTATCGATCATGATTTTGATCTAATCGATGTTAATGATTCAAAGAAATTAACGCCAGAAAGACGTTTAGTACTTTATCCTAAGATTCTTGAAGAAGCAGTAAGCGTAGGGATCGGTGTCAAAAGTCCGCAAGTTATTGATCAGATCAATATTTATGAAGCAGATAGACAGGCAATGGCTCAGGCTGTTCGAGCACTTGATGTAAAACCTGATGCTTTGCTGGTTGATGCCATGGATGTGCCGGTTGATTTGCCTCAAGTGAAGTTGATTAAAGGGGATGCTAAGTCCAACTCGATTGCTGCCGCCTCAATTGTAGCCAAGGTGTTTCGAGACAAATTGATGGATGATTATGATAAAATTTATCCTCAATACGGTTTTCCAAATAATGCCGGCTATGGAACCAAAGAGCACATTGCAGCCTTGAAGAAATACGGCCCTACTGCCATTCACCGTAAAACTTTTGCGCCAGTCAGTGACTTTTTTGAGAAAAATTAAATCTTTAAAAAGAAAATACCGATTTTTTGCGTAATAAACAGTGGAGGCTTTTATGAACAAGACAGAATTTTTATTGAAACTGAAACTGCAAAAAGGAATTGGTTACGTAAAACTGCTGACGGTCGCTAAGCAGATGAATAGTGAGAAAACGATTGAAGTAGAAGATCTCAAGGAAATGGAATTACCCGAGCAATTGATGGAGGCGTGTTTAAAGGCTTTTCGAGATAAAGATCTTGATCGCTTGGTAAAGCAGATTTATTGTCAGTGCGATGTGATTGGCTTTTTTGATGAAGAATATCCCGAAAAATTGCGGCAAATTTACCGTCCGCCCCTTGTTTTGTTTGCTCAAGGCGATACTTCACTTCTTTCAAAAGAGATTGTTACGATTGTAGGTTCACGTTATCCAACTAATTACAGCAGACAAGTAATGGAAAAACTGGTACCCAATTTAATTGAACAAAACATGGTCATTGCCAGTGGTCTGGCCAAAGGCGTTGATGCTTTAGCACATAACACGACTTTGAATAATCAGGGTCAAACGATTGCGGTGATTGGCAACGGTTTAAATTATTCCTATCCTAGACAAAATACCTGGCTGCAAAATCAAATTAAGCAAAAGGGTCTAGTAATTAGTGAATATTTGCCCGATACGCCGCCGCGTCCATATCGTTTTCCTGAGCGCAATAGAATTTTAGCTGGCTTAAGCAAAAGCGTAATTGTGACAGAGGCTAAAGAAAAATCGGGTTCATTAATTACAGCAAGCATTGCTTTGCAAGAAAACCGCGATATTTATGCGGTGCCGGGTGCGATAACCAGTGAGCTCTCCGCTGGTCCAAATCAATTGATTGAAGCAGGAGCAACTCCAATCGTAAATTTCAAATTTAAAAACGGAAAGATTTGACAATTCATAAAGTATTAATTAATCTGTGGACTGTAATTATAAAATAATATTTTAATAAGGAGGCATTTAATGCCTACTAAAGCAAAGAGTAAACCAAAAACTAAAAAACGTAAGAAAACTTTGGTAATTGTGGAGTCACCTGCAAAGGCCAAGACAATTGAAAAATATTTAGGCAGAAACTATCATGTAATCGCTTCAAAGGGTCACATTCGTGACTTGCCTAAATCTCAAATGGGGATCGATTTTGACGATAATTACAAGCCAAAATATATTTCTATTCGTGGTAAAGGTGACACTATTAAAGAATTAAAGAGTGAAGCTAAGAAGGCTAAAGAGGTATATTTGGCTTCCGACCCCGATCGTGAAGGGGAAGCCATTGCTTGGCACGTAGCTCATGCACTTAATTTGGATGAAAATGCCAAAAACAGAGTAACTTTTAACGAAGTTACCAAAGACGCTGTTAAAGAAAGTTTTAAACATCCTCGTACCATCGATATGAATACGGTTGATGCCCAACAAGCTCGTCGAGTTTTGGACAGAATCGTGGGTTATTCCCTTTCCCCAATTCTCTGGGCTAAAGTTAAAAAAGGCTTGAGTGCAGGTCGTGTACAATCTGTTGCTTTGAAGCTTGTTATCGACCGTGAAAAGGAAATCAAAGAATTCAAACCAAAAGAATATTGGTCAATTGATGCTGATTTCAAGAAGGGCAAAGATAGCTTTAAGTCAGCCTTTTATGGCGTTGACGGCAAGAAGAAGGAATTGCCTAATATCGATGCTGTTAAGGAAGTTTTAGCAAAGATCGATAAAAAGAAAGATTTCGAAGTTGCTAAAGTCATTTCTAGACAACGTCGTCGTCAACCAGCAGCTCCATTTACTACTTCTACTATGCAACAAGAGGCTAACAAGCGCTTGGGCTACAGAACTCGTAGAACAATGAGTATTGCACAGCAATTGTATGAAGGAATTAGTTTGGGTAAGCAAGGAACCGTTGGTTTGATTACCTATATGAGAACTGACTCTAAACGTACTTCACCTGTTGCTCAACAAGAAGCATCTAAGTTTTTGCATGAAAAATATGGTGCAGAATATGCGGCTAAGAGTCAAAGACACTTCAAGAATCAAGAAGATGCTCAAGATGCCCACGAAGCTATTCGTCCAACTAGCGTTTACAGAACACCAGAATCACTTAAGAGCGTGCTTACAACTGAGCAATATCGCCTGTATAAGTTGATTTGGTCAAGATTCGTTGCTAGCGAAATGAAGCCAGCTGTTTACGACACTGTAAGGGCAGATATCGTGCAAAATGGCGTCATGTTTAGAACTACTGGTTCTAAGATGAAATTTGCTGGTTTTACCCAAGTTTACGATAACCAACAAGAAAAGAACGTTGACTTGCCTGACTTAGAAGAAGGCGACAAGGTCCAAATGACTAAGTCCGACAACAAGCAACACTTTACTCAACCACCAGCACGTTATACCGAAGCAAGTTTGGTTCATGCTTTGGAAGAAAACGGTGTAGGTCGTCCATCAACTTATGCTCCAACCATTGATACCATTCAACGCCGTTACTATGTCAAGCTTGAAGGTCGTTCAATCGTTCCAACAGAATTAGGTGAAATTGTTGATACTTTGATTGAACAATTCTTTCCAGATATTGCTAACGTTGACTATACTGCTCACCTTGAAGACGAACTTGATGAAGTTGAAGATGGTAAAAAGCAATGGGTTAACGTTGTCGATGAATATTACCAACCTTTCAAGAAGGAATTGGATAAAGCCGATAGTGAAATCGAAAAGGTTCAAATTAAGGATGAACCAGCTGGCTTTAACTGTGATATTTGCGGTGCCCCAATGGTGATCAAGATGGGTCGTTATGGCAAGTTCTATGCTTGTTCACGCTTCCCAGATTGTCGTAACACTAAGCCAATCGTTAAGGAAATTGGCGTTGTTTGTCCAAAGTGTGGTAAGGGTCAAGTGGTTGAAAAGAAGTCGAGAAGAAACCGTAAATTCTATGGTTGTTCTCGTTACCCGGACTGTGATTTTGTTTCTTGGGATAAGCCAATTGGCAGAAACTGTCCAAATGATGGTCATTTCTTGGTTGAAAAGCGCTCAAAGAAGGGCCCAGTAATTCTTTGTCCAAACGGCGACTACCGTGAAGATCCCCAAGAAGATGAAACTGATAAGTAAAATTTAAAAATAAAGAAATAAAGGTGATTTGATGCCAAAAAATGTTACCGTAATTGGAGCGGGATTAGCCGGAAGTGAAGCTACTTGGCAATTAGCTAAGCGCGGAATCCATGTTGACCTCTATGAAATGCGTCCCAAGAAGGAAACGCCTGCACATGAAACTGGCGAATTCGCTGAGCTTGTATGTACAAACTCAATGCGTTCCAACCAATTGTCAAATGCAGTTGGTCTTTTAAAAGAAGAAATGCGTCAGATGGATTCATTGATCATGAAGGCTGCTGATAAGACTCAAGTTCCAGCAGGTGGCGCATTGGCTGTTGACCGTGACAGTTTTAGCAAGTATATTACCGACACGCTTCGCGGTCTTGATAATGTGACTGTTCATGAAGAAGAAATTACCGAAATTCCAGAAGATGGCATTACAGTTATCGCTACTGGTCCATTGACTAGCGATGCTTTAGCCGAAAAAATTCAAGAATTTTCTGGTACAGATAGTCTTCATTTCTTTGATGCTGCAGCTCCAATTGTGGCTGCGGACTCAATCGATATGGACATTGTTTACAAGAAGTCTCGTTATGACCGTGGTGAAGCTGCTTACCTGAACTGTCCAATGACTAAGGAACAATATGAAAAGTTCGCTCATGAATTGATTAATGCGGAAACTGCTCAACTTCACGGTTTTGAGAAAAATGACGTGTTTGAGGGATGCATGCCAATTGAAGTGATGGCTGCTCGTGGTGCCAAAACAATGTTGTTTGGTCCATTAAAGCCAGTAGGCTTGGAAGATCCTCATACTGGTGAAACTCCATATGCTGTAGTTCAATTGCGTCAAGATAATGCCGCTGCTTCAATGTACAACATTGTTGGTTTTCAAACTCACTTGAAGTTTGGCGAACAAAAGCGTGTCTTCTCAATGATTCCAGGTCTTGAAAATGCTCGTTTCGTTCGCTATGGCAAGATGCACAGAAACACCTACATGGCTTCTCCAGATGTTTTAACAGCTAGCTATGAAGCTCAAAATAGACCAGGATTGTTCTTTGCTGGTCAAATGACTGGTGTCGAAGGTTATGTAGAAAGTGCCGGTAGTGGTTTAGTTGCCGGTATTAATGCAGCAAGGGAAGCATTAGGCGAAGAGACTGTTGCTTTTCCAAAGGATACTGCATTAGGCTCAATGGCTAATTATATTACCACTACAAGTGCTAAGAATTTCCAACCAATGAATGCCAGCTTTGCTCTTTTGCCAGCTCTTGAAGGCAAGAAGATTCACAAAAAGCGTGAACGTCATGAAAAGATTAGTGAACGTGGCTTGGCTAGTTTAGATAAATTTAAGGCAGAAGTCCTAGACTAATGAAAAATGACATGGATGAACTAGATCAATTTATCTCTTACTTGCAATTTGAGCGGTACTATAGTAAAAAAACAATATCGTCTTATGCTACGGATCTGCATGAGGCAAAAAAGTTTTGGCAGGAAAACGGTGGCTTTGCAGGCTGGAAAAAGGTAACTGAACGCGATATTCAGATCTATATTCAGCACTTGGGCGACCGCAAGCTTGCCCGCAGCAGTCAAGCAAGACAAATGTCGAGTCTGCATTCGTTTTACCGTTTTTTGACTAGAAAACGGATCGTGAAAATAGATCCAACTCAGACAGTTGTCATCAGACGTGGCGAAAAAAAGCTGCCGCAATTTTTCTACCAACCAGAGATCAAGCAAGTATTTGATTCTTTGCAAGGAGACAAGCCGCTAACTGTGCGCAATCTGGCCTTGTTTGAACTGTTTTATGCAACGGGGATGCGGGTCAGCGAAGTTAGTGGCTTGACTTTGCCGCAGATTGATTTAGACTTGAAGACAATTTTAGTTCACGGGAAAGGCAACAAGGATCGTTATGTTGCTTTTGATGATCGAACTAAAAACTCCCTGCTTAATTATTTTAATAATGCTCGTCCGCGTTTACTAAAGGATAAAGATGAACAGCATGTTTTCTTGAGTAATCAAGGAAAAGCAATTAGTGATCGTGGAATTCAATATGTAATGCAAAAAACTTTTAATCAAGCAGGGATTAGTGGTAAAGTACATCCACATGAGTTGCGACACACGTTTGCAACGGCAATGCTAAATAACGGCGCTGATATGCGTAGCGTCCAAGAATTATTAGGACACAGCAGTTTATCTGCAACTCAGATTTATACGCATGTGACTACAGCTCATCTAAAATCAGATTATGAAAAATATTTTCCTCGTAATAAAGAAAGTTGAGGTTTAATAATGACAACAATTTGTTCAGTAAGATTTAACGGCAAGACTGCTATTGCAGGTGATGGTCAAGTTACCTTAGGTGAAAAGGTAATTGCTAAGGCAACTGCAAGAAAGATTCGCAGAATTTACCATGACCGTGTAGTTATCGGTTTTGCTGGTGGTGTTGCTGATGCTGTAAGCTTGCAAGAAATGCTTGAAGGCAAGCTTGAAAGCTACAGCGGTGATTTACGTCGTGCTGCTGTTGAAATGGCACAAGATTGGCGTAAAGACCCAGCTTTGCAAAAATTGAATGCAATGCTAATTGCGTTTAACGATAAAGACCTTCTACTTATCTCAGGTAATGGTGAGGTGCTTGAACCAGATGAAAATGTAGTAGCAATTGGTTCAGGTGGTAACTTTGCTCAAGCTGCTGCTATTGCGATGACTCGTCATGCTAAAGACATGAAGGCTGATGAAATTGCTCATGAAGCAGTTAAAATCGCATCAGGTATTGATGTATTTACTGATGATAAAATTATTACTGACGAAATTTAGGAGAAAAAATAATGGCTATTAAGACTCCAAAAGAAATAGTTAGAATCTTAAATGAATATATTATTGGTCAAGATGAAGCAAAGAAGTCAGTAGCGATTGCACTTTACAACCGTTACCGTAGAATGCAACTTAACAAAGAGATGCAAAAGGAAATCACACCAAAGAACTTGCTCATGGCAGGTCCTACTGGTGTAGGTAAAACAGAAATTGCTCGTCGTTTAGCAGATATTGTTGATGCACCTTTTGTTAAGGTTGAAGCAACTAAATTTACTGAAGTTGGTTACGTTGGTCGTGACGTTGAATCAATGGTCCGCGATTTGGTCAGTGAAGCTGTTCGCATGGAAGAAAAGGAGCAATTTGAACGCGTAAAGCCACAAGCTACTAAAGAGGCAAATAAGCAATTGGTACGTCTTCTTGCACCTGGTGTTAAACGCGAAAATCGTGAAAGCCAAATGCAACAAATGCAAGACATGATGTCAATGCTGATGGGTGGCAACAACCAAAATAATAATGACGAAGAAGAAGTTACTGATGAAGTACGCAACCAAAGAATGGATGTTGCTGAAAAGTTGAACAAGGGACTTCTTGAAGATCGTGAAGTTACTATTGAAGTTGAACAAGCTCCTAAGGCAAACCCAATGAGCGACATGATGGGTCAAATGGGCATGGACATGGGTTCAATGCTTAATGACATTATGCCAAAGAAGAAAGTTAAGCGTACCTTGCCAGTAAGAGAAGCACGTGAAGTCTTAATTCAAGAAGAATCACGCAAGATGGTCGATTACGATACTATTTACCAAAGTGCGATAGAAAGAAGTCAAAACAACGGTATTATCTTTATTGACGAAATTGATAAGATTATTGCTGGTAACAAGCGTAATTCTGGTGAAGTTTCCCGTGAAGGTGTTCAAAGAGATATCTTGCCAATCGTTGAAGGTTCAACTGTAAACACTAAGTATGGTCCTGTTTCAACTGATCATATTCTCTTTATTGCCGCTGGTGCCTTTGCTGAAAGCAAGCCAAGTGATTTGATTCCTGAATTGCAAGGTCGTTTCCCAATCCGTGTTGAATTGAATGCTTTGACTAAGGATGATTTCGTAAAGATCTTGAAGGATCCACAAAACTCATTGCTTAAGCAATATGTTGCTTTAATGAAGGCCGATGGCATTAAGTTAGTCTTCACTCAAGAAGCAGTTGACAAGATTGCTGAAATTGCCTTCAGTGTAAACCAAGGTACTGATAACATCGGTGCAAGACGTCTTTCAACTATTCTTGAAAAGTTGCTTGAAGATGTTCTTTACGAAGGTCCTGACATGGAAATGGGTGAAATTACCATCACTGAAGCCTACGTTGAAGACAAGTTAGGCGATATCATTACTAATAAGGACTTAACTAAGTTTATCTTGTAGAAATTAAAAAGCAGTCTGTTGACTGCTTTTTTTCTTGGCTAAAATTTGCTCTAACTTATCGGGTCATTATGTTAGAATAGAGTAAAAGCGATTACATTCCGATTTTTGTTATTTGATTTGATAGGTAGGGATAAATAGTATGGATTATACAATTGAAAATAATATGATCAAAGTGGTTATCTCAGACCACGGTGCAGAAATTCAGAGCGTAAAAGGCGTTCATACTGGTGAAGAATATATGTGGCAAGCTGATCCTGAAATTTGGGGCAGACATGCACCTATTCTTTTCCCAATTGTTGGTCGTTTAAAGAACGATGAATACACATATAAAGGCAAGACTTATCACATGGGTCAACACGGTTTTGCTAGAAACTGTGACTTTGAAGTTGAAAATCATACTCAAGAAAGCATTACTTTCTTATTAAAGGACAACGAAGAAACACGCAAGATTTACCCATTCAAGTTTGAATTCAGAGTTAACTACAACTTGATGAATAACTTGCTTGAAGAAAACTTCGGTGTTGTTAACAAATCCGATGAAACAATGATCTTCGGTGTTGGTGGCCACCCAGGCTTCAATTTACCAACTAAGAACGGTGAAAAGAAGGAAGACTACTACTTCGACATGCACCCATCAGTAGCACGTGTTAGAATTCCTCTTAAGGATGCTAGCCTTGATTGGGAAAACCGTTCATTGGCTTCAACCGATAGTATGATTGGATTGAGCGACGACTTATTTAAGAACGATGCCTTAATTTATGAATTGCACGGACGTGATAATAAAGTTTCACTTAGAACTGACAAGAGCAAGTTCCACATTAATGTTTGGACTAGAAACGCTCCATTCGTTGGTATTTGGTCACAATATCCAAAGACTGCAAATTATGTCTGCATCGAACCATGGTGGGGTATCGCAGACCGTAATGATGCGGACGGCAAATTGGAAGATAAATATGGCATGAATCACTTGGAACCAGGCAAGGAATTCCAAGCAGGGTTCAGTATTACTTACCACTCAGATTCAGATCCTGAATAATATGAACTATAAGGCGTTTAAATTTTTAAACGTCTTTTTTCGTGTTCAATTTCACCTAAAAATGTATATTTGTAAGGAAAAGAAAAGGGTGGAAATATGAATGAGAATAAGATAGTTGATCTACTAGTCAAATACAAGCAGTTAACTTTTATTAAAATATTACAGCAAACGATGGTCTCGATCTTTCCGTTTGCCTTAATTGGAACATATTGCTGGGCCTTAGCTAATAGTTTTTTAACGACTAATAGTTTCTTTGGGCGTTTAACCAACATTATTAAGTGGTTTCCAGCACATAATTTTGCTAGTGCAATCGTTAGCGATGTAAGTTTAGCGACAACCGGCGTTTTAGCGCTCTATGCGGCTTTTATTAGTGCCGAGTTAACTATCTATGCGCCATTATGGTAAAAATTCGAATATCGTAGGCGTAGCGAGCGTTGCATCGTATATTTTGATGTTTATTCATACGATCCGTAATACGCAGCAGTATGAAATGAATTATTATAATGCCACATGGTTTATTTTCGGGATCATTGTTGGTTATTTTGTAGGTTGGGTATTTGCCAAATTTGGCCACGATATACCAGAGATTAAGGATAGAGACCTCGTTAAAACGATTATCGTTAATATCAAACCACTGCTGATTGTTTTAGCTTGTGCGCTAGTTATTCACTTGGGCTTTGCTACATACAGGCAATACCAGATGGACAGAATAGTTGCTCAAAGCGTGTCGACAGTAGCTAACCAACATAGTAGTTATGGTTTGTCGATTTTAATTTCATTGATCACTACTTTTACGATTTGGTTAGGATATGCTGGTACTTTAAACTTTAGCAGCAATATTTTTGGTAATGAATCAATTGCCAATTTGTCATATGCCCTATCGCATAAGACACCTTGGAACATTCCTTATCCATATACTTTGCAATCACTTTTCAATGGCTTTGGAGGAATTGGTGGTGTAGGAGCTACCTTGGCCTTAGTTATTGCTTTGATTTTGTTTAGTAATAAAAAACAAAAAAGAGCAATTGCAATGAGAAGTTCCGTACCAGTATTCTTTAATGTTAATTTCTCACTGGTAGTCGGTATTCCAACAATCTTGAATCCTATTTATGTCATTCCATTTGTTTTAAGTCCAATTGTTAATATGCTTTTGGGCAGTATCGCCATTTGGATTAAATTGTTCCCACCATTGGTTTATCCAGTTCCAGACGGTACGCCAGGAATTTTAGCACCATTGATGGGAACAGGAGGTAATGTCGTAGCTTTAATTTATACGATTTTCATTTTAATAGTAGATGTCTTAATCTATGTACCTTTTGTTAAGTTAGATAATCAAGTAGCTAATAAATACGAGGCAAGTTTAAAATGAGAAAATATAAAAGATGGCTTTACCCAATATTGATTTTAGTGGCAACTATTGTTTGTGCGATTCCGGCCGCAGTTTATGCTAATCAAAATGCTAATAAATTACAGATGCGGCGTGATTCACGCATGTCACCAGTAATTATGATTCCAGGGAGTTCTGCTTCAGTAAATCGTTTTGATACTTTGGTGCAAAAAATCAATCAAAGAGATCGTGAAAACCATAGTTTGCTTAAAGTCTATTTTAAAGAAAATGGCCAGATGATTTTTACTGGAAGAATTAGACGTAACGACAATGAACCATTTATTGTTGTCGGCTTCCAGAATAATCATGATGGCTATAGCAATATTAAGAAGCAAGCCCGCTGGTTTAATATGGCTTTTAATGAACTGAAGCGGCGCTATAATTTCAATAACTTCAAGGCAGTAGGGCACTCCAATGGTGGTTTGATTTATACTGCATTTTTGGAAAATTACTTTAATACTACAAGTAATCGTTTGATCAGAATCAAGGTTTTGATGACAATCGGTTCACCATATAACTTTGCGGAAACGTCAAACCGTCCTACGCAAATGCTCAAAGACTTTATTAAAAACAGAAAGAAACTGCCTAGTTATTTGACGATGTATTCAGTCGCTGGGACGAAGAATTACGTGGCTGATGGGATTGTTCCTGTTTCTAGTGTAGAAGCCGGAAAATACATCTATCAAGGTGCTGTGAAGCACTATACGCAGATTACGGTAACAGGACGCTTAGCCCAACACTCGGAACTTCCACAAAACAACCAAGTGCTGCAGTTGATTGAAGAATATGTTTTGAATAATAATCATCGAGGCAGAGGTCCAGCACCAAGGAATTAGATAAAACAAAAGACGATTGTTCAACTAGAACAGTCGCCTTTTTTAGTCTAATTTAAAATCTTCGGTTTCAACATAAAGAGTCATATTCTTACGATAATAGGTAAGTGATTTAAGGGTGATGCGTAAAGTCTTCAATATCTGGTTATCAGACAGCTGGTGATCAGAAAGAATCGAATAAACGAAGCTCATACGCAATTTATGCGTTGTTAGCTGCATCCCAATTATTTGTCTGTCAGGTGCAATTCTCTGATTGATATTGAAGTCTGAGGCGTAGGGCTCACCATTTTTACGAGCAAAAATATAAGGATCAGCACTTTTGGAATAATCAGTATGATCTTTGATATATTGCTTAACTTCATCATTATCTACGTGCTTAAGCAAATCATTGGTTTTTAAAACAACGATTTCTTTTGGTTTGAATCCAGCCGCAATGGCCGCCATCATTCTTACGGTTTCGGGATGAATATCCTTAATTTTGATTAAATCAGGCAAATAGGGCATCCAATTGATAATATATTTTTGCTTGCGATCAAATTTATTGCCACGCAGACTTAAGAGCGGATAGGTGATGATATAGTCGTATTCACTTAAGAAAACAAAGTACATCTTAATGTGACTCAGGTATTTGTTAACTGTGTTGCTTTTGAAATGCAGTTTAGTTTCAAGAGAAGCCAAAAAATTGCGGATGTCACCAGCTCTAACATCGTTGACATTTGCATCTGAATCAACGTTAGCCGCATAGTAATTCCAAAAAGTCGTAACGGATTTATCTGCTAGAGAAATGGTTGAATCGGCTAGTTTTTTCTTTTGCTTACAATACGTGCGGAATTCTTTTTCATAAGGAAAATTCATTGTGCTCACCCTTTCTTTTGGATTAATTATATCATTTTCAAGTATATTGTTACTAAATTTGCACTTGAATGATTTTGGTGATTGTTGTATATTCAATATGTTAATTAAATAGGTGATGACGTTCACCATTAACCGAGAAATCTAATGACGTCTACTTTGTCCCATAGGGGTAGAGTAGGCGTTTTTTGTTTGGAGGAATTGTATTTGTCTACGAAAATTAGTAACTATATTAGTGTGGCATTTTTCGCTTTCTTTGGCGGAGTGGCACGTGCAAGTTTAAATGCTGGTTTTAGCTTTTATGGTACTTTCTGGGGAAATATTATTGGCTGCTTTTTATTAGCATTTTTCACGTATTTCTTTATGGAATTTAAAACAATGTACCAATGGTTGACGGTTGGATTAGGTACCGGCTTTGTTGGAGCCTTTACGACTTTTTCAACTTTTAATTTGGATATCTTGAAAAATATTCAGGCTAATTTGCCTGGTACGGCATTAATTTACTTTTTGGCATCGATCGTCTTTGGCTTTTTTTTCGCTTATTTAGGCATGGGCGTTGGTAAAGCTGTAGGTCAGTTATTGAGAAGGGAAGATTAAGTTGAATTTATTATTAGCTGGTATTGGAGCATCAATTGGTGCCATGATTCGGTATGCAATCACTAATTATGGTAAAAAGCACTGGGAATGGATCGGCAAAAAGTTTACTAATTTGCCTATCCCAACTTTGTTTATTAATTTAACAGGTGCCTTTATTTTAGGTTTTGTATTTGGCATTAAAGCAAATGTCTTTATTTATGCTGTTGTAGGGACTGGTGTTTTAGGAGGTTACACTACTTTTTCAACCATGAATACGGAATTAGTTGAATTATATAGAAGCAAAAATTATCGTGGACTAGTTTTCTACGCACTAGCATCATACATAGGCGGTGTAGTTCTAGTATTTCTAGGATATTACTTGGGTCATATTTTTGCATAGAAAAAGCATCTTTGCGTTTTGCAAGGATGCCTTTTTGATTATTAGTCTTTAGTTAATTCGTAGATTGCTTCTGCATAAATAGCAATTGAGTTGATCAAATCGTCAACTTTCATGTATTCGTTAGCTTGGTGCATGACCATTGGCGCATCTTCAGGTTGAGCACCGTATGCGACACCATGCTTAAAGAGTCGTCCGTAAGTACCACCACCGATGACAACTTCATGGCCTTTCTTACCAGTTTGACGTTCATAAACTGCAAGCAAGGTTTTAACTAATGGATCATCACCAGGTACGTAGTGAGGTTCTTCAAATGAAGCAAAGCTTGGAGTTAAAATGTCGCCAAATTTTTCGCTAACTTGCTTAACCATCTTGTCTGGATCGGTGCCTTGTGGGTAACGAATGTTGTCTTTAAGAATAGCCGCGCCATCTTCAGTGTATTCAAAAATTGAAGGAGCGGAGGATAAATCGCCCATTAGATCATCATGATGGAAGACGCCAAGCTTTTTACCTTGGAAGTCTTCGTGTTCAACGTCGGCTAAGAAGTGAAGGTAGTTTTTATCACGACCAGCAAAGTCGAATTGATCTAAGAAGAGACCTAAGAAAGTTGCAGCATTGCGGCCAACTTGAGGAGCTGAAGCGTGCGCACCTTGACCAGTGAGTTCAATCTTAGCAATGTTATCGTTGATATCGAATTGACCTTCAAGCTTGTTGTCAGTCAAGAATTGCTCGAATTTGGCTTTAATTTCATCAAGGTCATCTGCTTGAATAGTAGCATAAGCCTTTTGTGGGGTAACGTTTTCTGCGATACCTGCCTTGAAGGATTTAAGAATGACAGCGCTTTTTTCTTGATCATCCTTAAAGTTAAGTACTAAAGTGTAGATCCCTTGTTCACCATTGATGATTGGGTATTCGGCATCAGGAGAGAAAACTTGGTCTGGAGTAGGTTCATGCTTTAAGTAGTAATCAATACCTACCCAGTTGGTTTCTTCATTGGTACCGACAATAAAGTCGATTTTCTTCTTAGGTTCAAAACCAGCTTCTTTAAGTAAAAGCATACCGTAGTAAGCAGCTAATGCTGGGCCTTTGTCATCGGCAGAACCACGACCGATAATTTTATCGTCCTTGATGATCATTTTGAAAGGATCGGTTACCCAGCCATCACCGGCGGGAACAACGTCCATGTGACCGATAATGCCAAGACGCTTGTCACCTTCACCGTAATCAACACGGCCAGCATAGTTGTCAACGTTCTTAATGTGGAAGCCGTCGCGTTCAGCAAAAGACAAGAACTTCTTCATTGCCTTAACGGGACCTGGGCCAACAGGATATTCTTTAGAAGTGTTGTTTAAGTCTTCGGAAGAATCAATTGCGATTAATTCATCCAAGTCACGTAAAATATCATCCTTTTTTGCTTGAGCTAGTTTCTTGTAATCTAAGTCCATACTCATCCTCTTTTCTTATTTTAAGTTAGTTAAAATTTTATCGAAAAAATGGATTTTTGGCAAACGATTAAGGAAAAATTAATATATTTCATGAGCATTAAAATAGTATTATGTTTTAATCTCAGGTATACTTACTAATAAAAATATAGTTAAAGTTAAAAGAGAATGGATAAAGATTATGAGACAACATGTTCCCAATTTAGACACCAATTTAACTAATAATGACTTTTTAGATTTAATCGTTTCTTGTTTTCACTCTGCAATTTTTGGTACGGTTGACCAAAATGGTGAACCTCACACCAATATTGTTGACATTGACTTTAATGAAGATGGACGGTTAATCTTCGCAACTACTAACCAAAAGAACTTTTACCATAACATTAAAGGCAATAACCGCGTTTGTTTAACTGCTTTGCGCGGCAGAGAGAAGCTAAGCAGCGTAGGTTTTACGCTTAAAGGCTATGTCGATGAGATTAGTCCATCATACATAGATAAGATTCTTGAGATTAAACCAGAAATGCACCGTATTTATGCAAATAAAACCAAAGATATTAATACTTTGCGTCCATTTGCACTTACGCCTGTTTTAGGCTCTGTTTATGACTTGAGAGAGGGTCGTGCATTTCAAAAGCAATTTGATTTTATGAATGAAAAAGAACCAGTTTAAGGTCAAGTTATCAAACTGAAGAAGGCTTAATTCCGGTTTTGTTCGGAATTGAGCCTTTTTTCTGTGCTTCATATTTTTGTAAGGTATCTATATTTGTTATTTAAAAATATAATCTTATACCGCAAATTTGAGATGTTGTGTTCCAAAGCTGGAATAATATTCTATTTTTATGGTATATACCAAAACCACTCCAAACTATTGTCTTATTTTTTGTTCCTCTTAAAATAAGGATTGCGAATGTGATAAAAGGAATAAGGAAAAACGTTAGATAGGATATAGAAGATGAAGAATAGGTATAGTTTACGAAAATTATCAGTAGGTTTGTGTTCTGTAGTATTGGGTTGTATGTTGTTGCAAAATGCGACTACCCAAGAAGTAAAAGCAGATGCTGGGACTACTGGAACTACACAAGCTCAATCAGCAGGTTCTACTTCTGATGGTACTGCTACTGGCAAATCAGGTTCAAACCCTGGTGGTGATGAAACACGCACTGCTAATGAAGGTCAACAAGTTCAAGGACTGAAAGCTTCTGATTATCAAGAAGAAACTGTAACTTCTAAGGATTTGAAAGACAAGTTTAATTTTCATAAATATGATAATGGAACAAAAATAGACCTATCTCTTAAGCAAAATGAAAAAGAAATACAAAATTATGATGGTTCGATTACACTAACGTATGTAAACAAGGGACCGGTGATGAAGAAGGATGGCAGGGTAGCGCCGTTTGGGCTGATCGATATCAAATTGGTCAGATCAATCTAAAAGATAAGATTGATACTAATACTGATTTTGAAATGAAAGGCCAGATTCAGCTTCGTAATAAAGAACATTTTCATGACTATAATTATAAGGATAATGAAAAGGTGATGGCATCGGCATTGCATTTCAACTTGGAAATCCAGATGAATTAGGAATTGCTGGTGGTGACTTAGGTATAGGTGGATTGCCAGATGCTGTTGGCTTTAAATTTGATACATTTTTCAATAAAGATGGAAATACTTATCCTCAAACTAATCCTAAAGCTTTGACAGATGATAAATGTATAGGACATAAATACGGTGATGTTCTTGTTCCATCAATATCAGGACCATATGGAAGTTACCCTGATGATACAACTCCAGATCCTCAAGATCCAAATAAGTATTATTTTGATACTCACATTAATACTACCAGTACAATGGATAAAGGCTTCGTTTACACATCTGATATAAAAGATCCTGACAAGGTTTATGGTGATACATATGTTGATAAAGATGGTAACTTACAAGGCCAAATCAGAATTTTGGATAAAAATGATCCTAACTGGTATAAAGGATATACTCGATATTTTACTCATCCCATTACAAGTGAAAGTGCCAATTAATTGATATCGAAGGATGGCACGATTTCAGCATTTTATATAAAGGTGACACACACGTTTTAACAGTAACGTATGGTTCTTCTCAAAGCTGGAGTGTAGACCCTGATGATGTATATGGTAAAGATAAGCTAATCAAGACAGATCTTCCTAAGTCATTATTTTTGTGTATTACTGGATCAACTGGTTGGTCCAGTAATACACAAAAGATAAAAATCGACCAATTCACCTATAGATCTAGACCAGATGGTAAAATAACCTACATCGATGATGATAAAAATGGCGAAACTTTAAATAATTTATTCGTTCATAATGGAGAGAAAATTGATGAAAACAACACTTCCATTTCAAATGGTATTAATTACTGGACAAACCAAAATTATGAATTGATTGATTCAAATTGGCTTGTAAACAAAGGCAATGGCCACTATGAAATCCACTTAAAGCATAAAGTCAATACAGTTTCTGAATTGAAGACCTTTGAAGAAGTAATCAATTATGTTGACCAAAATGGCAATGAATTGGCTCCATCTACAGCGCAAAAGATTACTGTTTCTAGAAAATTGAAACATGATTTAGTTACTGATAAATATACTGAAGTAAGTCATAATGGTACAACTACATTTGATGAAGTTCCCGTAAATGCAGTTATCACTAAGAATGGAGTTGACTACAGACTTGATTATGTTGATCCAGGTTATGCTGCTGGCAATAAGAGTGTCAAGGCTATTAGTCCAAATCTTGACGGAACTACACTAATAAGTATTACGGTTCATTACACAAGCGAAACACCAGACTCACGTTCCGATGTAACTAATGATTCAGGTGCCAAAGAAAATACTACTTAAGAATCAACAACTAATGTTGAAACACCAACTGAAGATACATCAACAGTTGAAAGCTTTGCACCATCCAAAAACAAGAATCGAAAAGTTAAATTCCTTTCAAAGAAGAAAGCAAGACGTGTGAACTTGCAAAAGCATGGCAAAAACACTCCTAAGGCTAGACAAGATGCCCTTGTTCTTAAAAAGAACGAAACAGGAAAGCCTAGTCCAGATTTGAAGTTCACAAATGCTAATGAAAATAACAATTCAGAAGCAGTTGTCAAGGCTAACGAAAAAAGCCAAAAGGCACGATTACCACAAACTGGTGATAAGAAAGCAACTGGCTTAACTGTTTTCGGTATGCTTGTTAGTCTCTGGGGTATGGCTGGCTTGTCTGTTTCAGATAGATTTAAAAAGTTGTCTAAAGCTAAGAAATCAAAATAAATAGAATATAAAAAAGGCAGATGAAGAAAAATTCATCTGCTTTTTTGATTTACTAGATTAAAATAATTTTTACATCTCATTTTCACGTTTTTCTTCACGTTTACGTAACCATGGTAATAAGAAACCTAAACCAAAGAGTACGATAACAGTGATGATGTTCATCATTAATTGGTGGTTAAATGCGACACTACCAAATGTTGCTTCTGCTTCTTGAGGGATGAAACCTAAAGTTGCACAGATAAAGGTGAAGATTAAGCACCACCAACCCATGATTAAGGCACCGGTTCTGTTTTTAATGAAGACATAATCTGAATGGTAGTTCTTTTCATGCATGCGAAGCATTACGAGGGCGAAGAATACCCAGCAAGTCTTGTATGGTGAAATAATACCGTTGATGTTTAACAACCAGTTATAGATTGAGTTAATGTTTGGCAAAGTACCAGTAAGTAAAAGAAGGAATAATGCCAAACCACAAGTCAAAGTGTAAGAGTGAACTGGACGACCAGTCTTGTCCTTCTTACCAGTAAGCCACTTAGGCATGTATCTGTCGGCAACGTCACCAGCAAATACACGACTTGAAGCATCAAGTAAAACAGCTAATTGAGCCATCATAAAGATAGCTTGTACAACTGCGAAGATGTACATCAAGCCTTTGCCCCAGCCTAAACTTTCACCTAAAAGTTGGAAAGCGTAGTAAGGACCGTTCATCTTAAAGTCATGTGGAATGTGGTGGGAATTGAAGAAGACTGCCAATGCCAAAGTACCAAAGATGGTTAAGAAACCAGTCATGATAGCTAACATCCACATAGCCTTAGGAAATTCGTGCTTGGGATCACGCATTTGGACAATGTAAGGTGCAGCAAGTTCGGCACCAGACATAGCGAAGATCAACAAACCAGTAGTTGAGAAGTATCTCAAACTAAATGATGGCTTAAATGAATCCCAGTTGAATGGTTGGGTGGCAATGTGGTGACCGTGCATCACTGACCAAGCTGCAAGTAAAACAAAGAGCATGGACATGATGAACATGGCACCACCACCGATTAAGGAAAGAAGCTCAAGTGAGTTCTTAATCGTATTTTCAATTAGGATAAATGCCAAGATAATTACAAAAGTCAAGATCCCGAACCAGAAAGTGGACATGTGCTTGTCCAAGGTGTTATTGCCCAAAATAATCCATGAGAATGAAACAATAACTGAGTTGGAAACGTCTACTAGGTAAGGAACGGTTTGTACCCAGTACATCCATGAGGTCCAGTAACCCAAAGTATCGTTAGATGAGTGACGAACCCATGAAGCAAGACCACCGGCTTGGTCTTTGAAAGTCAATCCCATTTGACTACACATTAATGCGTAAGGGATAACATAAGCGAATAACAGGAATATCCATGAAACAACTACAGATAAACCTTGGTTTTGAAATGGGTAAAAGATGTTTTCAAAACTGATAATAGTTACGAAGTCGATTAAGGCAATAACCGGCCACTTCATGTAATGTTTTTTGCCCGGCTCGAAATTAATGGTTTCGATTTCTTCTGACATAAAAAATATTTTCCTCCAAGAATGTACTTAATTGTGAAACAAAAAAATTCATCTATCCCTGCGGAGGAGAACACGGCAAGTGCACTTGTCTAAAACCTCCAATGTTTATATAATAATGTGTACTGTAAATTACGAATATAGGCCAGATTACAACCTTACTGTAAAAAAAGATTATAAAGATTTTCATAAGATTTGCAATAAGCAACTTAAAATTGTAATCAAATTGGAAAGGGAAAAGATGGATTTTTTAAAAATTGCTATTGGAAATGGAGTAAATATTAGTCAATTACGGGAATGGTCATCTGTTCCGCTTGATCAAATCGACAACAGTTCTGAATTAGCAGCTATTGTCATTAAAAATGGCGATCGAACTGCTAAGCAGGAAGCAACAGATTTGCGAGCACAATCTGATTTTCCTATTCCTGTGATTGAGGTGGATGGTCAAGCAAGCAAGGCTGATATTGCCAAAATCAACCAAGCTGCTAAAGACTATGAACAAAAGATGGTGCCAGGCTTTTTGACTGATTTAATCAACTTCGCTGAAGCAAAGCCAATTAGTTTTACTACGCCTGGCCACCACAATGGCCAATATTATGATTTGCATCCCGCTGGCGTTGTCTTTAACAAATTCTTCGGCAAAAACTTAATGTTTGCCGACACCAGTGACACCGTACCTCAATTAGGCGATACGATGACTCATACTGGTACGCCTCTTGATGCAGAAAAATTGGCCGCCCAAACTTATCATGCCGATAAAGTTTACTTTTGTACCAACGGTACAACCAGTGCCAACTAGATTTGTGCCAGTGCACTTTTGTCAGAAGGCGATTTAGTATTATTTGACCGCAACAATCACAAATCTTTATACAATAGTGCTTTAGTCATGAGTGGGGCAAAGCCAGTTTATATTCCAACTGACCGTAATGGTTTAGGCTTAATTGGAGAAATGGATCCCGACTTTTTAACTGAAGATAAAATCAGAGCTAAAATTGCTAAAGTCGATCCGGAAAAAGCTAAGGCAAAGCGTCCATTTAGATTAGCTATTGTGCAAGCTGAAACTTACGATGGTGTCTTCTATGATGCTAAGTGGATCGTTGATAAGATTGGAAAACTCTGTGATTACATCTTATTTGATTGTGCATGGGGCGGTTTTGAAGAATTTGTGCCAATTATGGAGCACCTGTCACCATTACTCCTTAACTTAGGACCAGATGATCCTGGTATCTTGGTAACCCAATCTTTGCATAAGCAACAAGTTGGTATGGCCCAAGCTTCACAAATTTTGAAGAAAGACTCACACATTAAGGGCCAAAAGCGCTACGTTGATCACAAGCACTTTAACCATGAATACTTGAAGTTTGTTACTTCTTCATATGCTTACCCACTTTATGCCTCACTCACTGTTAATTCATACGTCACTGCTGGCGAAGGCAATAAGATTTGGTGGGACAAGATCTTGCGCATGGGGATTGAATGGCGCAAGCAACTTTTGAAGAAGTCTAAGTTGTTTAAACCATTTGTTCCAGATAACTTTGCGGATATTCCAACTGATGAATTAGCAACTAACGCTAAGTACTGGAATATGAGCAAGGAAGATAACTGGCACGGCTTTACCAAGATGGGTCAAGGCGAAGCCATGATTGATCCGCTTAAGATTACAGTTAAAACACCAGGTATTGATGTCAAGAATGCTAAATACGAAGAAACTGGTATTCCTGGTGCAGTTGTAGCGGAATTTTTGATGGAAAATCATATTATTCGTGCCAAGAACGACCTGAATTCACTTTTATTCTTGGTAACTCCAGGCGATACCAAAGAAGAGCTTGATACCTTGCTTGATGCATTTTTGAAGTTTGAAAAGTACTACAATGACGATGCTTTAGTAAAAGACGTTTTGCCTGTTTTGTACAAGGAATATCCTGACCGCTACAAGGGCTACACTGTTAAGCAGCTTTGCCAGGAAATGCATGAATACTACAAGAAGAACAATACTTTTGTTTTGCAGCAAAAGTTGTTCGAAAAGCCAGGGATGCAAGACTACAAGATGACGCCTTCAGAAGCTGATCAAATGTTTAAGCGGAATGAAAATGAAGTCGTTGATCTTGAAGATGTAGTTGACAGAACGGCAGCTGAAGGTGCGTTGCCATACCCACCAGGTGTTTTTATCGTAGCTCCTGGTGAAAAGTGGGACACAGTTGATCAAAAGTACTTTGAAGTTTTAGCCCATGCCATTGAAAAATTCCCAGGCTTTGTACCAGAAATTCAAGGTGTATACTTGGATCAAAATGAAGATGGTACCTTAAAAGTACAGGCGGAAGTCATTAAAAAATAAGAGAAAAGGGAGTAAAGAATGAGTTTTTCTTGGAAAGAAAATTTACCAGAAGAATTAAAAGAAAAGGTAACTAAGGTTGAAAAGATGATTCAGCCTCGAATCGAAGAAATCGATGAACAAGTTTTATACAACCAACAAAGAGTGCTTGATTTGTTTAGAAAGCACCATGTTGGTGAAGAAGACTTAGTTCCATCAACTGGTTACGGCTACGATGATATTGGTCGTGACAAGATTGAGGATATTTATGCCGACTACTTCAAGGTAGATGACGCTTTAGTAAGACCACAATTTGGTTCAGGTACTCATGCTATTACCGTTGGTCTTTTCAGCATGCTTCGTCCAGGCGACACCCTTTACTACTTGACTGGGACTCCATATGACACCATTCAAGAAGTTATCGGTTTAGCAGGTAACAAGCCAGGCAACATGAAGGAATGGGGCATCAACTTCAAGACCACTGAATTAACTGATGATGGTCAAGTTGATTACGAAAAGGCTAGAGAAGATCTTCAAGATAAGTCAATCAAGGTTGTAGCTATTCAAAGATCTCTTGGCTATGCAACGCGCAAGACTTTTACCATGGACAAGATCAAGAAGATGCTTAAATTTGTTAAGGAAGTTCGTCCTGACGTTAACATCTTTATTGATAACTGTTACGGTGAATTCTCAGAATGTGAAGAACCAACATTTTATGGTGCTGATATGATGGCCGGTTCACTTTATAAGAACGCAGGTGCCGGTTTGGTTAAAGGCGGTGCTTTCTTGGTAGGTCGTCAAGACTTGATCGATGGTGCCGGTTCACGTTTGACTGTACCAGGTGCTGGTAAAGGTGAAGGCGCAACTTGGGGCTACTTACGTGATATTTACCAAGGCTTCTTCATGGCACCTCATACAACTGGTGAAGCGCAAAAGGGTATGGTCTTTACAGCTGCACTTTTGGAAGAAATGGGCCTGGAAGTATCACCTAAATGGAGCGATCCTCGTAGTGACATTGTGCAAACTGTTACCTTTGGTAAACCAGATCCAATGGTTAAGTTCTGTGCCGCAATTCAACACTACTCACCAATGAACTCATTCGTTGATCCAATTCCTTACCACCAAGATGGTTATGAAGATGAAGTTGTCATGGCTTCAGGTTCATTTGTTGAAGGCTCAACTATTGAATTATCATCTGATGGTCCGCTTCGTGATCCATACATGTTGTACATTCAAGGCGGTTTGTCTTATGCTCATGATAAGATTGCCATCACGCATGCGGTTGAAGAAACATTTTACAAGTAATAAAAAAAGGCAGATAATGCCTTTTTTGTTTGAGTTAAGGATAATCAGGATAAGAAAAATAAGTAAAATAAAACTGCCTTGAAATAATTCTCAAGGCAGTTTTTTATTAACGATTTTTATTACTTATCTTCTTGTAAGATATCGTCAATTTTTTGAACAGCTTCATTAGAGCCAATCAAAGTAATTTGATCATGTGGATTAATGACATCTGTGGCAAGAGGCACCTCATTCAAGTGTCCATCATGAACAATGCCAATTACGTTAACGTCGTAGTTCTTACGAAAATCTAATTCGCCGAGTGACTTATTAAAGAAACGTGGATTTTCAACGCTAACTTCAATCAAAGAAACATTTTTAGAAAGGTGAAAGAAATTAACCACGTTAGGGTGAAGTTGACGGAAAATCAATTGACGGGCCATATCTTGTCCAGGTTCAATCACATGATCAGCTCCAATTTTTTCAAGAACCAAGCGGTGATTGTGGTTATTGGCCCGCGTTGTAACGTCAGGTGCGCCAAGTTTCTTAGCTAGCATAGTTGCGATAATGCTACCTTCGACGTTTTCACCCATGGTGACAAAAACATGATCGAAAGAACCAATATCCAAATCACGCAGTTCATCTTCATCGGTGGCATCCGCAATAACTGCGTGGGTAACCAGGTGGGCTACATCGTTAATTACTTCTTCGTTTGAATCAATTACTAAAACATCTTGTTCGGCTTTTAAAAGGGCAACAGTAAGTGCCATGCCGAATTTTCCTAGTCCTAAAACAGCAAAACTTTGATCAGCCAATGATAATTTCCTCCTCTGGATAACGATAACTTTGTTTTGTAGGATGTGACTTGAAGATAGAATACATGAAAGTGTAAATTCCAACACGTCCAATAAACATCAAAGCCATAATAATGATTTTGCCAAATAAATTAAGGTGAGGTGTAAGTCCTAATGTTAGACCTACGGTACCGAATGCGGAGACTGCTTCAAAAACAGCCTTGGTAACACCATTATGACCTAAACTTGGTTGGGTCATAGTTAATAATAGAGTCGCTAAAATGATTAATAAAATCGCAGAAAAGAATAGGGTTAAGGCGCGATTGATGTTATCACGAGTGAAGCGGCGGTGCGAAAAGGCAGGTTCTTTTCCAGTAAACGTACCGATACTTTGCAAAAAGAGAATTCCGATAGTTGAGGTTTTAACACCACCAGCGGTGGAGCCAGGGGTACCACCGATGAACATCAAGATAATGGTAATGGCAATCCCGGCCGTACTTAGTTTAGAATAAGGAACCGAGAAAAATCCGGCCGTTCTTGGTGTTACTGCCAAAAATAGGGTGTTAAAGAAACGATCTACGCCATTAAGACTACCACTGAATTGCTTAAGGTTTTGCTCACTGAACAAGAAACCGATGATTGATAAAACTAAGATAATCAAACCAACCGTTAAAGCAAAACGGGTATGCAGGGTGATCTTGTGGCGAATATGGTAAGTTAATAAATCGCGCCAAACTAAGAAGCCAAATGAACCAGCCCCAATTAAGAGCATAATCACAGTTAAAACATAAGGATTATTATTCAATTGCTCAAGCGACGGACCAAACAAGTCAAAACCGGCATTACAATAAGCAGCTACCGAATGGAAAAGACTGTACCAGATACCTTTGCCAAGGCCAAGTTGGGGTTCTAGAGCAATGAAAAGCAACCCTGCTCCGATTAACTGAATCACCAATGAAAGGCGAATAATTAAACGAACAACCCGAAATTGAGAAAGGTGGTTCAGATTAAGGGCCTCCCCCGTTAACATTCTTGCACCTAAACTCATGCGCTGGTGAGCAAAGTTGCTGAGCATGACGGCAAAAGTCATAAAGCCCAAACCGCCAACTTCAACTAAGATCATGATCACAAGCTGACCAAAAAATGACCAGTGCGTAGCCGTGGTAACTGTACTTAATCCGGTAACGCAGACTGCCGAAGTTGCAGTAAAGAGCGCGTCAGAATAAGCAGTGGCTTGGCCTGCTTTATCCGCAAACGGCAGCGATAAAAGAATGCTGCCGATAAGGATCATGATTAAGAAACCAATGGTTAAAGCAAGTGAAAATGTGATACGTCGATGAAAAAGATGTATCAAGTTTTTTCCTTCTTTCTGAGATAGAATACTTTATTAATTATAAGGCAAAAGAATTTTCATTGATACTTTGCTAAAATAAAGAAAGTATTTCATGCAAGTTAGGAAAATTAGATGAATCCAGAAAAAGTATTAAAACAAACTTTTGGCTATGATAGTTTTCGTCCAGGACAAAAGAAAGTCATTGATTTAGTTTTAAATAAACAGAATGTACTGGCGGTAATGCCGACTGGTGCAGGGAAGTCGCTGTGTTATCAAGTTCCAGCCTTGATGAATGCTGGCGTCACCTTGGTTATTTCACCTTTAATTTCATTAATGAAGGATCAGATTGATACCTTAAAGCAAAACGGAATTAATGCGGCTGCTTTAAACTCTGCGACGCCGCAAGAAGAAATAAATCCGATTTTGCGTCAGGCCTATGAGGGCAAGATCAAATTGATCTATATTACGCCAGAACGTCTAGCAATCGACTATTTTAGATATCAACTTAATTTCTTAGATATCGATTTAGTTGCAGTTGATGAAGCACACTGTATTTCTCAGTGGGGGCATGATTTTAGACCGGCTTACCGACAGCTGCTTGATGGAATAAATTCTTTGAAGAGCAGACCAAATATTTTGGCCTTAACTGCAACTGCCACGCCAGCGGTTCAAGATGATATTTGTGAGCAGTTGAATATTCCTAAGCAAAATATGGTTATCACTTCATTTGCCCGTCCAAATTTGAGCTTTAAGGTGGTTAATTCACCGCAAAACACGCCACTTTATATTGCACAGTACATCAAAATGCATCCCGATGAAGCAGGGATCATCTACACCAATACGCGTAAGAAAGTAGAGAGCCTAACTGATTATTTAGCTAAAAAAGGTATCTCAGTTGGAGCCTATCATGGCGGGATGGAGACTAAAGAAAGAGACGAAGTACAAGAAGCGTTTCAATTTGATCAAGTTCAGGTAATTGTTGCCACTAATGCCTTCGGAATGGGAATCGATAAAAGCAATGTCCGCTTTGTCATTCATGCCTCAAGTGCTCGTAATATTGAAAGCTACTATCAAGAAGCAGGACGTGCTGGTCGAGATGGCGAAGAAAGTGAAGCAATTATGATCTACCATCCGGGAGATTTGCGCCAGTATCGCTTCTTTATCGATGAATCAACGGCTGATGAAAAATACCGCGAATTGCAGTATCAAATATTGCAAGCAATCACCGATTATGCCAATACGGGTGAGTGTTTGCAGCAGTTTATTGTGCGCTATTTCGGGCAAGACTGTGAACCTTGCGGCAAGTGCTCTAATTGTTTAAACCAAGATGAATTAACTGATATTACGGCCGATGCGCAAAAAGTGATTTCGATGGTTTACGAACTTGATGGTCGTTTTGGTAAAAACGTTGTAGCGCAGTGTCTAGTTGGTTCAAATAATCAAAAAATGAAAGAGATGAATGCTTCACAGTATGATCATTTTGGTAGCTTAAAAATGAATCAAAAAGAGGCAATCAGCTTAATTGACTATCTAATTGCGTCTAGATATTTAGAAATTGAAGGCACGAAATATCCGTTAGTTCATGTGACTAATCGTGGTTGGGATGTGCTTGATGGCAAAATAACAGTAAAAAGACGAATTGCCAAGGTCCAAAAGAAAAAGCAAATTTTTGCTCAGGATGAAAATCCAGATTTATATGAAGCATTACGAAAGAAGAGAATGGAATTAGCCAGAAAGCAAAGAGTACCTGCATTTATGATCTTTTCTGATCGCAGCCTGCATGATATGGCTAAGACCAAACCACAAAATGAAGCAGAGTTCTTAGAAGTCAGTGGGGTAGGTCAAGCCAAAATGCAAAAGTATGGCGCAACCATGATTCAGGTAATTAAGAGCTTTTAGTTATTACTTATAGAAAAATTAGCACCTTTATATTGGCTTACTTATTCTTTTTAATTTACAATAGGGGTATTAAACGAAAGGAAGACTAAAGATGGCTAAAAAAACTTTAATTTTGTATTACTCATGGTCAGGCAATACCAAGGAAATGGCTGAGAAGATTAGTGGTGAAATTGCCGGTAATGACATTGAAGAAGTAACTGTAGCTGATGGTACCTTCGATTCAGATATGTATAAGACTAATGACATTGCATTAGATCAAATCCAAGGAAAAGAAGAATTTCCTGAAGCACAAGTTAAAGATATCGACTTTAATAAATATGATTTGATTTTAGTAGGTAGTCCAGTTTGGTCAGGTTATCCTGCAACCCCAATCAAATCACTTCTTGAAAATATGAGAAACTACAAAGGCGAAGTTGCTTCATTCTTTACTTCTGCAGGAACCAACCATAAGGCTTACGCAAGTCACTTTAAAGAATGGGCTAACGGCTTAAATGTTATTGGCGTTGCTCGTGACGATAGTGAAGTTAGCGACTGGGTAAAATAGTTAAATAAAAATTATTATGTAAAGCAGCTGATGGGCTGCTTTTTTGTTAAATGAAAATTAAAGGTTGATTTACTCACTTTATTAATATAAGATTAAATTAATATTAATTATTGAATATATTAATGTGAATAAGGTGAGGATATGGATTTGATTAAACAAATTTCTAGTATGGGTCTTGTTTTGGATGGTGCGATGTCAACAGCACTTGAGAAACAAGGAATTGATACAAATACAGATTTATGGACAGCTGTAGCTTTAGACAAAGACCTAGATAAAGTTTATAAAGTTCATATGAACTACTTCCAAGTCGGTGCTCAAATGACAATTACTGATACATACCAAGCAAATGTGCAAGCTTTTGAAAAGCACGGTTATTCTGAAGACAAGGCTAAAGAAATGATTGCTGATGCGGTAAAAATAGCGAAAAAGGCGAGAGATGATTTTGAAAAGAAGACAGGTATCCATAACTATGTAGCCGCTTCTGTGGGTTCATATGGCGCTTATTTAGCCGAAGGCAACGAATTTCGTGGCGATTATGATCTAACTAAAAAACAATACTTGGATTTTCATTTGCCACGCTTGCAAGTATTGCTTCAAAATAAGCCAGATTGTTTAGCTATTGAAACGCAACCTAAGCTTGATGAGGTAGTTGTCCTTTTAGACTGGTTAAAAGAAAACGCACCTGAAATGCCAGTGTATGTGAGTTTTACTTTGCATGATACAACAAAGATTAGTGATGGCACTCCTTTGAAAAAGGTGATGGAAAAAATAAATGAGTATGATCAAGTCTTCGCGGTTGGTGCCAATTGCTTTAAGCCATTTTTAGCCACTACCGCAATCGATAAGATGCGCGAATTTACCAAGAAAAACATTATCGTTTACCCTAACTTGGGTGGCGTATATAACGAATTCGAGAGAAATTGGATTCCGTTTAATGCTAAGTTTGATTTTGGTAAATTAAGCAAGGAATGGTATGAGCACGGTGTTTGCATTATTGGGGGATGCTGCTCAACTGGAGTTAAAGAAATTAGTCAAATCGCCGCCTTTTATAAAATTTTGAATAATCAGAAGAGCAAGCAAAAATTAGATCTTAAACCCAATAGTAATTTAATGAAGTCAACTAGATCAAAAGTGTAATTTTTTAAAACAAATCTCTTCCAATTTTTTAGATAATTTGGTAATATGATAGCGGAGCGTGTGATGAGCGCTCCGAGGATGAAAAGGCTAAGCAAGATGTCTCTTAGGGCATCTGCTGATAGGAAGAAATTTGAAGGTGTAGAAAAGCCATTAAGGACATTTTCCTTAGTGACTTTTTTTGTAAAAAAAGACCACTAGCAAATGCTAGTGGTTATTTTTCTAGAAATCATTTTTTGCTGTTCTCGGAGTTACCTTGTCCCAAATTGCATCGACAATGCCAATCCACATTGCACCAAGTGCAACTGAACCACAGACATCTGATGGAAAGTGAGCATACAAGTAAACTCTTGAGATCATTACTAGAACAAGCCAGACGACCAAAAGTACGTCTAACCAAACTCTAGTAGTTCTGTTTTTGACTAATGCTGGAATTAAAATGAGCATTAACCAAAAGACGATGATTGACATGCCCAATGTGTGGCCACTTGGAAAACTGAAACCGTCATCTACTGCCAGGTGAGCAGCTGGACGGGCACGTTGGACAATGTGTTTAACGATCCAACCAAACGCATCAGCAGTAATTAATGAAACGACAATGCTGAGCGAGAGGGGACGCTGCTTTACAATCCATAGAATAATTGCAATAAGTAGCATCCAAACCAGATCAACCTTGGTATCGGCCAAGAACGTAATCTTGAGCATCAGGCCCTTTAAGCCAGGGATTGTATGCACAAGTTGTTCAAAGAAGTTGTCGAATTCATTGATCCAGCTCGCATGCATCATGATTGAAATCGCCAAAATTAAGAAGATTGGCAAACCAACACAAATAGCTGTGATATTTTTCTTTCGCATATTTTCCTCGAAGTAAATTAATTTTTAAACAACATGAAAAGTTTACCATATAAAATATAAATAAAGATAATTTTCTTGGTAAGAAAATTGAAAAATGAAAGTTTAGAGGAATTATCCTTATTAATAAGTAAAAATTTATATAATATGTAACTTCAATGAAAAAAATAAATGCTAAGATTATGCTATGAAGAAATTAACATTTCTGGAGGGTTTTGAAAACGAGACATTTTAAAAGAATATTAATCAAAACGGCCATTTCGCTTACTGCTGTTTCTGCATTGCCAATTGCTTCAATTGCAACAGCAAAGACTGCAAATGCGGCAGATGATCAAACTGAAATGCGCAGTTTTGTAAGAAAAACAATTGCAAACGACTATGCAAGAGGAACTACTGTTGTTGTTAAAAATGGTCAACCACAACAAATTAGTTACGGCTATGGCTATTATGGTAAGCGTCTTGGCGCAGGCAACAGCAAGGTGGTTTATCCAGTTTGTTCATTGCAAAAAGTAATTACTGCGGCAATTATTACGCAATTGATTTATGCAGGAAAGTTTACGCAAGATACTAAGATTTCCAATTGGTATCCTAACTTGAAGGGTGCATCAAATATCACTGTAGGTAACTTGATGACTCATACTTCAGGTCTTAAGGCAACAGATACTGAAGTTAACCGTGGTCGCATTTATTCAGAAAATGATGCGATCAACTGGGTGGTTAACAAGTTGAACTCAACTACCCAAAACCAACCGGGCAAGTTTTCTTACAACAACACTAACTACATCTTGCTTGCAGGTATTATTCGCCAAGTAACCGGTAAGTCTTACAAGCAAAATGTCCAAGAACGTGTGATTAATCCATTAGGCTTGAAGAGAACCTACTTCCTTGAAGACATTCCTTCAGGCATGACCGATGGGATTTCATATACTTGGAACTACAAGAACTATCAATGGGCTCAATACGTTAAAAAGCAACAAGCTTCACAACTTGTAGGTGCTGGTAACTTGTTCTCAACCCCAATGGATTACTACAAAATCCAAGTTGGTTTGACCAATGGCAAGATTTTGGACCAAGCTGAATTCAATTATATGACTAACCTTGATACTAAACCTTCAAACGGTTATTCAGGTGGGATGTACGTTAAGGGCAACCTTAAGTCCGCTTATGGTAACTTGTACAATACTCACTTTGGTAACTGGGTACAATTGACCAAGGATAATCAAAATGGTTTAATCATGTTCTTGAATCAAACTCAAAACGATGAAACTAGAAACAAGAAAATTGGTTACCAAATTTTGAACCACATTCAACCTAATACTTTTAGTTCAAATTAGTTCAAAATAGAATATTATTTTAGTCCTGCTACTAACCTATGATAAGCTAGTAGCAGGATTTTTATTTAGGAGTGAGGAAATGATTAATGGAGGAGTTTTAATCAGTCAGGACCTGTCGTGTGCAGGGCAAGTGTCATCTTCGGTAGCTCTGCCTATTCTTGGTGCATGTGGCACAAGGCCAATTCTTCTGCCTACGGCCATTTTGTCTACGCATACCGGTTTTCAAGGCAATACTTATCTAGATTTAAGTAGTGAAATGACTAAAATAGTTACTCATTGGCAAAAAATTAATTTGAACTTTGATGCTTTATATTTAGGCTACTTAGGTCAAAATGCGTTAGATTTTTGGCTTGATAAGATCGAACAAATAAAACGTACCGATCAGGTAGTTTTAATTGATCCTGCGATGGCCGATCATGGCAAGATGTACCGCGGCTTGGACGAGGAATATGTCAAAAAGATGCGCCAGCTGATCCCCAAAGCGACGATTTTAACGCTGAATATGACTGAAGCAGCATTTTTATTAGGCAAAGATTTAACAAAAGTATCATTAGAAAAAGCACAGGAATTTGCCAAAGAATTAGCTAAAAAGTTTTCTATTCCCAATGTGGTAATTACGGGAATTTCTATCACTAAGGAGAAAATCGGTGAAGTTGGTGTAACAGATGGTAAAAACTGGTCATTAATTCAAGAAAAATTGTCTGGCAGCTTCTTTGGCACCGGCGACATGTTTGCTAGTGCATTTTTAGCAGCAGTTTTACATGGCAACAACTTAGAAAAAAGCTGTTCAATTGCGGCCGATTTTATTAGAATATCAATTATGAATACGAAACAAAATCCGCTGTTTGGGCCTAACTATGCGGCAGGCTTGCCATGGTTATTGGATGAAATAGAAAAGTAGGTGTGAGATATGAGAAAAGATATTAATTCGTTACAATCTTTAATTTTTACTGGTTTATTTGCGGCAATTATTTATATCGGGATCTGGGTACTGCGTATTCCCGTACCAGCAATGGTAGGTCGCCCGTTTATTCACTTCGGTAATACTTTAACTGCTGTAGCGATCCTTTATTTAGGCTATCGCAACGGTATGATTGCCGGGATTATCGGGTTAGGTGGCTTTGATCTACTTAACGGTTATGCGGCAACTTCATGGTTGACGATGCTGGAAGTCGTAGTTGTAGCAACGGTTTTAACCGCTGTTTATCGCGGGATGAACTATCGCGACTCCAAGAAGAACATCATTATTTTAGGTATCATTGCTGGGGTGACGAAAATTTTTACTACTTATTGTGTTTCAATTGTCGAAGCACTGATGGTGGGAACTAGTTTACAAGTTGCTTATATTGGAGCTTTTGTCAGTCTGCCAGCAACCGTCATCAATTCAATTTCCACCGCAATCTGTACGCCAATTTTGTACTTTGCTCTAAAAGATGCGGTGAAGGCAATTATGAAAAAGGCCAATTAAAGAAACAATAGATTTTACACACGTATTGATGGGTGCTATATTAAATCTGTTGAATGATAAAAAGGATAGAATTTTATGAACGAAGATCTGAGGAAAAGAAATAAACGAAATAATCTGATCATCTTAGTGGTCGGAATTGTCATTATCATCGGTATCATTGCCGGTTTTAGCATCCATAATCACCGTGTTGCTACACAAACTGCAGCTGAAAAGTTTGCACGAACTCACTTTAATCCTAATGTAAAAATCGATGGGGTTAAGGTAGGCAAGCTAACTGTCAAGAAGGCTACAGATAAGGTTAATAAGAATGCCAAGAATGTAGTTACATTGAAAGACAACAAGTTGGTGTACAGCTACAGCACTACTAGTCAAACAATTGATGAGCAAGAAACTAGTGAGCTATTTAAAAAGCAACAAACTAAGACACCATCAGACAAGAGCTACAGTTACACCACTAAGGATTTAGCTACTGCCAAGAATAAGTTGAATAGTCTTAAAAAGGCAACTATTAACTATAAGATTAATGGTAAAAGCTACAAGTTAAAGGCTAGCGAACTCTTAAATGATGTTTCTTACCAAAATGGCAAATACCAATTTGGCAACACAATTAAGTTGACTGACAAGTTGAACCAAATTGATAAAGAAGTTTCTACTTTGCATAAGAGCTACAAGTTTACTGTTCCAACTGGCAATAAAGTAAAGGGTAAGACCATTACTGTTAAGAACAAGACTTGGGGTTGGGGCGTATACGTACAAAAGACCCGTCGTCTCTTGCTTGATGCCTTTGCACAAGGTAAGACTACTTTTGATGGTGCGGATGCCATTTATGGTTTAGGTTACAGTACTTATGCTCACGGCTACGGCAGATCAAATCATGAAATCGGCAATACTTACGCCGTTGTTTCTTTGAAGAGGCAAGAAGTATGGCTTGTAAGAAACGGCAAGCTTAAAGTTCACTTAAGAGATGTCGTTACTGGTACTATGGAAGGTAGCAAGGGCGATCAAACTCCTCGTGGCGTTTGGTACATCCACTACAAACAAAGAAATGCCACTCTCCGTGGTAGTAACGATGATGGTTCAAGTTATGCTTCACCAGTTAGTTACTGGATGCCATTTACTTTGAGTGGTTGTGGCTTCCACGACGCAAGTTGGAGAACTGACTGGAGCAAGACAGCCTACTTAAAGGGTGGTTCACACGGCTGTGTCAACGTTAAGCCAAGTGAAATTAGAAGCGTTTGGAACAACATTTCTAAGAACGAACCTGTAATTATTTACGAATAATTATAATCTTTCATTTATAAATTAAATTTAACAAATAAAGAAAATAGGACTACCATAACAAGTGGCCGGATAAAAATCCTTCCTCCTGAAGTGATTATTACATAACCTATTTTCTTCATTATAAATCTCGCTAAGGTCGCAGTAATGTTATGTACATTGCTGCGGCTTTTTTATAATTTAATGTTTATAACCATAAAAAGAATGTTATAGTGTAAGCGTCTAAAAACCAAGTACCTATCTTAACTACAATTTCTGTCATATACTGACTTCATCACTTATTTTGGAGGTTATTAGTTATGACTGAAAAACATGAAATTGTTCCTATTGAACCAGTTCAAGATAGCCAGCTTCTCTTATCTTTGAAAAGAAACGATCTTGAATTCAAGGCTTATACTTCACTGGATCCAATGGTCTTACAAGATATCGTGGATCGGATACTATCATGATCAAATTATCAGATTTAGGTCAGGTTTACATTGTTTGCGGTAAGACTGACATGAGACGCGGGATCGATACTTTAGCTAGTATGGTAAAAGACAAGTTCAATCTTGATCCTTTTTCTGGTCAGGTATTCTTATTTTGTGGCGGTAGCCAAGATATATTCAAAGCTTTGTATTGGGACGGTCAAGGATACTGGTTACTCTATAAAAGATTCGAGAACGGTAAGATGAATTGGCCCAAAAACCAGGATGAAGTTAGAGAACTTAGCCCCGAGCAAGTTGACTGGTTAATGAAGGGCTTCTCAATTGAACCGAAAATTAGTGAAGCAACTGCACGTAATTTCTATTGATTTTACGTGCAGTTTTTCGTATTCTTATAACTATCGAAAAACGAGGAGGCTATTTCATCATGTCAGAAACAACATTAGAAAAGATCATCCAAGAACAAGCTACAACTATTCGTAACTTAACCGAAGAAATCTCCCTCCTCAGAGAACAAGTAGCGTACTTAACGCAAAAGAGATACGGCAAGTCATCTGAACAAACGGCTATGTCCGGTCAGACAAGTCTGTTTGAAGAAGAAAATACTGATGAAGACGGAGATCTTCCCAGGAGAAGAATCCCCAGAAGACATTATTACCTATAAGCGCCGCAAGCATAAGGCCAAAAGACAAGATGTTCTGGCAGTTTTCCCGTCTGAAGAAGTTCATCATGAGTTATCAGAGAAAGAGCAATATTGTTCAGATTGTCATGAAAAGCTCAAAGAGATCGGTTCATGGCCTGCGCGTAAGGAACTAGTCTTTATTCCAGCTCAACTTAAGAGATTAGATCACATCCAGCATGCTTATAAGTGTGAACATTGCAGTTTAAATAGTGAAACAGATAAGATCATTAAAGCTCCTGTTCCTAAGGCAGCGCTAGCACATAGTTACGGCTCTTCGTCAATTATTGCTCATACAATTTATCAAAAATATGAGTTGAAGGTGCCGGCTTACAGACAAGAAAACGATTGGCAAAAGCTAGGACTTCCTATCCATCGCCAAGACTTGATTAACTGGCATATGAAGGTCACAGACTATTACTTCAAGCCTGTTTACAGTCTACTTAAAGAAATATTGTTAACTCAAGCGGTCCTTCACGCCGATGAAACGAGTTACCGCGTCCTTGAGAGCGATACTCAGAAGACTTACTACTGGACTTTTTTATCAGGTAAACAAGAGAAGAAACCAATAACTTTTTATCATCATGATCCTCATCGTAGCAGCCAAGTTGCGACTGACTTCCTAGGCAATTATTCAGGATATTTGCACTGCGATATGTGGCAAGCCTACAAACAATTACCTGAAGCAACACTAGTGGGTTGTTGGGCTCATGTTAGAAGAAAGTTCAAAGAAGCAGTGCCACCCACTACTAAAGGAAAATCCTTATCAAAGCAAGGCGTTCACTACTGCAATCAGATGTTTACTCTAGAGAAATCTTGGGAAAACCTTTCTAATGAAGAACGCCATCAAAAACGCCAAGAGAAACTAAAGCCACTATTTGATGAATTCTTTAAATGGTGTAGAACAAATCAGCCTTTGGTTTTACCAGGATCCAAACTTGGAAGAGCCATTGCTTACGCACTTAATCATGAAGATACTTTCAAGAATGTTTTACTTGATGGTAAATTAGTTTTATCCAACAATCTCGCAGAACAAGCAATCAAGACTTTGGTAATTGGCCGAAAGAATTGGTTATTTTCGCAAAGTTTCGAAGGTGCACAATCTTCTGCGATTATTTTGAGTTTGATTGAAACAGCCAAGAGAAACAATCTAGATCCAGAGAAATACATTGAGTATCTGCTGGATAAATTACCAAATGAAGAGAATCTGACAGACCAAGAGCATCTGTCGGCTTATTTGCCATGGACAAAAGAAGTTCAGGAAAAATGTAAAACACGAATAGAACAAAGAAAGGCAGCTTAGCTGATCAATCGATGATCAGAACAAGGCTGCCTTTTCAATATACTTTGTTTTTAGACGCTTACGTTATAGTAAGCAATGTAGGAAAAGAGGATTTTGAAAGATGATCGATATTTATAATGAAAAACTTGCAAAATATGAAGATGGTAAACGCCGTATTTTTACTGCAACCTTTTTGCGTCCTGATGATCGTAAGGGAATTTTTCAAAATTTGACAGTTAATAATGAAGACAATGTTGTAGTTAAACAAATTGTTTTGCGTATGAATAAGGCTTTCAAGGAATTAAACCTTGAAAAGGGTGACGTTGTTCAATTTGAAGCAGTCGTTAAGCAAAACAGCCGTGGTGAATACACTGTTGAACGTCCTACTGGAGTGGAAAGAATTAGTTCTGGTCAAGATGAGGAAGACAGCGGTATTCACGTTGTCGGCGACGATTGGGATTGGTTTGAAAAGTAAAAGAGATAATTAAAGATAGAATTTGGTTAGCATGTCCAGACGGACATGCTTTTTTATAGAAGAGTTATAACAAAAAGCAATAGTTAACATGAAACTAACCATTGCTTTTGTTTCTATTGATTTACTTTTGAGAAATCATATTTCCGATATTTCAGTGCAGCCTTTTTATCCTTGAAAGCTACACCATTAACAGCTTTAGGATTAGTGCCATAGCTCATAAATAAGCAATCTTGGCCTTTAAATTGTCCTAACTTGTAGGACATATCGACGGTGTCTAAAAATCCACGTTCTTTTAATGCGCCACTATCTGTTGAGATCATGACAGCATTTCCGGCGTATTCCTTGTTTTGCTTTTCTGAGTTGTGGTCTAACTTCAAATTTGGATCAGTTTTACGGTAAGTGACGTAGCCATTGAAGGTATGTGTTGTAATGACCAACTTAGTAGCTTTCTTGCTATAAGGATCAGCACGGTACCAGGTGCCACGATATTCTTCTGGCACTGTTGTTAATGCAAAGCCTTTGTATTTCTTATGTAAGTCAATTTTAGGTGCAACACTATTATGTTTTTTTGTGTGGAAATGCGTAGAATGCTTTTCCACTTGGAAACCCGTTTCAGTATGAGTGGCCTCATGTTTAACAGGAGTACAGCCTGCAAGAAGCAATCCAGTCAATAAAACGGTAGAAGTAAAAAATAGTTTTTTCATAATGGACTTATTCTAGTTGGTTTTCATGACGTTTTCAATAGAAAATAAAATGCCAGTAGAAATTAATCTACTGACATTTTTATTTGTCAAGTTTACTTAGTACCTGGGCGTTGCTTTTTTTCAACTTTCTTACCCATAGTCATATTGTCGTTGTAGCCCCATACCCAAGTTACGATAAAGGCGACCACGATTGAAACAGCACTAGCGATTAAGAATGTGTAGAAACTGTTTAATTGAGTTGGGTGAGCTGGGTTGAAGAAACTTGAGAATCCGATCAAACCACCGGTGAAGCCATACATAGTACCGTGCATTAAACCAGTAACAAGACCACCGAATGCTGAACCGATACAACCTGAAGCAAATACTTTATTGTATCTTAAGTTAATACCGTAGATAGCTGGTTCAGTAACACCGCAGAATGCTGAAATAGCAGCAGCGATACCTAATTCCTTCATGTCAGGTTTCTTTGACTTAACGGCAACCGCCAATACAGCAGCACCTTGAGCAATCATAGTTGAACAAATAATAGCGTTTAATGAACTTTGGCCAGTTGAGGCAATTTGTTGAGCAACCAATGGAACAACACCCCAGTGAAGACCAAAGATAACAAGTAATTGGTAGAAGGCACCGATTACTAAACCACCAAGCCAACCAGATGCTGAAACTAACCAGTTGATGAATACGGCAATACCGTTAGCGGCACCTTGGATAACTGGTCCAGTAATTACCAAAGTAATAGTAGAAACAACCAAGATAGTAATCAACGGTACGAAGATCATTTGCAAGTAGCTTGGCAAAACTTTCTTGAGCCAGTCTTCACATTTAGCAGCAAGCCATGCAGCCAAGATCATTGGGAAGATTGAGTAACTGTAGTTCAAGAATCGGAAGTTCCAACCACCAAGGTTGAACATCATTTTACCAGCAGTACCCCAAGTAATCATTTGTGGGTAGGTAATAAATCCACCGATTACGGCTGCGATAATTGGATCACTGCCAAGACGTTTAGCAGCTGAGAATCCTACTAAAATTGGTAGGAAGAAGAAGGCTGAGTCAGCCATTGCGCTAACTGTAATGTAAACTGGACTCTTAACGTTAAGCAAAGCACCAAGTTGAGGCAAGGTTAATAATGCTAAAAGACCTTTGATGATACCAGAAGCAGCGATTACACCGATAACCGGACTCATTGAACCGGTGATAAAACCGATTAAGTTACCGAATGCTTTAGCAACTGGGTTGCGGTTATCATTTTCATTAGTTTGTGGAGCAGGTTTATCACTTAAACCAGGAAGTTGCTTCATTACAGCGTCGTAAACATTAGTAACTTCATTACCAATAACAACTTGGTATTGACCACCTGCGTGCATGACATCAAGAATACCGCGTTGGTTCTTTAAGACATCATCGTTAGCTTTTGATTCGTCCTTTAAGTAAAAACGCAGACGAGTAATACAGTGGATCAAATTATTAATGTTGTCCTTACCACCGACGTTCTTAATGATAAAAGTAGCAAGTTCATCATATGAAAGCTTCTTATCTGAATTTTGATTTTCGTTTGCAGTTTTTAAGTATGCATGTGCAACAACGTCGCCAGTTTTGGCAGGACCTTCTGAAACATCAAGACCATCAAGTTTGTCGTTTGAATTAGTGATCAAAACCATAATGGTGGTATCAAGGCCTTTATCATTGATAAATTTAAGATCCATTGTGGCAATATCTTGACCAGCTTCAACTGTTTGACCATCCTTAATAAGAATTTCAAAAGGTTCACCTTTAAGTCCAACAGTATCGACACCCATGTGGACTAAAACTTCAAGTCCATCATCGGTAGTAATTCCGACTGCGTGCTTAGTGTCTGCAATCATTGAAACTTTACCGCTGACTGGTGCAACAACTTCGCCATCAGATGGGGTAAGACCGAAGCCTTGTCCCATTGCACCTTTACTAAAAATAGGATCGCTTGTTTTACTTAACGCAATAACTTTGCCGTTTGCAGGAGCAAGAATTGCAATTTCATTATTTTCTGACATAATCGTTCCCTTCTCTAAAACGCTTTCATTCAATTCACTAATTATATTAAACTTGTATATACAAGTTGTCAACATATTTTTTGAAAAGGATTTCAATACCAAAGTAATAATATTTATATTTACTATTTACTTGTACGTACAATTATGAATATAATATGCGATAGATAGAAAGGAAAGATATTATGGCTGAATCAAAATCAGATATTATTGCACAAGATATTGCTGCAAAAATACAGCACCATCAATATGAAGCAGGTGATTTTCTTCTTAGTGAAAGTAAATTGACTACTTTATATGGTTCATCTCGTGAGACAGTACGAAAGGCTCTGAATCAATTAACTGCTTTAGGTTTGATCCAGAAGATTAAGGGTAAGGGTTCAATTGTTTTGGACTTGGAGAAGTATTCTTTTCCTATCTCAGGTATTACTAGTTTTGCGGAATTGAATAAGTCGCTTAATATGCATGCGCAGACCAAGGTAATTACTTTGAAAAAGATGACCGATTTGCCAAAAATGTTTAAGGAAAAGTTTCCTGAACAAAAAAAGCAAGCAGGTATTTACGTTGAACGTCTGCGTTTGATCGACGATGAGCCAGCCGTGCTTGATTGCGATTATCTTTTTTCACCGCCAATCGATGATTTACCTAAAGAAGCAGCGGAAAATTCAATTTATGACTATATTGAAAATAAGTTGGGATTGGATATTTCTTATGCTACTAAGGTAATTACGGTAGAAAAGATCGATGACAAGTGTCAAAAGCTGTTGCAGTTAGAAGATAGTTTGGCCGTTTTGGTTGCTAGTCATAATTTTTTAAATGACACGACACTATTTCAACTAACATTATCTTTCCATAATCCAAGCAAGTTTAAATTCGTGGATTTTGCAAGAAGACAAAAAATTAAGTTATAAGATGGGGAAAAGTAAATGACAGATTTAGGTAAGAAAGTAATTTATCAAATTTATCCAAAATCATTTTATGATTCAAATGGCGATGGCATTGGTGATATTCCTGGTATCATTCAAAAGATTGACTACATCAAGAAACTGAATGCTGATATGATCTGGTTCAATCCATTCTTTGTTTCACCACAAAATGACAATGGCTATGATATTGCCGACTATTACAATATTGATCCACGTTTCGGGACGATGGCGGATTTCGAAGAACTGGTTAAAAAGCTAAAGGAGATCAATGTTGGCGTCATGCTAGACATGGTGTTGAATCACTGTTCAACTGAGAATATTTGGTTTAAAAAGGCACTTGCTGGGGATGAAAAGTACCGTAAGTTCTTCTACCTGAGAAAGGGCAAAGACGGCAAATTACCTAACAACTGGCAAAGCAAATTTGGTGGTCCCGCTTGGGCAAAATTTGGCGATACTGATTACTACTATCTTCACTTGTATGATCCAACTCAAGCTGATCTTGATTGGCATAACCCAGAAGTACGTAAAGAGTTGTTCAAGGTAGTCAACTTCTGGCGGAGCAAGGGCGTACACGGTTTCCGTTTTGACGTAATCAACGTTACTGGTAAGGCAGAAGAATTAGTTGATTCCACTGATCCAGTTGAAGAAAAGAGCCTGTATACTGATACGCCTGTAGTTCATAAGTACTTAAAAGAATTGAATGCAGCAACTTTTGGTCAAGATCCTGATTCAATTACAGTTGGTGAAATGTCATCAACCACAATTGCTAACTCAATTGAATACTCCAAGCCAAGTGAACATGAATTATCAATGGTCTTCACTTTTCACCACTTAAAGGTTGACTATAAAGATGGTGAAAAATGGTCCAAGATGCCATTTGATTTCATAAAGTTAAAGAGTCTCTTTACTGAATGGCAAGAAAAGATGGATCAAGGTGGCGGCTGGAATGCGCTCTTCTGGAATAACCATGACCAACCTTGGGCATTGACTCGCTTTGGCGACACCGGTAAATATCGTGAAAAGTCAGCTGAGATGTTAGCAACTGCAACCGACTTTATGCGTGGTACTCCTTACATTTACATGGGTGAAGAAATCGGTATGATCGACCCAGATTATTCTTCAATGGACGATTATGTAGATATTGAAGCTAAGAATGCCTTTAAAGCTTTGACTAAGAATGGTTTGAATGAAAAAGATGCCTTTGAAATTGTGAAATCAAAGGCACGTGACAATTCACGTGTGCCAATGCACTGGAATAATGAAAAATATGCTGGCTTTAGTGAACATAAGCCATGGCTGATGCCAACTGACCAGGATCGAATTAACGTCGAGGATGAGTTAGCACATGGTGAGATCTTTAACTACTACCAAAAGCTAATTAAGTTGCGTAAGAGTGAAAAATTGATCTCTGATGGCCATATCAAGATGTTCTTGGGAGACGATCCACAAATCTTCGCTTATGAACGCTACTTAGAAGATAGCGATGAAAAATTGCTTGTTTTTACTAACTTCTATGGTAAAAAGCATAGTGCTAAATTGCCTGAAAAATATCAAGGCAAAGACTATCAAGTATTGCTTAGCAACCATGATGTGGAAAATGGTAAGTTGACTGATGAAATTACTTTGGCACCATATGAAGCATTGGCTATTAAGATTAAGTAAATAAGACAAAAACAGAAGTTGAATGAAAATCAGCTTCTGTTTTTTTATATGCCCAGATAGACTATACTTATTATTGAAGAATAGGGAGAAAATTATGAATGAGAAAATAGGGAAACATTCCAATAATTCACCGCCTAAATCTATGAAATATTCTTTTTTTGTTTCATAGGGGAGGTAAATTTTTGGATTCTTTTGATACTACGCATAAGCGTAAATTAATTTCTTGGCCAGTATTGGCCTTGATGGACTTTGTCACCGTTATTGGTTTTGATGACATTATCTACAACTTTAAAAACCAAGGTTTGGCAACTATTTCAGAGTGGGTTATCATGCTTGCTTTGTACGTTGTCCCATATGAAATGATGGTAGGACAGTTAGGTTCCACTTTTTCTGAAACAACCGGTGGTTTAACTTCCTGGATTCGTCATACTTCAGGCGACAAAATGGGTTACTTCATGGCCTGGGCTGGCTGGGTTTGTGCTCTGCCATATCTAGTCGATGTTGCGAACTCAACTGTCGTTTCATTTGGTTGGCTCTTTGCCGGCAATAACTCTTATGAAGATAAAATGAACAACTGGACATTTGCTTTGCTTACTGCAGCTGTCTTCATCATCTTTATCTTCTTCCAGCACCGTTTTGCTAACTCATTGCAAATGTTGTCGGTAATTGGTGGTGGGGCAATGTTTATTATCACTGTCCTTTACATCATCATGACTTTTGCATACTTAGGCAAGGGTGGTCATATTGAAACTCAACCATTCAATTGGCGTTCAATTTTTCCAACCTTCGATACTAAGTTCTTCACTTCATTAGGTTTGTTCATTTTTGCGATGGATGGTGCGGAATTCGTTGCTCCATACGTTACTGAAATGAAGAATGGTGCGCGTGACTTCCCTAAGGCAATGATTATGTTGGCTGTCATGACTGGATTCTTGACGGTCTTTGGCTCATTTGCATTAGGTGTCTTCTTCAACGCTCACCACTTGCCAGATGATTTGAAGATGAATGGTTCATATTATGCCTTTGAGGCAATGGGTAAGGACTTCGGTTTAGGTAAATTCTTCTTGTATCTGTTCATTGTGACGCAGGCACTTTACATGATCGCTCAGCTGGCAATGCTGGTTGATGGTATGTCACGTGAGTTCTTGTCAGACACTGCCAAGAAGTACTTACCAAAGGGCTTAACTAAGAAGGATAAAAACGGTTTGCCAATTCATGGTTACTGGTTGACCGCACTTCTTTGTTCTTTCATCATGTTCTCTTCAGCAACTTTGCCTAACATTAACTCAATCTTTAACCAGTTGCTGAACTTGAACGGTATTATCGACCCATTCACCACTTCATTCATTTTCTGGGCCTTCATTAAGATTCGTGAGGATGAAAAGAAGTACCATGCTGAATATGTTTATATCAAGAATAGACGCATGTCATTAATCATGGGTTGGTGGTGCTTCCTCTTGACCTTGGTTGCCGCATTTGGTTCAATCTTCCAAGTTGATGCACCAACAGGTTCAGCTGAATACTACCAGACTATTTTCTTGAACGTCTTTGAATCATTTGTCTTATTAGGTTTAGGTTTGATTTTGCCTTTAATCGCAAGATGGCAAAGAAATCACGAAAATGCTTAGTAGATTTTTATTGAATAGAAAAGAAAATGTGCTTTAATTTGTACTAAAGCACATTTTTTGTTTTGGAGGGATAGATATGAAAAAGAAATTTTTAATCAAAGCCGCTGCAGCTGTAATGTTGTTGACACCAGTGACTGGCAGTTTTGTTATTGGAAATACTAATACTGTTTTAGCAAAAAAATAAGACTTTAAAGGTTAAGGATATCAAGAAGCCAGTTAGAACCGTCTATCTTAAGATGAAGCCTAAGAATTTTTTATATCAAACAATAAAGCAGGCGATGAAAGCTTGGAACAATACTGGTGCATTTACTTTTAAGCAGGTTAAACGACAGAGGGATACCAACATCATTGTGACTGATATTAAGAGAAAGGACATTCCAATGCCTGGGATCGCATTTGTTAAAGATGATGTCTTGCATATCGATCGCAAAGCTAGCAAGTTGAATCCAGTGATTAACCTTAATCCAGCATTTTTGAATAAGTCATATGTGAGAAAACAATTGAAAGACAGTGGAATTCCGGCAGATCAAGCTGATCTTGCTTTTAGTAGATTGACATTAGCAATCTGTGAACATGAATTAGGTCATGCCATTGGATTGAAGCACTATAAGGGAGCAAAGCCATCAGTGATGAAAGAAAATCCAGGTGTGCCAATTCAACCAGTTGACGTGCAAAATGTACGCAAATTGTATCATCTTGGTCAATAGCCGACATTTTTGTATAATGGACTTATCTTGTAAAGAAAGCAGATTTGATAATGTTAAAAGACGAAAAGAAATTTGATGAGTTAGGTCAAAAGTTGTTCATGAAGGGTGTGTTGCAAAACTTCGAACAAAAGCATGGCCCAATCAAAGGCAGAATGATGGTTACTGAAGGCAAGATCCCACCTGAAATGCTTTCTAAGTTGCAACCAGAGTTGATGAAGAATCCTAAGTGGATCGTGGTTGAAGGCAGTTTTGACTTTTCTAACTATACAATTGGCATGGTTGTTGGCCTTAACCCAATTAGACCAATATCTGAAGGTTGGTTAACCCCACAATTGAATCACCCAGGTATTAAGCCAACGCAAAATTGGCAAGAATTCTTTATGGGAAAGGTTATGGAGAATATGGACGAAAATGGTAAGATCGACTTGCCATTGTACAGTTGGATCTCAGACAAGAGCGATTTAACCTTGACTGATAAGGAACGAGAAAAATAAGAGAGACAAAAAGCTTGGTTAGTGTGATGCTAATCAAGCTTTTTGATTTTATTTCAAAGTCAAACCTTCCAAATTACCCAAGGCAATCTTAGCTGATCTTTTAACGCTCAAAGTTTTGCCATAATCGCGGTATCTTTGCTGCATTTCTTTTAACTCTAGGGGATGCTCGAACCAGTAATCAATCTTTTCAGCTAAGGTTGTACTATCACCAGCAGGGAAACGATTGTTGTCAGTCAAAGCATAGCTAACAGTAGAAGACAAGGGACTGTCGGCAATTACAGGTACGCAGCCACTAGCAAAGGCCTCCATGCAAGCCATGCCTTCAATCTCGACATCAGCGCAGTGCACGATCAGGTCGGCTTGAGACATAATCTTTCTCAAATCAACTGGTGCAAAATAGTGCATGATTGGTTTCTTAGGGAGCTGATTTGCCAACTTTTCATATTCTTTTTCTAGAGGACCTTGGCCAGCAAAAATAAGGCGAATTTCTGGGGCATGTTTAGCTAGTTGCATTGCTTTGAATAAAGTTTGTTGCTGTTTTTCATGCGAAAATCGTCCAATACACAAAATGGTGAAGGGATGCCCGACTTCTTCTTTGTGTGGATTTTGAATAAACTTTTCACTAATTCCATTTGAGACCACAAAAAGCTTTTGCTTGAAGTGATGTTGTCTTAACCATTTTGCTACCTTAGGTGTAGGAACCTGCAAGGCATCACAATTTCTGAATGACTTGACCTTGAAGAAAGTCATAAAGCACCAGTTGCCAAATTTGTTGTCCAAAATCGGTACGGAAGCAGTGATGTTTTGCGGATAAATGTGAAAGGTTCCGGTCACTGGTTTAGCCTGTTTTTTAGCAAGCTTTGCTGCTCGCCAAGAAACAGGAAAAGGTGTTTCAACTTGAACAATATCTGCCCAGCTGATCGCTTTTTTTAATGTTTTGTTGATTGGCTTAGCAAAGTGGAAACCCTGCTTTTTAATCAAGCCGTAGATAATAGGAATGTAAATTTTTAGTTCAGGCACAGAGTAATCGGCATCTTTTCCAGTAGAAAGGATACGAACCTCTTGGCCCATTTTCTTGTATTCGTGAGCAAATCGTTGCGTCGAGATGCTCATACCATTACTTTGATTGAAATAATTGTCAATTACAATTAAGATTTTCATGATTTTCTCTAAGTGTGTTAATAGAAGAATTTCGCTATAATATAACCAATAGATATGTAGATAAAAAATGATCTTGGGTTTTCATAGGCGACAAGTTATAGCTAATATTAAAAGAAATGTAGCTAAAAAGCAATTTAATAGCAAGGCTGAGCTGCACGATCCGGTGCTTGATCAAGAGCAGACGAATAACATTGTAAATAAATATTGGAAGTATACTTCATCAATCGGCTATCGCATGATCAATCCGGTTATTCGAGGTATTTTTGCTGCGGCGTCGCAGATTCTGACAGGACGTTGCCAGATTGAAGGGTTAGAGAATTTGCCTGATATACCGACGGCTTTTGTTACGGGTAATCACTACAACCAGTTTGATGTCTTGCTGATGAAAAAGTTGGCGATGAAGAAAAATAAGAGAGTGTTTATCGTGGTGGAGGCGAGTAATCTAGCGATGCCGCATCTGATTGGCTGGGCGGTGCGAAATTTTGATTCTTTGCCAATTGATAAAGATATGCATTATTTGAGTCGCGTTTTTCCGAAAAAGTTGAAAGAGACACTTAAGAAACCATGTTGGGTGTTGATCTATCCTGAAGAGGAGTTGTGGTTCAATTATCGTAAGCCGCGTCCATTAAAAAAGGGTGCATATTACTATGCGGCAAAGTTGAATCAACCAATTATTTCGACTTTTACAGAAATTAGAGCGACTTCGAGACGTGAAGTGTTTCATCGTGATTTTTATAAGACGAGAAAGATCTTGCATGTGTTGCCAACAATCTACCCTAATTCTGATTTGAAGTTGTCAGAAAATGTGAATCTGATGTGGCGTAAGGATTATGAGCAAAAGAAGGCAGCTTATGAGAAGTGCTATGGTAAAAAGCTGACTGATGAATTTAGTTATAATGATATTGCTGGGTATGCACCGAAGAAGTAAGGATACTGATGCAAAACCGGTGGTTGATGAAGAACCCGCAGTTGAGTCTGATAATTCAGGTGATGCCGAAGATGGTGCATCTAAAGGAAAAGGTTCGGATCATTTGGGGAATGCAAAGAAAGATGAGAATACTGCATCATCCGATGACAAACATCTAATTACTGATGGCAATAAGGTCAAAGAAAATGATGATGAAGCTAACGAAGACAAGAAGGAAGAACATGAGTCATCAGATAAGGGAGACTCCGGAGATAAACTAGCGGATAGTAAAATCATGGCTAGATTAGCTCGTGCCCCTAGGAGGGTGAAGGATCCTACTTTTAAAATTCCTGCTGCCGTTAAGACTGGACATGATGATAAGGGCGATTATTATATAGAGCATGCCGATGTTGAGCGAGAGTTTAATATGAATCTCCATTATAACGATGTAAGGGTTAAACTTGATGATAAAGGACTATTTGATATTGGTGGCTATGATATCGTTAAAAAGGATTTTATACCATTTAAAAAATTTACACTCTGACATTAAAATATAGCGGGGATAAATACTATTCTACTTCTTATGAAGAGACTTATACTGCAAATGAAGACGAAAATGGAAATATCCTTATAGATGGACCTTATGAAGGGACTTTTGAAGTTTATGGTTTCGACCAATATCATGGAGCAGAAGTTGATTCAAACATTTCAAAATATGGAGTCTCAGTATGGATGGGCATAGATGATTCGATGATAATGGTAATCTAATTTCGAGCTTAGATCATCTTAATCCACGAGGCACACTTACTTATACCTCTGTAGTTGGCGGTGGTGATAGTATAGAGGATATAAAGAAAGATGGGCTGGCTTCATTACCAAATATTTTGGATGGTTACGCAGGTTCGGCCATGATTGATATATCTAATTGGTATCAAAATGGGTATCACTTAGCAGATTTAGGTAAAGATGAAAATGAGATATTTGGTTTTCTTGATTATACTGAGGGGAGCGACTATGCACAAGGATTAAAAAACTTTGCTAAAAATAATAATTTCAATATACGCGTGGTGCTAGTTAAATCGTTCTAGACAATAAGCCAAATTATAAGCTAAAATTGCAATTTCCAACCGGCTTTGAAAGCCTATCAGACTACGTGCTCGATTGTTCTCGGCATTGTAATAGGTCAGAAGCGAAAAGTCGCTTTCAATTGTTCTGCGAATAGCCATCAATTGATGATCATTGTGCTTTTTAGCTCCTGTCATATTTTTACGATATGGTGTCCAAAGTTCGTAACCCATTTGTTTTAGCTGTTGATGCAGTTCTTTGCCTAAATAGCCTTCGTCGCCAAGAAGATAGTAATTAGATGGATGGGTATTTCCCATCAGTTCAACTGTCTCCCTGGCATCATGAACTGATGCCTTTGTTACGACATAATCAAGAATGTAACCGTCATCGCTAACAATGGCATGAACTTTGAAACCATAGAAGTAAATTTTCTTGGTGGCCTTATAACCAATGTCAACAAAGGTTGTTAACTAGTGCTGAGAAGAGCTCTGAGTTGCAAAATAAAGTTGATAAGATTGAGAATGCATCACTTTGGCAAAGGATTACGAGGAAATTTGACTAAAAATAATAAAAATATTAATTTAGCGTTGATTTTTATTAAAAAAGAATTATAATAATTTTAATAAAAGATTTCAGGATGTAATCTTATGAAAAAAGTGTTTTTATCTTTAGTCGTGTTGGCATCTGTTGGTGCAGGTCTTTTTGCTGGGACTCAGACAAAGGTTTCTGCTGCAACTTATAGAGTAAATCGTTTCATTCATACACTTCCTGGTGGTGATTGTGGTCAACATAATGTGCAAAATTAATAATAGAGTTACTGCGAAACATCTGCTATAATCTTAAATTATGAAATACGAAACAGCTAAAAATTTAAACAATACCAGATTCAAGCGTCTGATCGGCGTTGCCAAGCCTGTCTTTGACGAAATGGTCAAAGTATTAAAAGCCGAATATCAAGTCAAGCATGCCCGAGGCGGCAGAAAGCCCAAGCTGGCAATTGAAGACCTGCTTCTGGCTACTTTGCAGTACCTCAAGGAATACCGTACTTATGAACAAATAGCTGCCGATTACGGTGTGCATGACAGCAACCTGATCAGAAGAAGCCACTGGGCCGAAGAGACTTTGGTTAAGCATGGCTTTAACATTGGCAAGCAAGAAATCAAGCCAGACGATGTTGTCTTAATCGATGCCACTGAAGTAAAGATTCAACGCCCAAAAAAAGACAAGCAGCTTATTATTCCGGCAAGAAAAAGCAGCACGTTTTAAAAGCCCAGGCGATTACAGACACTACCGGCAGAATTATTCATTTAGACAGCTGCCAGGCATACCGGCATGACATGCGGCTGCTGCGTGAGTCAAGGCGCAGTCTGCACCGATCCGGTTTGATTTTAGCGGATAGCGGCTATCAGGGATTGGACAAGATTTACTTTCAGGCAAAAACACCGGTCAAATCCAGCAAGAAGAAACCGCTGACTCAGCAGGACAGAGAGCTGAATCATTTAATTTCTTCAATTCGAATCAAGGTCGAGCATGTATTTGGCAAGGTCAAAGCATACAAAATATTTTCTACTACGTATCGCAATCATCGCCGACGTTTTAATTTAAGAATGAATTTAATCTGCGGGATCATCAACCAAGAACTGGCTATCTAGTTTCGCAGTAACTCTAATAGAAATGGACATAATTTTAATCGTAAATTGCAATAATAAATTGAACATTTATACTGCTTGATAGATATGATCTAATTCTTTCTCAAAGATTTCATCTGGTGTATGATATGCCAAGATCTTTCTTGGTAGTGAATTGCACCAGGTTTCAATATTAATGATATCTTGAAGAGAATAGTTATTGATGTAATCACCTTTGGGAATAAATCTGCGAATAAGGCCATTGTGTCTTTCAACAGTGCCTTTATCACAAGAAGTATATGGATGAGCATAGTAAGCCAGGGTTTTTGAAACTGTCTCCAGATTGGATAAATCCGCAAACTCTGATCCATTATCAGTTGTAATTGTCTTAAAGATGTCATTCCAATGTTCACTATACTGTTTGCGCAGAGCCTGAAAAGCAGTCATCACACTGGCGGCTGTCTTATCAGGAATACGCAAGATTAAAAATTCACGGCTCATTTGTTCAGACAAAGTTAGCAGTACTTGATCATCCTTAGTTTTATGTCCTAAGACTAAATCGCATTCCCAGTGGCCAAATTCCTTACGATCATTGATCTCCTTGGGACGTTCTTCAATACTTCGGCCAAGCTTTTTCTTATTTTTACGAATTGCGATGTATTTTAGTATTGCGCTTTAACTTTTCTGGCAAATCAGAATTTCTCATACCCATTAAGCATTGATCTACATAGTTGTACAAGGTTCTAGTGCAAACTACCTGATCACGAGAAAATTCTCCTAAAGCTAAGCAGCGATTGGCACATACATCAAGAGACCAGCCATCTTCGCAGAAATGCTTATTAACGTATTTGATAAAGTCAGATTTCTTTAAGAAATCTGATTTACGACCGCAATTCTTACGATGTATTTGGTAAGCTTTATCACCTTGTTGTGCCTTATAGCGTTTTTGCTTACCATGATAAAGCAAAACAGTACCACGTTTAACCTCATAACTGATAGTAGAAGGAGAGCAATCAAGCTCACGAGCAATAGCCCTAAGAGAGAAACCGTCTTTAATACGGGTTTGAATAACAACCCGTTGCTCAAATGATAAATGCTTTCTCTTTTGGTGCTTAGGCATGATAGAATGTAAAGAGTCCATTTGTGACCTCCAATAGATGTTTTTGTGATTATTAACATTCTATCAAACAGGTCCAAATGGACTTTTTATTTTTCTAAAGTGTTCAATTTGATTTTACAATCAGCGACATAATTTTAATTTAATTATGTCCATTTTTATATAAGGAGGTGAACTGGGTGAATAAAACTAAAAAATTTATTCGATCAAGACGAATTTCTGCCATTCTTCCTTGGATAGGAATGTTGGGTATGTTGTATTTGGTCTTTTCGCTGATTATGCATGGATTATTAGCATTTATAATTAATTTGGGATTTATAGCAAATTTTTATTACATAATTGATGAGTATAATTGGTTGATCGAAAGAATATCATTTGATTCTCAAAGGCTGATAGCAAATAAAAGAATGGGTATTAATCGTTTAGTTATGATAGTAAGTATAGTGATAGCTGTACTTAATACAATTATTTTAATATTGTTAAAGAGACAAGATTTTATTAGTTTTTGTGTTGGGCTCTGCTTTATTAGTGAAATTTACTTCGTAAGTCGTTTAATTGAAAACTTTCAAGTAATATTGCATATTGCATTTGATAGTTGGAAGAAATTTTATATTTTGGTTGTAATAGGTACTGCAGTTTCATCCAGTGTATATCTACTTTTATTGTGTTTTAGTATAATAGCTTATTTTATATATTTTGCAATTATTGGCATCATGTACGTGATAACATATTATATTTTAATAGAAATTCATGATAGGGTCGAAAATGATCTAGGTGGGCATAAATACTTTATAGATTTACCTGACAATCGATTTGGAAAAAGGTTTTAGTTCGTGAGATTTACAATTTTACGAACTAAAAAAGATATTAATCATAATACGCGTGGTGCTAGTTAAATCGTTTTAGTTAATAAAAAAGTCCAATCGGACTAGACTCAAGTTGTAGTATCAAAAATAAAAGAGTCTGATCTGATTGAACTGCCTTAAGCTTAAGCGTTTTAGCCACCATTTACAAGTTAGTTTTAAAGATTTAGTGATAATTTGTCGGCACTGGTATCGTTTGTATGCACCGGCTGAGTTTACTCATCGGCGAAATATTGATCAAATTAAAACTACGGACAGTCTGATTTTGGCTTTACTTATCTGGCAAGCTAAGACAGGAATTGAATCACAAAGAAGATTCTGTGAATGTTTCAATTGTTTATCACACTCACGTTTTAATCGGCGTTCACGTCAGCTATTGCAATTGATTTATCAGATACGGCAAGAAATGAATAAAAAGGTTGACCTGAATGGACAGTTCTTGATCATTGACAGCTTTCCGGTACCTGTTTGCCAACCAATTCGCAACTATCGTGCTAAAATTTTTCGCGGTTATGCCAACATTGGTTATAAGGACACCAAGAAAATTTACTTCTATGGTTTCAAAGTTCATGCCATTGTTAGCGATGACGGTTACATTCTTGATTATGTCGTAACAAAGGCATCAGTTCATGATGCCAGGGAGACAGTTGAACTGATGGGAAATACCCATCCATCTAATTACTATCTTCTTGGCGACGAAGGCTATTTAGGCAAAGAACTGCATCAACAGCTAAAACAAATGGGTTACGAACTTTGGACACCATATCGTAAAAATATGACAGGAGCTAAAAAGCACAATGATCATCAATTGATGGCTATTCGCAGAACAATTGAAAGCGACTTTTCGCTTCTGACCTATTACAATGCCGAGAACAATCGAGCACGTAGTCTGATAGGCTTTCAAAGCCGGTTGGAAATTGCAATTTTAGCTTATAATTTGGCTTATTGTCTAGAACGATTTAACTAGCACCACGCGTTTCAATATAGAAAATACGCGATTTTACAGCGATGGTAACAGGGGCTTTTTTATGACAAAAGATAGAGAAGGAATGATTTTGACGGCGACTCATGATGGTTATGGTCTTACTAAGGAAAATCGTTCTTAGAATGAAACGGGTGGTACCGGTCCAATCTTCATCTTAGTTGACCCGTACGAACATAAAAAGGGTGATCCTTTAATTAACGACAAGCCAACGTTTGAGATACCAAAACCAGAAAAGAAGCCTGACGACAAACCAAAGACACCAGACAAGCCAAAGGTACCAGATAAGATAACTGTTCCTGATATCCCTGACATTCCTGAACCAAATCCGGCTGTTGTAACTACAGATGAGCCTAAAGAACCAAAGGGCGAAAATGTAGATGAAACTTTAACCACTGGTGTGAAAGGCCAAGATGTAACCAAGACTAAGCAGAATAATCCAGTCAAACCAATGGCTCAAGACATAAAGCAGCCTAAGCAGCCAGTCGTTCAAAAAGTTTCCCTAAACAATCCAAAAGCCACTTTGCCTCAAACAGGTGAACGTAGCTCAATTTTGTTGAGCGTGCTCGGCGGATTAGTTGCATTAACTGGTTTGCTTTATCTTGATAAGGACAGAAAGAATAAGAAAGCTTAATAAACAAAAAGACGAGAAATACTAAAAAGAAATCTCGTCTTTTTTGATGCTCTTAAAATTTTTATTACTTAACGTTCAAAATATCTTCCTTAGCATGAATCAAACGCGTGATGAAAGCACAGTATGGAGTGGCAACACTATGCTTCAAGCCCTTGCGCCAAACGGCACCGTCAATATAGTCGATCTCAGTTGGACGATTGTTTTGAACCAAATCCTGATGCATTGAAGGATAGTGTGGCGTATCAAACAAACTTTCAACGTGTTCAATAACTTCCTTGCGATCCAAGTTGACGCCCTCGTATTGAGCAACATCCGCAAATTCTTGTACGATATTTCTAGTCAACTCGTCAGCTTCCTTAGTGTGACCAAATTGCTTGCAGTCAGCATCAAGCAAAGCACAAAGAGCATTAACCACGCCGTTAACACAAGCTTTACGCCAGATAGAATACATGACGTTTTCACTGTAACTAGCATTCAAACCAGCATCAGTCAAAATCTTAACGATCTTTTGCGTCTCGTCTTTACCTTTTGGATCAAGGCATTGGATTTCGACGTTACCATTGTCATTGGCGAAAGTAATGTGGCCAGGAGCCGTCATCATTGATGCCCACATCGTGACACCCATAATGATGTGATCGCGAGTGACAAATCTCTCTAGCACATCTTCGTGACCTAAGCCATTAAGCAAGCAGAGCACATAAGTATCTTTGCTAATGATTGGCTTCAGACTGTTTAACATATTTTCTAACTGCATTGACTTGGTAAAGACGATTAACAGATCAACGCTTTCATGTTGCTCATCGATTTCTTCAGGACTGTAAATTGGCATCTTTTCCGCAATTTCTTCGTCCTTAACTCTAGCGACCACGCCATTTTCACGGATGGCGGCAATGTTTCTGTCCCAAGTATCGATTAAAGTAACGTCATTTCCAGCCTTCTTTAAATGCCAGCCGAATTTTGAACCCATTGCGCCAGCACCGGCAATTGCAATTCTCATATTTTAAGCCTCCTGTATAATTAGTAATCGTTTTCAGCATAAGATAAAATAGATAAATTAGCAATTGAAAAGAATGCTATAAATAAGTTATTATTAAAGCGTATAAACGGTATCATATTTTTGTAGGCTTATTATGGTTATTATTAATAATGATTTTCATGATGTTTTAACTGGAAGACATTCTGTACGTAGATTTGATCCTTCAGTAAAAATTAGTCGTGAAGAAATGACCAAAATGCTTAAAGAAACCATCACGGCACCATCTGCATGCAACTTACAGGCTTGGAGATTTGTGGTTGTTGATACAGGTAAAGGAAGAGAAAAACTGCATAAATATCTTATGAAGTTTAACTTCCCACAGATCGATAAAAGTTCGGCAATTGTTCTATTCTTTGGCAATACCTTAGCTTTTAAAAAGTATAGTAAATTATGGCATAGCATGTATGAAGCCAAAAAGGTAACTAAAGAAGCTATGAATGCTGCTTTAAATACTTTCATGCCTTTATATGAAAAAGCACCAAAGGAAATGTTAGTTGCTGATTCAATGGTTGATACTTCACTTGCTGCAATGCAGTTTATGTTGAATAGCTCGTGAGCATGGCTATGATACTAATGCAATGGCCGGTTATGATTCAACTCAAGCTGCAGCCACAATGGGACTTGACCCTAAGCAGTATGTTCCGGTGATGGCAATTGCGGTTGGTAAGCATGATCCCAAGGCTGAACCTGAGATTGCTACGACTAGATATCAAATTTCAGATTTAGTTGATTTTGAATAATTGCTTATATAGAAACTTTTTTTATGATGAAAGGACTAATAGTAGGAGGGACTTGTTATGAGAAAGAGATATTTGTTCCTAATGTCATTAGTTGCATTCGTTAGTATTTTCTTTGTAGGGATGCAAAGTCAAAATGTTTATGCAGCTAGTCAATATGGCATTGCTCGTAAATATACAACACCTAAGGCAACTCGGGGAACTTGGTACTATCGTGAAACTGACAAGTTCAGCAGTGATAAAAAGACCATTCATACTTTGAAAATTACTGCTCACACTGCTAATAAAGATAAGTTGTATGTACCTTCACAAAAATTCTTTAAGAAGAATGTATATAATGTTTCTTCAAAGAAGCGTAATGCTTTTATCAAGAAGGTTATGAAGAAGAATATTTATGCAGCTTATAACTTTAAGAAGGGCTTTAACGTTAATAATTGGGTTAACTTGGCTGGTGATGGTGTTTATTACATCCCTGTAACCAGAACTGTTAAAGGTAAAAAGGTGAAGGCTTTGAAGATTGCTACTGGTGCAGATCAACATGCCAGCGCTTATGCATTCAAGACCAAGGCTTTAGCTAAGGCTGCTAAGTAATAGAAATCTTATTTTAATGAATATTTTAAAAAGACATAGTTAGAGTAAATCTGACTATGCCTTTTTGAATGCTTGATAAGTGGTAAAATATCGTTGAATTGGAAAGTTGAGGATGAAATGAAAAAGATTGGGAAAATATCAGTAATTGTGTTAGCAGGTTTAGCTTTAGCCGGCTGCAGTCAAAAGCCGAAGCAAAAAAATGCATCATCTAAAGGCAGTGCAACTATCAAAGTAACTAAGAACAAGAAACAGCCCACAAAGATGGGACATTTGTCTGATCAAGATCTAAGTCCACAAAAAACAGTAGCGGTTATAGTGGCATATGCTGGTGATCGTTATTCTGGTAGTTGGACCAAGGCTTTGCTTGATGGTAAGCAAAACGGTATTGAAGTCGATTTAAAGAATCAGTCAAATTATTCATATATGAATGAGGGTAGCGGCGTAGCTTATATGGTATCGGCAGATGCTGGATATACTCTTAAGCAAGTGAATGGAGAGAATATTTATTATCTCTTTTCAAATGGTAAAAAATTAGGATCTGTGACCATGAAGCAAATGGTTGATTATTTGAATAAACGTGACTCAGATAGTTTGGTAAATAGTTTAGCTCAAAATGCCAAGGTGAACGATGAGCGTTCGGATTCAGGCGATGATTCTTCAGATTCTGCTGGTAAAAAATCAAACTTACCAGGAGACGACGGATTGTTTAATGTGCCAACTGAATTTCAAGGTACTTGGTATACTTATAATGATGATAAAATGTCTATTATTAAAATAAGTCAAAACAAAATCAACGTTGATAATTACGTACAAGAATTGCATAAAGTAAAAGCTGGTTTTCTTGATAAATATACTTATGGTGATATGTCTGCATCATATCATAAAGCAACCAAAAATTGGGGAATGGCTGGTATGGGAAGTCAACGTGTTCATGGAATAAATTATATGAATGTCCGTGGTTGGATGCAGGAAGCAGGGGATGGAGACTTCTATGGTCTACATACTGAGAACGGTCAATCTGTTTTAGTACTTGCTCAAGGAGCCGGTCCATGGGTAAGTAGCGTTGCCTGGAAGACGCCACAACTTGCTCAACAATATAAGCATAAGAAATTTAAGGATTTGTATTACCAAGATGACCAATAATATGAAAAGGATACCGTTAATCTTAATGTTGGGGCCACAAGCTTCAGGTAAATCTAGTTTCATTAAGATGAACGATTTACAAAACTATACTATCTCAGCTGATGAGATAAGAATTCGTTTAAATGGAATTAATTCAAATAATGGGCATCCCCAAATAAACTTTGTTGGTCAAACTGAGAAAATTGTTTGGCAGATTTTTAATCAAATACTACAAACACGGTTACAAAATGGCCTACCAACTATTGTCGATAATACAAATTTAGGCGGGCATGGATTTAATCCAATTAATGATATCTTGAAAAGAGTACCAGATAATTATCAAGTGTATGTGATCGATTGTTTTAAACCACTACTGGATGCCAATGATCCACTAAGTGAGGAATCATTAACTCATGCGTTAAAAATTCTCGACCAACGCAATCGTGATCGAGAATATTCAGTGAATATGGATATTATTCAACGTTTTGTTGATTATTATGCTCACTTCGAAATACCAAATAAGGTAAAAGTGATTAGCTCTGCTGATCTGCAGAAAGCACAGGATTTGATTGATCTAATTCTAAATTTTAATAGGTAAAAAATTTAACTTAAATTAAAGAGTCAGCATACTATGGAATGCTATAGTGTGCTGGCTTTTTGTTATAATAAATATAAGAAATACGTTAACAAGGAAGATAAAATGAAAACATTAACTTTACAGTATACAATTAGTCAAAAAGGTTGGACGGATTTAAGACAGAACGGCAAGATCAGCATTGATGAGCAATCATATTTACTTAATGCGATTCGTGCACAAGATCAATATTTCAAGAATATCTATCTTGAACAATATCTGTTGCAAAAGATTATTAAAGATACGTTGCCAGAAGCAAAAAAGCCAATTTTGGCTAAAAAGATACCGATCTCTTGTACACCATTTCCAGAGCATGTAACCGAAATGCCGGATGCCGGTGAAATTTTGTTGGAACTTGAAGTTCCAGAGAATGAGGTTGTAACAGTTGATTATCGTACTTGGCTTTATTTAGCTAGCGAAGTAAACAAGACAGTTGAAAAGTACAATAGCATGAAAGATATGAATACAATCTTGAAGTTGCCTGAAAAGAAATTAAAGATTGATAAGATGATGCGAGTTCAATTGCTTGATGTGTTAAATCCAGCTAAGACAATGAATTTTATCCCTGAACTCAAGTTAGATCAAGTCAAGAAGGCTTATCAGTCGGCTGATGGTCAACTTGAAGAACTTGAGGATTATTAAGCAGAAGAAGGTTAAAACTATGAAGAGGAGAGGCTATTTAATTGGTGCAGTAGCTGCTGGTGCATTGCTATTTAGTTTGAATACTAACGTTCAAGCTGCAACAGTACCAATTTCTGATAATGCAACCAGCTATGTGAGAAAAGGCAATCAATACCGTTTCTATTTCAAAGCACCAACCAGATTAACTGTTGCCACTAAGGCAAAATATAAGATCCTTAATACTTCAAATTGGGAATGCATCCCTTATAAGGGTAAAAACAAGAATACCAAAGTCTTCTATTTGCGTTCTGGTCATTACAATTTGACTACTAAATCTGGTAAAAATGTAAAGATTAAGACTAGCGCTACACGGATTACCAAGATCAGAAATAAGCTGGAGACTTTCTCTCATAAAACTTATCCGTTAGAAACGCGTTTTACCTCAGCTATCCCAATAAAAATAGGACAGACGGTTACTGGTATGACTGATATGTATCATACTGAAAAGCTGAATACGATGAATAGATATAAATTTACGCTGGATAAAGATCAAAAAGTAACGATGAATATGTCTGTTCAACCTGTGTATGAGAACAGTCGGTCTAATATTTTTAACAATAATGACATTCAAATTGTGCAGGACACAGATTATGGTTATGCGTTAAATCCATGGAAAACTAAAGGAACCTTAAAAAATGGAAAATATTCCTGGAATTTAGAGAAAGGGACTTATTATCTAGAAAAAGGTTCTGCTCGTGGTCGTTTCAGCTTTAAGTTGACTAGCGAAGATACGAATGCTCTTCCAAGTACGCCTAAGTTGACTAAGGTTAGCTCAACTGAAGATGGAATCAAGGTTGATTATACTAAAGCTGATAATGCGACTGGTTATGGAATTTATGGTTCTTCTCTAAGACGGTATAGATCAAATGATCCTTTGCTTGATGCCGCATCAATGATTGGACATAGTAATTTCACCCCTGACGGCAATTATCCTGATGTTTTAACTCAGACAATTTCAAAGAATAGACTGATTAACGGTGAAACTTACGATATTGCTGTTCGTGCGGTGAATGATGAAGAAGGTAGAAGCTTTAGCCCAGTTTCAGCAAATCAAAAGTTTACTTACTATATTCCTTTAAAGGGCAGTCATGAGAAACCAAAGACGCCAACGCTTAAGGTTAGCTATTATAATGACCATGGTTCAGATGAACCATATATCAACATTGAATGGGACGTTAACCCAGAAGCTGATAGCTATGAGATTCAGTATAGATTGAAAGGTAGCAGTAAGTGGGCAACCTTCTTTAGCAAAACTAGAAGCGGCGATATAGTAGATGATCCAACGAATGATTTTGGACAAGACTTTAAGAAGGGCCAAGTTTACGAAGTTCGCGTTCGTGCACTTCACAGTAATTTGATCAGTGACTGGTCCGAGGTTAAAACAGCACGCGTTGATGTTACGCCGAATAGGTAGAAAATAGTTAAAAATGTCTTTTAATTGGGTTATTTTGACTTAGTCAAGAGACTTTTTTATAGCATTCCAGAGAGGGATGCTTTTTATTTTTCAGTAATCGTAATTACAGTAATTATAATTATTGTAAGTACGATTACTGTAATTTAAATTACTGAAAAAGAAGATTCGAGACCGTAAAATAGTTTGTGTAAGGATGAATGATTCCTTAAATTAATTTCTTAAAACATTAGAAAAAGGAGTTCCTTTCTCGTATGATTGGTTTGAACAAAAAACACATACAGAAAGAAGAACTCCTTCATGAATGATTTTACCAAAAATATGGCACAAGCTCTATTCAATCAAGACAAAATAAACGATTTATTGCGCAAAGAACTCCAGCAAGCAGTTAATGACCTATTAGAGGCTGAACTGACTGCGTTTTTAGGCTATGATCCTTATGCCAGAGCTGGCTGGAATACAGGCAAATCACGCAATGGTGCTTACTTTCGCAAGGTTGATACGCAATTTGGCGAGATTGAAATTCAGATGCCTAGGGATCGCAACGGCATGTTTCATCAGCACACGCTCCCTGACTACAAGCAGCACTCCGATGTTTTGGAAAGCATGATTATCAAGCTATATTCCAAAGGCGTAACCACCAGAGAAATAGCCGACTTGATTGAAAAGATGTATGGCAGTCATTACAGCCCAGCTCAGGTATCTAACATCTCCAAGCAGATGATTCTAAAAGTCGAGGCCTATCATCAGCGCAAACTCAGTGACAAGTTCTTCTGCGTTTATTTGGACGCTACCTACATTCCTTTGCGTCGCATAACCTTTGATCGTGAAGCAGTTTATATTGCCATTGGCATCAAGCCTAATGGCCACAAGGAAATCATCGATTACCGCATTGCTCCCAGCGAAAACGTCGAGAATTGGACGGAAATGCTTCAAGACATGAAGTCTCGCGGTCTAGAACAGGTTGAGCTCTTTCTTTCAGATGGCGTTGTGGGCATGAAGACAGTGCTGGAGCAGACTTATCCGAAAGCTCATTTTCAACGCTGTCTAGTTCATGTCATGCGCAATATTTGCGCTAAAGTACGCGTAGATGATCGCGAAACGATCATGAATGAATTCAAGCAAATTCATCAACAGCAAAATAAAGAAGCTGCGATCAAAGTCTTGCACGCCTTCTATGACAAGTGGAACAGAGCGTACAACCATGTCATCAGAAATCTCAAAGATATTGAACCTGATCTGCTGGTCTTTTACAGCTATCCTAAGCAGATCAGAGCTTCAATTTACTCTACCAACATGATTGAATCTTTTAACAACGTCATTAAGCGCAAGGCTAAGCCTAAAGCAGAGTTTCCGACTGAACAGTCGCTTGATACTTTTATTGGCATCCAAGCAATGAGTTACAATGACCGCTACTTCAACCGAATTCACAAAGGCTTTGGTCAGGTTAAGGACACCTTAGAATCTTACTTTGACTAAATAAAGAATAAAAAATCAATCTATGAGAAAGATCTATTTACACAAAAGATTTGACAGTTTCGATCTGAAGGATAAGATTAAAGATAAAGAATAATTTGTTAGTTTTAAAGCACTTAGTTTTTAATATTAAGTGCTTTTTTCTTGATGGTCGTCAATTTCTGCTAACAACATTTCTCCTAAACTAAAACATGAAAAACAAAGGAGGAATATAAATGGTAAAAATTCAACAATTTTTTGTTAAACATCAAAAAATAATTTTGTCACTTAATACTGTGCTGATTTTGCTTGCGGAAGCAGCTAAATGGTTATTCCATATCAATGCTGCTTATCAAACACCCTAAAGTATAAAGGTAGATAGAAACATGACGATGTTTTTATCTACCTTTTTTCTTATACTTAGATTGAGGTTGAGGTCGACAACAGAATGGAATATTAAATTCGACTGTCAAACGGGCCCATAAATGTTTATTTTCAATCAAACTAGATTAAGGGTGTGGATCTCAGAGATCGTATAATCAAGAAATGGAGCTGAAAATAAATATTTGCCTCAATTGATTTAAAACGGGGTGATTAGGTGAATATTATTGGTATTGATGTTAGTCAAGGTGAAAGTCATGCCACTTTGATAACAAAAGAAGCGGAAGAAATAGCTTTTAAATTTAAGCATAATAAGAGCGGTTTCCAAATATTAAATTCTTATATTAAACCCGGTACAATAATAATATTTGAAACTACAGGTGTTTATTCGGCTCAGCTTACTACTTATTTAAAAAATAAAAAGGTCAAATTTTATGAGCTAAATCCCCTAGAAGCAAAATTAAGAATGGCTTCTTTGAGAAGAAATAAAACTGACAAGAATGATTCATTTAAATTAGCTTTATTGGGTAAAACTCAATTAGCGGAAATAAAGAATCACTGTAATAAACAATCTAATTCGTTGTATGAATCTTTACGGATTTTATCTTTGAGATATAAGCAGTTAATTAAATGTAGAACCAGAATACTTAATTTCCTTCGTTCTAGCTTAGAGCTTACTTTCCCAGAACTAAATCAGATTTTTAAAAATGCTTATGCAGTTTTAGCTCTTCAAGTATTTAGAATGTATTGTCATCCTGACTTTTTGGTAGGATTAACTCTTAAAGAAATGACCACTAGAGTTTACCAATCTGTTAGCAGGCGAATACATAAAGATGTAATTCAAAGTTATTGTGCTCAAGTTTGGTTAGCAGCTAAAGACTCTTATCCTGCTGTCCCAGCAGATTCTTTAGAAATTGAAATTATTTCAGAATACTGCGACGAAATAGAAAGTTACAATAAAGAAATAGCCTATATTCAGAGCAAATTAATTAAGACAGCTGTTGGATTAGATGATTTCAAAGTTATTTCCAGTATTCCTGGAGCAGGTCAATTAAATAGCGCTTTATTACTGGGCTTTACTGGTGATATTGCTCGCTTTGATAATTATAAACAACTCAATGCTTTCCTAGGTTTGGATTTAAACAGATATCAGTCTGGTAAATACGGTAAGGGTGATACTATTAACCGCAGAGGCAGTAGTCAGGGCAGAGCTGTTGAAACAGATATGATTCGAAGCATGTTAAGAAATCAGGGTAAAATTCAAAATCATTTAGTTGACTACTATTACAAATTAAAAAAGCCACCTTTCAATAAGCATGACAAGGTAGCTTTAATAGCGTGTGCCAATCATTTGAATCGCACTATTATAAATTTGGTCCACACACATCAACTTTATAATTATTCTAAGGCAATTCATTAATAAATGCTTAGCACGCAATAAGTGAAAAACTGCCAAAAGACTAGTCTTTTGGGGTTATGTTTAGTATACTCTTTTTTCTCTATAATAATGATTGACATTCTATAAGAAGTTCTGATGCTAGTAGTAGGAGTTATTGGTTTAATTCCAATATTGTTAACAGCTATTTCATCATTGAAAGTAAAATTAGTTTCCATTGATGTTTTGGTATCATTGGCAGTAATTGGCGCTATTATTATTGGCGAATTTAATGAAGCAGCAATTGTTACCTGGCTTTTTGCATTGGGTGATGTTCTGGAAGAACTTACTCTTAAAAAGACGCGTAAAGCTGTATCTGATTTAACTAAAATGGCGCCACGAACCGCGTTAGTCTTGCAAGATGACGGGACAACGGAAGAAGAGGATGTAGATTTTATTGATCCTGGTGAAAAGATTTTGATTAAAACCGGAGATCAAGTCCCAGTTGATGGAAAAATTGTCTCGGGTTCAGGTTATCTAAATGAAGCTAATGTTAATGGTGAGTCGAAACCAGCCGATAAAAAACAAGGTGATCAAGTCTATGCCGGTACAATTCTAGAAGATGGCACCTTGACAGTAGAGACTACAGCAGCCGGAGATGATACTACCTTTGGCAAGATTATCGAAATGGTAGAGGAAGCTCAGGATTCCAAATCTCATACTGAGAAGTTGATCAATCGTTTTTCTAAATACTACACTCCTGCGGTATTAGTGATTGCGATTATTGTAGGCTTAATTACAAGAGACTTCAAATTGGCAATTACAGTAATGGTTCTAGGTTGTCCAGGTGCTTTGGTTATTGGAGTTCCCGTTTCAACTGTTGCCGGTATTGGTAACGGAGCTAAAAATGGCGTGATGTTTAAGGGCTCTCAAGTAATGGATGCAGCTCGTAAAATCGATGAAATCGCCTTTGATAAAACTGGTACTTTAACAGTTGGTCACCCAGAGGTAAATAAAATTGAAGTTCTGAGTGGTAATAAGGACGAAGTTGTTAACCTGGCTGCTAACATTGAGTCTCAAAGCAATCACCCGTTAGCTAAAGCAATGGCTAAGCTTAGTGGGCAAAAGATTGATCAAATCGAGACTAAGACAGTTAAGGGCAAAGGTATGATAGCTGACTTAGATCGAGAACGGTATTATTTAGGTAATTTAGCTTTAATTGAATAAAATACTTTTGCTAATCCCAAATTAACTCAAGTAGTTAATAAACTAAGTAACTTAGGAAACTCTGTTGTAGTCTTGGCTAATAGTGATCAAAGTAAATTGGCTATTTTTGGCATTAAAGATCGTCTTCGCTCAGAAGCAGAAATCGCATTGATGCAATTAAAGCAACTAGGCATCAAGAAGTTAGTTATGCTTTCAGGTGATAATCAAGAAACAGCTCAACAAATTGCGGCTGATTTGCCAATTGATGAAGTTCATGGACAAATGCTTCCAGCTGATAAGGCACAATTTGTTAAGCAGGAACAAGAAAATGGTCATCACGTTGCCTTTATCGGTGATGGGGTTAATGACAGTCCTGCATTGGCTAATGCCGATGTGGCTATTGCAATCGGTAGCGGTACAGATGTTGCAGTCGATGTTTCAGATATTGTCTTAGTCAAAAATGACTTGCGTAAAATTGCCTATGCTTTATCAATTTCTAAGCGGACCGTTTTAAATATGAATGAAAATATTGTAATTGCATTGTTAACCGTGTTGTTACTATTCATTGGGTTATTTGCAGGTTATGTCGAAATGGCTAGCGGTATGTTTATTCATGAATTTAGCATCTTAGTCGTAATTTTAAATGGTATGCGCTTAATTAGAAATCGTCGAAAAGTTGATAACCATCAATTTCCTGATAAAGAAAAAGATTTAGCATTAAACATGTAAGGAATAAGAAAGGAAGATTTTTATGCAAAAAGTAATGATGAAGTTAGGTGGGATGACTTGCCCATCTTGTTTAACCAAGATTGAAAAAGCTGTTGAAGATGTCGATGGTACAGATCAAATTAAGGTATTATTTAATGCCGGTAAGTTAAAGTTCATGATGAATGCTGATAAGGCTGATGTTGATGATGTTAAAACAGCAATCGAAAAGATGGGCTATGAAGTTAAGGGTGTAAAGGCAAAGGAGTTAAACTAATGAAGGCTGAAGAAGCATATAAGGCAGAGTTAAAGCGAAGTGACATTGATCATCATAAGCCTACAGCTGGTGCAATGGTTGGTCACATTATTGCCAATTTACTGATTCACACTTTAAAAATTAATCAAGCTAAGTTCTTCGCTAAGGGTCAAGCTAGTTTGTTTTTAGAGCAGCATGCTGATGAGTGGATCAGATATGAACAGAATGAGTTTAACAGGCTAAATCAGATTTTAGTTAATAATGGCGAAAGCATACCTACTATTACTGATCAATTTAAAGAATATACTATGCTTGAGGAAGACGGAGCAAGCAAGTACAAAGATGGCCAAGACCAACTTTTTGCTTTAGTAAAAGACTTTGATACACAAATCTTATTTATTACTAAGGCAATTGCTTTAGCTCAAAAAGAAGCTTGGCCAGAATTGAGTGCCAATTTAATTGAACTTCTAACATGGATTAAGGAACAAATTCGTCAATCACAAAACTTCTTGGGCCATGAATTACGTGAAGGATTATATACTGAAGAAGATGATGATGACGATGATTTTTAAGTAAAGGAAGTTTTTTGAATGGCAGAGTTGTGTGTACACTTAGTTCCATTATTTAATGCATTACCGACAAATGATCAAATGCAAATAGAAGAGCTAGTTCACCATCAGAATTATCAAAAAAGTGAATTAGTAATGGATCCTACATCAAGTAATAATTTAGTAATTGTTGCTCATGGTGGTGCTCGCCTTTATACTTTAGACGAAAATGGTCGCGAGAATGTTACCCAGATTTTAAAAACGGGTGATTATGCTGGTGAAAACTGGTTATTTGGTGAAGCAAATATCAATACTTATGTTGAAGCTACAGAAAATAGTGAGATTTGTTTGCTTAATCGAAATGAATTTTTAGCGCTAATGAAAAAGAAACCAGAATTAAGTATTCAACTCTTAGAGCAAAATATTATTAAAGTACGTGCTATGCATAGGCAAATTCAATTACTTAGTTTGCCTAAGGTGGAAGATAGACTATTGAGTTATTTGCAGACTTATGCAAAACAAGTGAATAAGAACTCATTTACTTTGCCACTAAAAATGAAAGATTTAGCCTTGTATTTAGGTACTACTCCCGAAACTTTATCGCGTAAATTCGTACTCTTAGAAAAGCAAGGAACCTTAAAACGAAAACTACGTCACATTGATTTATTCTAATTATTATTAAAGATCTACGAGCCAATGGTTCGTGGATTTTTTCATTAAGAATTATCGCATGGTAGTTTTTAAATTAGCGAAAAAACAACCCCTTTGATAAAATTTTATTTAAATGAAGGGACACTATGTCACCAATTTATATTCGTCAAGCTACCAAAAATGACCTTGAACAAATTATGCCGATCATTGATGAGGCTAAGAAATTTCTAAAGGAAGAGGGGAACCCGCAATGGCAAAGTGGTTATCCCGATGTTGAAACAATTACTGCAGATATTGATGACGGTGTAGCCTGGGTCTTAATCGTTGATCAAAAAATCGCTGGCTACACTGCAATTACTGATGGACCTGATCCAAATTACAAAAAGATTGATGGCAAATGGGAGAATGATCTAGATCCTTATGTAGCCATTCACCGTGTAGCGATTTCTGATGAGTATCGCGGGATGCATATTTATGACGATTCAGTGAATATCTTAACCAACTTTTCAGTTTTCCCAGCACAAATTGAAAAGTTGGCTGATTTTGCGGCTGTCTCACCAGCACAACCTAAGAATACAATTGTTCCTAATGTTGATTTGAATATGTTTTGAATATGTATAGTAGAGGTCTAGGGACACGTCATTTACTTGGCGGAATGGATTCTAGCTTACGCTTTGTTAAGGTAGCGTTTACTTTGGCACATGCACCTAAGAGTGATGACGAAACTGAAAGTGTAACGAATTTCTTCAATATCTTGCATTCAGTCGAACAAGCAAAGAGATTGGACGAAATTGAACCTGGTAAATTTGAATATACAATGTATTCAGACTGTATGAATTTAGATAAAGGAATTCTGTACTTTACTACTTATGATAACAATCAAATTGACGCGGTTGACATGAATAGCTAAGTGTATAATTTTTTGCGGTAAGTTGAATAAATAATTAAAAAAGCTCAAGTCCTTTGAATTTGGACTTGAGCTAAAACAAAAGGACCAGTAGTCTGATGTTAAGAACAAAAAACACATTAGAAGCTGGTCTTTATGGAATCTATTATAACTGATATCGTAAAAATTATTAAGTTTGAAAATAATGTTATTGCTCGTGAAAAGGAATTAATGTGCTACTTCTTTGATTTGATTAGAGAATTAATGAAATTAGCACTAGAAGAGGTTGATGCCGGCTTAGTTGAAAAAACTAAAAATTGGGGAAGAGCTAGCTTTTGGAAGGCACATGGCATTAAATATTTGAATGTCATGGGATGGATGCAAGGCGCTGGTGATGGTACTTTCTACGGCCCTCATACTGAAAATGGTCAACCTGTATTAGTGATTGGTGAAGGTGCTGGTCTTTGGACTAACTGCGTTGCTTGGAAGAATCCGCAACTTGCACAGCAATATAAGCATAAGAATTTTAACGATTTGTATTATCAGGATGATGAATAGATAGTTATTTATAAAATGAAGCATTCCAGAAAGGGCTGCTTTTTTATTTTTGCTAAAATTTGTAAGCGAGATTATAATAATTGTAATTACGATAATTATAATTACAGTAATCGTAATTACTGTAATCTAAGTTACTGAAAGGCATAAACGATGAATGAATTTATCGGACGTGAAATTGAATTAAAAAATTTAAACAACATGTATAACAGCGACAAATTTGAAATGGCTGTTATTTATGGACGAAGACGTGTAGGAAAAACCTCGCTGATTAAACAATTCATATCAAATAAACCTGCAATTTACGTTCAGGGGGTAGAGGCTACAGCTGAAACTAATTTGCGTTTCTTGTCTAATGCAATTTTAGATTTTGAAGAACCGGGACGAGTTAATAAACATAAAACCTTTTATGATTTTGCGGAAGCATTTGAAGAAGTTCAAGATATTGCCAATAATCAAAACGAAAAAATGATTTTTGTAATGGATGAATATCCATACTTTGCAGAAGCATCAGCCGAAATTAGTTCAATCTTACAGTACACAATTGATCATATTTACAAAGAAAAAAATAATATTATGTTAATCTTGTGTGGATCATCAATGTCCTTTATGGAGCATCAGGTTCTTGGTTATAAGAGTCCTTTATATGGTAGAAAAACTGGCCAATTTAAGATTAGACCTTTTGATATCTTTAATACTAAGAAGATGTTACCTCAAGTTAACAATGAAGATTTACTAGCTTATTACGGAATAACTGATGGAATTCCACAATACTTAAGTTTTATCGATCAAACAAAATCCGTAGAAGAAAATATTCAAGAGATGTTTTTAAATCAAAATGCCCCGTTACAAAATGAGCCTAACGTTCTTCTACAGGAAGAATTGAGAAAGCCAGCCACTTATTTTTCTATTTTAAATGCCTTGGCACATGGTAAGAGTAAAAGTACACAGATTAGTCAAGCAATCGGTATGAGTAATGGTAGTAGTATAAGTGCTTATCTTAACAATTTAATTGATCTTGAAATTATTGAACGTAAGCAACCTATCTTTGAAAATAGCCCTAGAAAAGCTATTTATGCTTTTAAAGATAATATGTTTAAATTTTGGTTCAAGTTTATTGCTGAAGCTCAAGATCAAATTGCTCTTGAAAGAACCAAAGGAATTCTAATAGGTATTATGGATGAATTGCCTCGCTTCTTGGGTCCTGTGTTTGAGCAAGCTTCACGTGATTGGTTATGGCAGCAAGATGATCTGCTATTTTATCCTAAGAAAATTTCTAGTTGGTGGGGAAACAATCCAATTAAACATCGTCAAGAAGAAATTGATGTTGTAGCAAGCAATCACGATGACTCTGAGGCTATAATAGGTGAGTGTAAGTGGAGAAATGCAGACAAGTTAAATCATGAGATGATTGATACATTGATTACTAGAGCTGCATTACTTCCTAAGGTAAGAAAAACGTATTTGTACTTTTTCGTTAAGGAATCTACGGATAATTTTGAGAAGTATGCTAGAGAGCATAATGTTAGAGTTGTGAAATATGAGGAGTTTTTTAAATAGAAAGCAGATTGAATACTTGTTCTCTTTTATTTAGAATTATTGATATATAAATGTTAGTGGATGTAAGGAGATTTAAATGGCAACTAAATCAAAAGAACTTAATTTTGAAGATAAGTTATGGAAAGCGGCAGATGCGTTAAGGGGAAGTATGGATGCATCTGAATATCGTAATGTTGTATTAGGTCTAATTTTCTTAAAATATGTTTCTGATGCATTCGAAGAAAAACATGATGAATTATTAAAATCAGATTATCCAGAAGATGCTGAAGATAAAGATGTATATGTTGGAGATAATATTTTTTGGGTACCTAAAGAAGCGCGTTGGGAAAATATAGAGAAAGCTGCTAAAACGCCTCAAATTGGTGAAGTTATTGATAAAGCAATGGATGCGATTGAAAAAGAAAACGATACTTTAAGAGGCATTCTGAGTAAAAACTATGAATCTCAAGATTTGGACAAAGAACGGCTAGGTGAAGTAGTTGATTTAATATCAGATATAGACGTTGGATCTAAAGATTCACGTGACAAAGATATATTGGGGCGTGTTTATGAATACTTCTTACAGCAATTTGCTAGTGCAGAAGGTAAGCATGGCGGTGAATTTTATACTCCAAGATCAATTGTTAGAACATTGGTTGAAATGATTGAACCATATAAAGGCCGAGTATATGACCCTTGTTGCGGATCTGGTGGTATGTTTGTTCAGTCCGAAGAATTTGTAAAAGAACATGCTGGAGATATTAAAGACTTAGCCGTCTATGGTCAAGAATCTAATCCAACTACTTGGAAATTAGCAAAAATGAACTTAGCTATTCGAGGTATTGATAGTGATTTGGGGAAACATCAAGGGGACACATTTACTAATGATCTCCATAAAGGTATGAGATTTAATTTTATTTTAGCTAACCCACCATTTAATGTTAAGAATTGGAATGGAAACAAATTAAGGGATGATGCTCGCTGGAAATACGGTGTACCTCCTGTAGGTAACGCAAACTACGCCTGGATGGAACATATCATTAGTAAATTAACTCCAGATGGTAAAGCAGGTTTCGTTTTAGCAAATGGTGCCCTTTCTACGTCAAATAAAGCTGAACATGCTATTAGAAAAGCTATTTTGGAAGATGATAAGATTGATGCAATTGTTGCACTCCCAGATAAGATGTTTTATTCTACCGGTATTCCTGTTTCTCTTTGGTTCATTGACATGAATAAAAATTCTGAACATGAAAATGACAGAAGAGGTAAGACTTTATTTATTGATGCTCGTAATATGGGTGAAATGGTTGATCGTACTCATCGCGAATTTAATAAAGAAGATATTAAAAAAATTGCAGATACTTATCATGCTTTCCGTGGTACAAATGATCAAAAATATGAAGATGTAGCAGGGTATTGTAAGGTAGCTTCATTGGATGAAATTGCTAAAAATGATTATGTTCTGACACCAGGTAGATATGTTGGGCTTCCTCCACAAAAAGATGATGGCATTCCTTATGAAATAAAGATGAAAAAACTGACAGGTGAATTAAAGAAACAATTTGAAGAGAGTGATAAGTTAGAAGCAAAGATTAAGGATGTATTGAAGGAACTAGGATATGAAATATAAATCTGTTCAACTTAAAGAAATAGCAGACATAATAATGGGGCAATCTCCTAAATCAATTTTTTATAATAATTCTGGAATCGGACTTCCATTTTTGCAAGGTGTGAGAACATTTGGCGAGGATTATCCGAAAATTGATACTTATACCACTAGATTTAAAACAATAGCAAATCAAGGCGATATTTTATTTAGTGTTCGAGCACCAGTTGGTAAAATAAATTGGGCCAATCAAGAAATTTCGCTCGGTCGCGGTCTAGCTTGTATAAGAGTTAAGCCAGGCTATTCAAAAGAATATTTATATTATTATTTAAAAAAGATAGGAACATCTATAAATTCATTAGCTAATGGAACTGTATTTACTTCTATTAACAAAAAAGAATTAGAAGAGATAGAAATAAAAATTCCAATAAATTTAAATGATCAAAGGAATATTGCAAATCCACTTAAAACGCTAGATTCAAAATTAATGATAAATAATCAAATAAATGATAATTTACTTGAATTAATAAAAGCTAGTTTTAATAAAATAGTTATTGATAAAAGTAAAAAGGAAACGATTAGTAAAATATTTAGAGTTTATTCTGGCTTTGCATTTAATAAAAACGATTGGGCTGATGATGGAAAACCGATAATAAAAATAAAAGATATAAATAACATGACAATTAATTTAGAAAACTTATCTAAGGTGAACAATTTAGATAAGTTAAAAAGAGCAGAGAAATATTATATTACAGGTGGTGAAATTGTAATTGCCTTAACCGGGGCTACATTAGGGAAATTTGGAATAGTTCCGTATAACTTTAAAGGTTATGTTAACCAACGAGTGGGACTAATTTTTCCAAAATTATCTGAGGTAAGTGTACTGGGTATACTTCTCCAAAAAGATATTATGAATAGAATAATTAGTTTAGGACATGGGTCAGCTCAACCCAATATCAGTCCAACCACAATTAATAAATTAATTGTGAATATTGATATTAAGTCATGTAAAAAATTTGATAAAACTTTTGCACCTATTTATCAAGAAATAATATACAACCTATACGAGAAGCAACTACTACAGAATATAAAACAAGAACTTATGCTTAAATTATTTTAAAAATCAAATTCGACTAAATTATCATTTATTCTTCTTAGCTATCATATTAGTGTATGATTTTATCAAAAACGAGGAGATAAAATCATGCAACAAAGTGAAGTTCAATGTGTAATAACTGATATGTTGCCTTATTTGAACAATAGTCAGTTAATCAAGTTGAAACAGTCGATGAAGAAGTTAGTGGTAAGAAAGGAACCTGATGAACTAAAGAATGAGGTATTGCTTAAGCGATATTTCTCATCTAAAAGAGCTGAAGGATGTTCAGAAAAGTCTCTAAAATACTATAAGGCAACTTTGATTCAAGCTTTAGATACGCTTGGTAAAAATGCTAGAGAAGTAATAACTGATGAGTTAAGAAACTACTTAATGAACTATCAATTACAACATAGTTCCAGTAAAATAACCATTGATAATATTAGACGTATACTTTCTAGCTTCTTCAATTGGTTAGAAGATGAAGATTACATCATTAAGAGCCCAGTTCGAAGAATCCATAAAGTGAAAATCGCAACTACTGTTAAAGAAACCTATACAGATGAAGAATTGGAAAAATTACGAGATGGTTGCGGTAACATTCGTGATCTTGCAATAATTGATTTTTTGGCTTCAACTGGGATGCGTGTTGGAGAATTAGTTCTGCTGAATAAAGATGATATTAATTTTAATGAAAGAGAATGTATTGTATTTGGCAAGGGAAATAAGGAAAGAATTGCTTATTTTGATGCTAGAGCTAAATTACATCTGAAGAAATACATTGAAGAAAGGATTGATAGTGAAGAAGCTTTATTTGTATCAATTAGGAGACCAAATAAGAGATTAACTATAGGTGGAATTGAGTCCAGATTAAAAAGTCTTGGCAATAAGGTTGGTATATCACATGTTTATCCACATAAATTTAGAAGGACTTTAGCAACAACCGCAATAGATAAAGGAATGCCAATTGAACAGTTGCAAAGATTATTAGGACACAAGCGTATAGATACAACATTGCATTATGCAATGGTTAAGCAACAGAATGTGAAAATAGCGCATAGGAAGTACATAGGATGAAAGTGAAAATTTCAGAAATTGGTGAAGTAATAGGTGGAGGAACACCATCTACAAAGAAAGCAGAATATTATAAAAAAAGGGGGATTAGTTGGATTACACCCAAAGATTTAAGTGGATATACAAAAATGTATATTTCGCATGGAGCTAGAGATATCAGTGAATCAGGCTTTAAAAATTCTAGTACCAGAATATTACCTAAAGATACAGTTTTAATTAGTTCGAGAGCTCCAATAGGATATTGTGCTATTGCTGCAAATGACTTAACTACTAATCAAGGTTTCAAGAGCATCATTCCAAATAAAAATAAGGTTTTGCCTAAGTATCTTTATTATCTAATGTTGAGTAACAAAGATAATCTTGAACAAATAGCATCAGGTTCAACGTTTAAAGAAGTATCAGGCAATGCAATGAAGAATTTCGTTGTTGAGATTCCTAATTTAGAAAAACAGAGAGAAGTAGTAAATATTATTGATCCTATTTCAAAAAAAATAGAGTTAAATAATCAAATAAATGATAATTTAGCGGCTTAAAAATATTTATTTAATAGTTCTTGCCTTAACTTGCTAAGTACATTATTTTCCACTTGAATATTGTTAATTTGAAGTTGTATTCTTTCAAACACAGTAAAGATATTATTATCAATAATCGGAACTTCAAAATCATTAAATAGTTCCTTTCTGTAAAAACTACGTGCACTTCCTGAAGCAGAACCTTTAACTCTTTTATTGATATAATTTACATATTCATAAAGAAGTAGTCCTGGCATACGGGAATTTTTAACTCTAAACCTCCACATATTTTGATTTTGTAAGGACGGTAAGACATTGGACGTTATAAAGCCTGTTTTACCAATGCTAGCTCCGACCATTACTAAAACTGTATCAAATTTTTTAAAAGCAAATTTTTTATACTCATTAAAGTTGTCTTGATCAATATATACTACATCAAATTTATTAAATAAATGGTTGCTGCCAATATTTTTAGTTCGTAAGATCAAGAGCTGCTTTTGTGCAACATATTCTTTGCTTTTAAATGCATATCCATTCTGAATTGTAGCTATATTTGATAGTTTAGTACGCGTGGTGCTAGTTAAATCGTTTTAGTTAATAAAAAAGTCCAATCGGACTAGACTCAAGTTGTAGTATCAAAAAGAAAAGAGTCTGATCTGATTGAACTGCCTTAAGCTTAAGCGTTTTAGCCACCATTTACAAGTTAGTTTTAAAGATTTAGTGATAATTTGTCGGCACTGGTATCGTTTGTATGCACCGGCTGAGTTTACTCATCGGCGAAATATTGATCAAATTAAAACTACGGACAGTCTGATTTTGGCTTTACTTATCTGGCAAGCTAAGACAGGAATTGAATCACAAAGAAGATTCTGTGAATGTTTCAATTGTTTATCACACTCACGTTTTAATCGGCGTTCACGTCAGCTATTGCAATTGATTTATCAGATACGGCAAGAAATGAATAAAAAGGTTGACCTGAATGGACAGTTCTTGATCATTGACAGCTTTCCGGTACCTGTTTGCCAACCAATTCGCAACTATCGTGCTAAAATTTTTCGCGGTTATGCCAACATTGGTTATAAGGCCACCAAGAAAATTTACTTCTATGGTTTCAAAGTTCATGCTATTGTTAGCGATGACGGTTACATTCTTGATTATGTCGTAACAAAGGCATCAGTTCATGATGCCAGGGAGACAGTTGAACTGATAGAAAATACCCATCCATCTAATTACTATCTTCTTGGCGACGAAGGCTATTTAGGCAAAGAACTGCATCAACAGCTAAAACAAATGGGTTATGAACTTTGGACACCATATCGTAAAAATATGACAGGAGCTAAAAAGCACAATGATCATCAATTGATGGCTATTCGCAGAACAATTGAAAGCGACTTTTCGCTTCTGACCTATTACAATGCCGAGAACAATCGAGCACGTAGTCTGATAGGCTTTCAAAGCCGGTTGGAAATTGCAATTTTAGCTTATAATTTGGCTTATTGTCTAGAACGATTTAACTAGCACCACGCGTAGTTTAGTAGTATCTTTATTAATTTGCTTTGTAAAAATTACATTAGCTAACTCAAGTAAATTATCATTTAATCCATTAACCATGGTCAAAGCCTTCATTATTAGCTAAAATGAAATTATAAGTTTAGTAATAGGAGATCTTAGACTATGAAAAAGAGTGCATATTTATCAGAAGAGGACTTAGAAGATTTAGCACTCGATAGACTCAAAGAAATTGGCTATCAAGTTCTTAAGAGTGAAAGTTATACAAAAGCAAATTCTGAAATAGACGCTGAGCGAGGAAAAGATCCAGAAAATTCGATCTTAAAACCTCGCCTTTTGGCGTCCTTAAAAAAATTAAACCCAGGATATAGTGATAAAGTTTATAAATCTGCATATAAGCAATTTGTTAAGCTTGCTGACAATCCTGATTTAATGATTAATAACCACCAGTTACATAAGTTAATTATTGGTGGAGCTAAAGTAAAAATGTCAGAAAAGGGACAGCAACGAACTGTAACTTTGTATCCAATTGATTTTAAAAATATTGATAATAATGATTTATTAGTTACTGATCAATTTACATCAAAATACGGTGACAATAGTCGTCGAATAGATGTTTCTATTTTTATCAATGGACTGCCTTTAGTTACTTTTGAGCTCAAGAATATGAGTAATGAAAAGACCACCATAGAAGATGCATATAACCAACTCCAAACTTATAAAGCGGAAATCCCAAATTATATGCAATATAACGAGATTTTGATTATATCTGATGGAGTAAATGCTCAGGCGGGTACTTTGACTTCTGGATTTGATAGGTTTATGCGTTGGCGCGCACCTAAACAAGTAAGTGATCTTTCAGATCTTCAACTTGAAACAATGATTAGGTATATGTTAAATCCAAAAGACCTGCTTAATCTTATTCAAAATTTCATTATTTTTGAAACTAATGGTGATAAAACTATAAAAATTGTAGCTGCTTATCATCAGTATTATATGGTGAATAAAGCTGTTCTTGCGGCAAAAAGGACCTTAGCTAATCCTAATGATAAAAGAATAGGCGTGGTTTGGCATACAACTGGTTCAGGTAAATCACTATCAATGGTATTTTTCTCAGGTATTGTTTCAAGAAAGCTAGGTAACCCAGCAATTTTGGTGCTTAATGATCGAAACGATTTAGATGATCAACTTTTTGAGACTTTTGATAAAGCTCATGAATATCTTCAGCAAAATCCAGATCATGCTGAAAATAGTGAAGAAGTACGAGATTACATGTCACGAAATTCTGGTGGTATCGTCTTTAGTACAATTCAAAAATTCTCACCTGATTTTGAAAAAGGTGAAACTAAAATGCCAGTATTGACGAAACGATCTGATGTTATTGTTATAGCTGATGAGGCACATAGAACGCAATATGGCTTAGAAGCTAAAATAACTAAAAATGGACTTCGGTATGGATATGCAAAATACTTGAGAGATGCTTTGCCTAATGCTTCATTTATTGGATTTACTGGTACTCCGATTAACTTAGCTGATAAGTCAACTACTGCAGTATTTGGTAAGTATATTGATATTTATGATATAACCCAAGCTGTTAATGACCATGCGACTGTGCGTATTTATTATGAAAGTCATGTTATTCCGCTCAAGTTAAAAAAAGGATCGGAAGAAGAATACAAACGTTTAATTAAAGATGTTGGATTGAATGATAATCCGGATGAACCGGATAATATTCGAAGAAATAAAGAATTTACACGATTAGAGGTTTTAGCAGGTTCTAAGCCTAGACTTGAGAAAATTGCTAGACATTTTATTAAACATTTTGCAGCTCGTAGAAAAGAAGAATTTGGCAAAGCAATGATTGTTGAATTATCTCGTCAAAATGCTGTTCGTTTATATAATGAAATAATAAAATTAAAACCTAATTGGGCTAGTGATGATATTAATAAGGGAAAGATAAAAATTATAATGACGACATCAGCCTCTGATGGACCTGAATTAGCTAAATTTAAGACTTCCAAACATGATCGAGCTATTCTAGAAAAACGAATGAAGGATAATAATGATGAGCTTTCTGTAGTCATTGTCGTTGATATGTGGTTAACGGGATTTGATTCACCAAGTCTTAATACGATGTATATTGACAAACCAATGCATGGGCATAATTTGATCCAGGCTATTGCTCGCGTTAACCGAGTATTTAAAGATAAGGATAGTGGATTAATCGTTGATTATATTGGAATAGCTGATCAATTAAAATCAGCTTTAAGTTTCTACTCTAAAACAGATCAAAATCAAGTAGGTATTGATGTTAATAAAGCATTGAATTTATTAAAAGAAAAATTTGAAATTATCAAGAATGATTTTCTTTACGGTATTGATTATTCCGAATTTGATTCTAATAATTCGGCTGAGCGGATACAAACTGTTACTAAAGTTGCCAATGAAATCCTAGCTGAAGATAAAGAAACACAACAGAAGTTTTTAGATACTGTGTTAGAGGCACAAAAAGCTTTTGCTTTGGTATCGACTTTTGATGAAGCACAAAAAATGGCGCCAGAAATTGCATTTTTTGTCACGGTTAAAGCTTTTATTAATAAATTAAATAATGCTGGATCTGTTTCAGGTGGCAGTAAACAAACAAATGATTCTAAAATTGTAAAATATCGTATTAGACAATATTTAGATCAGTCTATAATTTCAGAACCATATGTAGATATATATAAAGATATGGGGCTTGAAAAGCCTAATTTAGATGTCATTTCGGATGAATTCTTAAAAAAGATTCAAAAGATGCCAGAACAAAATATTGCTATTATTGTTCTACAAAAATTACTTGAGGGTAAAATAAAATCTTATCAAAGAAAGAATCTAGTTCAAGGTAAGAAATTTAATGACATGCTTAAGGATGCAATTGAAAAATATAATGTAAGAGGGATTACAAGCGAGATTGTCATTCGTGAATTAATTGAAATGGCAAAAAAGATGAATGCAGAGCAAGAAAAAGGAAAAGATCTGGGTTTATCTGATGAAGAAATTGCTTTTTACGATGCTCTAGCAAATCATGAAAAGGCAGTTCAAGTTCTTGGAGAAGAAAAACTTCATATAATTGCAGCTGAATTAGTAAAAATTGTGAAAAAAGAATCAGGAGTTGATTGGCAACGACGTAGAAATGTTCAAGCTAAAATGAGAGTTGCAGTAAAACATCTTCTTAGAAAATACGGATATCCACCTGATATTGCTCCTAAAGCTGTTGATACTGTTGTTAGTCAAGCTGAAAGATTGGCTTCGAATGAATCTGAAGATTAATTTATAAGAAAGTGCATCTATGTCAAATACAAACAAAAGTTATAGTGTAGACCACACTAATGTAGGAACATTACTTCATTGGATTGAAGAAGACAAAATAGGTCTCCCAGAAATGCAACGACCTTTTGTATGGAAGTCAGTACAGGTTAGGGATTTAATTGACTCATTATATCGAGGATATCCTATTGGTTTTATTGTCACTTGGCAAAATCCTGATGCTGCATTAAAGAATGGTAGTAAAGGTCAAAATAAAGAAATTATTATTGACGGCCAACAGAGAATCACAGCTTTAAAGGCAGCATTAGAAGGGCATAAAATAGTTGATGATAAGTATTTGTCTAAACGAATTTATATTGCATTTAATCCAACTACTGAGGAATTTGCTACTAGAAGTGCTGCTATTGCAAAAGATCCTAAATGGATTCCAGATATATCAATTTTTAATCAACCTAGTTTTGATGAATTTGAATACGTTATTAATAATAGTCAAAGTTTAGGATTACCTGGTAATAAACTTAATGCAATTATTCAAAAGTTAAAAGCAATTTCTGAGTCTGAAATTGGAGTTATTAATTTAGATAGTAAATTACCAATTGATCAAGTAACTGATATTTTTAATAGAATTAATCAAAAAGGGACAAGACTATCATCGGCTGATTTTGCTATATCAAGATTATCTTCTGATGTGACACATCATGGTAATGATTTGAGAAAAGAAATTGAATACTTCATTCAAATTTATAATGATGCTGCATTAGCCGATAATATTAAGCAAATGGATCCAGATTTTGCAGATTCAGAGTACTATCAGCATATTGCTTGGGCTAAAAATGAGAATACTACGATTTTTGATCCAGATTTTGGTGACTTATTACATATTTGTTTAGGAATTGGCTTTCTTCGTGGTCGATTATCACAATTAATAAGTTTAATTTCAGGACGTGATTTTGAAACTAAAACTTATACAGAGGAGGCAATGGCAAAGTCATATCAAAAATTAAATGAAACAATTCAATATGTATTAAACGAGAGCAATTTTAAACGCTATATTTTATTGTTAAAGAGTTTAGGTATAGTGGATAAAAGTTATGCTAAGTTGCCTGATTCTTACACTAATTTTGGCTACATTCTTTATTTGTATTTGAAAAAGTATACCAGTTTTAATAATGATGAGATAGAAAAATATACTAAACAGTGGATCTTAATGTCAGCCTTAACTAAACGCTATGGTTCAAGTCCGGAGACAGGATTTGATAAAGACTTACGTTTATTAGTTGAAAATAATTCTAATAATCAATTGGTTGAATTTTTTAACAATGTAATTACAGATAATTTAACTGATGAATTTTGGAATTTGACTTTACCTAATAATCTTGTGGCACAAACTACTCAACTGACAAATTGGCGAATTTTTCAAATGTCACAAATACATGCTAAAAGTCATGCTTGGTTAGAAAAAGATAAATTTACAGCAGATACTATTAACGAACAAGGAAATATTCATCATATTTTTCCAAAAGCATATTTACGTAAAAATGGTTTTAAACAAAGTGAATATAATCAGGTAGCAAATTATGTTTGGATAACGCAGCCACGAAATCTTGAGATAGGCGATAGAGCACCTAAAGACTATATGACAGATATGGAAACTACCAAGTATCATTCTGGTGAAAATGATCAGGCTAATGCAATTCCAGCAGATTTAAATGAATTGGATTATCACCAATACAATCATTTCTTAAATGAACGTCGTAAATTAATGTCACAGAATATTAGGAAATTCTTTAATAGTTTATAAGTCAACTGCACTAATAAAAAATGATATCAATGCAGCATGCAAAGATATCATTTTTCTTTTATCTCAAATTCTCATCTTTAAAATCAATTACATTACCGATAACAAAAACTGCTCAGCTGTGGATCTTCTTAATACTCTTCTAATATCTACAGCAATAGAAAAAAGGCCGCTTTTCTTTGTATATCACTAGTACTATGAAACTGTCAAATTTTTTGTGTAAATAGATTTTTCTCGTAGATCGATTTTTTAATCTTTTATTTAATCAAAGTAGGATTCTAAGGTATCCTGAACCTGACCAAAGCCTTTGTGGATTCGATTGAAATAGCGTTCGTTGTAGCTCATTGCCTGAATGCCAATAAAAGTATTAAGCGACTGTTCAGTTGGAAACTCTGCTTTAGGCTTAGCTTTACGCTTACTTTAAAATTCATCATTAAATTAAAAAATCGACTTACCTTAAAAGTGAGTCGATTTTTTTATTTGGTTAAAAAGTCAATTATGTGAATGACAGGGATGCCATCAATATTACCAACGTCGTCCCAATTGTTAGTAATGATTATCTTTTGATAACCAGTAGGTAAGTGCAAGAAATTATCAGATTCACGAGTACTATTTTCGGGAATCTGATCTGTCACTTGAATGTATTTTACATCCGTATCCTTTTGAGCTACAAAGTCAATTTCTTTATCATTATATTTACCGACAAAGACTTCATAACTACGACTAAGTAATTCAAGATAAACTAGGTTTTCAATCTTAGAACCGCGATTAATATTTTTTCGTTGTAATTGTGATCTAATGAAGCCTAGATCGACAACATAATATTTACCTTGACCTCGTAAATATTTTTTTCCGCGAATATCAAAACGAGGAACTTTATAAAACAGAAAAGCATTATGCAATAGTTCAAGATAATTTTCAATCGTATTGTTGCTTACTTTAAGACCTGAAGACCGCAGAGTATTGGCAATTTTGTTAATGCTGATCAATTGACCAGTATTGCTTAAAAGGTATAATGCAATTCTTTCCAAAACTTCAGTGTTCTTAATAGTAGCTCGACCAGCGACGTCTCTTAACAAAATACTATTATAAATTCCTGATAAAACGTCACGTTTTAATTGAGAATTTGTTTGTAAAACTACGGAAGGAAAACCACCGTATTCGAGATATTCGCTTAAATGCCGTGCGGGATCGGTATTCTCTAGTTTCTTGAAATACAAGAATTCTTTGAAGGTTAATGGTAGCATTTTTATTTCAACATATGGACCAGTTAAGTAAGTGGCCATCTTTCCAGAGAAGTGATGCATTAGAACCAGTAACATAGATGTCGGAATCAAATGCAATTCTATGCCCATTAATTAATTTTTGCCATTCTGAAACTTCTTGAATTTCATCGAATAATAAATATACTTTTTTATTTGCAACTACCTTATCTTTTAGATATTTATACAAATCTTTGTAAGATAATAAATCGAAAAACTCAGGATTTTCAAAATTAATATAAATAATCTGATCTTCGTCTACGCCCATGCTTAAGAGTTTATCTTTAATCATCAATAATAAATAACTTTTTCCAGATCGACGTACACCAGTAATAATTTTGATAAATTCAGTATTTATCATAGGTTCAATCCGTTTTAGATATAAAGGTCTGTCAATAGGTTTCATTTGATTTTCTCCATACTGAAAATTAGAGTACTAAAAAAGACTTACTTTTGAAGTAAGCCTTATTCTTTTTATTCAAATTAATAACTCAATGCACGGTGACCATCGAGTGCCCAGTGACGTTGGAACGTTGCTACACTCATTGAACGCTTAGTACCAGTCCACGGATCATTGTAGTACAAAGTGTTACCGTGGTAACCGGTGAGGGCAATGGCATGGTTAGAAAAACCATCGAACCAGCCAACCCAAGCCACAACTAGGTGAGAACGAATCAGCTTTTTCTTAATTGCTGCAATGCTGCAGCCAGTCATATTGGTGGCAGTGCCAAGGTAGTGCTTAACCACAGGCTTAACGCCATTTGGTGCGACCCAGAAGCCCAACGGAAACTTCTTATAAGGTGAACCGATGAAGCCTTTGTTAGGGTTGAGGCTGCGTGGCATGATTTTTGCTGCTTGATCTTTAGTAATGTTCTTACCAGCAAAGTTGATCATCATTGTTACAGCGGTGATTTCACAACCAGTAGGCATTTCAGGACGCTGGCAAATTACCTTAGCATAATTCTTAATACCTGTGATATTGCCGGATTTGTTGATCCAGTAGTAGGCGCGACTAGTCTTGGTATTCTTGAACTTGCGCTTGCCATCCTGACCAAAGTAACCGTAATTGCTTTGCTTGGGAATCTTACGGACTTTGGTGAGCATAGCACCATTTTTGTCGAACAAGTACCAATCCTTGTCGATCTTCTTCAAACCCTTGGTTGGCTTGTTGTTGACCACATAGTAGCGCTTGCCGTTTTGACTAACCCAACGAGCTTTGGGCTTAGGTTGAGTTTTAGCCTCAAGTTGCTTATTAGTAGTAGATTCGTTTTTTTCAGGTTCCTTGTTTTCAGTCTGATTCTGGTTTTCATTCTTGTTTTGACTAGAGTCAGTATAACTTGAACTATTTGGATCCTTCGTATTTAAATTATTGTTTGAGTTATTAGTATTTGAATTTGAACTATTATTAGCGGTAGTTTGGTTTGCGCTTGTTGTAGTATCGGCTAAAGCAGTCTGACTAGTAGTGAGCATTAAACCGGCGCTAAATAAAGTTGCTAAAAGGATTAATTTTTGATGTTTCATTTTTCCTTACTAAATAAACGGTCTCTTGATGCCGGCAATAACGTTGCGTTGACCGTTAACGATCGGTTGGACCATGACACGTGGTGGCCAGCTTTCGATCACGCGGTTATTGCCAAGATAGATTGCAACGTGCCAGATAGTGTGAGTACCTGGTTGGTAGTAAAAGACAAGATCGCCACGTTGACGTTCAGAATATGGAACGCGCTTCAGGTGCTTGTCGGCCCAAAGGTTACGTGAATTCCATTCATTGCCGGGATGGGCATGACCAATTGAACTAGTTGGAGTTGGGCTAATCCCACCAGCGTAGAGACTTTGCATTACAAGACCAGAACAGTCAACGCCGTATGCTGGACTTGAAGAACAACCTGCAAGCCATGGTTTACCCATATATTGGTAGGCTTGGTGAATCATTGCCTCAATATGAGCAGAACGGCCTTGCCAAGCTTGCGCTCTAAGCGGTGCGATGTAGTTATCTATATCATACCATGAAGCATTTGAAAAAAACTAACTTTTGCCAAGTCTTAATTCCTTCATAGCCGCGGTACAAATTGTAGCCGACCGTACCATAAGGCTTAACTTGAGTGTAGTGAACTTGATGGTAGCCCTTTGGATTTTGGTAACCCTTGACTGCAGCAAGCAAACTTGTTTTTGCTGGTAAATACAAGCCAGTTGTGGTTCTGACTACTGGAGCCTTGCAATTTGGTGTAATTAGACTTTGAACTAAAAAGTGTTCACCACTTCTAGCGGTGCGAACTGAGTTGGTCAATGCTGCATCGGAATAGGCAGGAGTGGAATGCTTAACACGGATAATCTTTGGACTACGTGAAAAGTAATCAGCCTTGCTGTAGCTGGTAGTTGTTGCACTAGTTGATTGATTTGTTGAGACGTCGCTAGTTGTGTCTGCGGCTTGCACGCTAGTGGTGCAGGCAACGATTCCAATTAAGGCAGAGACAATGGCAATCGTCCACTTATTTTGTTTTTTCATATCATAAAACCCCTTCAAATTTTAAATAATAAAATTTGAAAATTGAATAGGTTAGTTTTTTGAAAATGTAAATATAGTATGCGCTTACATTTTCGAAATATGTATAGTCCGAATAATTGAATTTAGTTTTTATAAGCCTAGACTAAGGGTGTAATGAAAGTGAGTTAAATTCAGAAAGTGATTTATTAGTTGCAGCTAATATTAATAATGTTCACTATTCAGCTACTATTTACGCTCCAGATGGAACAGCACAAACTATCACTTTAACCAAGAATGATCTTCAATTTGTAGATGCTGATGGCAATGCAATTACTCCAACTAATGCTGGTACTTACACAGTTGCATTATCACCATCTGTCGAAACCAGATTGAAGAACTTAACTGGCAACAACGATAACTACACGTGGACATTTAAGACTACTGTAACTTACAATATTGCTTCAACTACTGCTTCTGCAGGATTATCTGGATCTAACCGAAAGGTATTTGATGGATCTGGTGTAACAACTGCACAAATCAATCATGGCGGCAGCATTGAAGTTACATTCACATACCCAGGTAGCACCGATAGTAGTATGTACAAACTTCAAGATGGTGACTATACTTGGAATACATCAGATCATAATGCTCCTAAGAACGTTGGTATCTACACTATCACTTTGACTGATAGTGGATCAGCCACATTTGAAATCATTGCTAAGCCAATTAGCGGTGTAACTATTTCTGATAATGATCAAAGTAAGACTTACGATGGTCAAGCTGCTGGATTGGATCTCGATGCTTTGAGCATTAGCGGTACTGATACTGTAAGTGGTACTGCATTGTCAGATACAGGAATTCAGGCTAGCAGCTTTGATTGGTACTATGCAAGTGGTAATAAGCTTGATGAAGTTCCAAATAATGTGGGCACTTACGAAGCTCGTTTGACAGACAGAGCTTTGGCAGCATTGCAAAATGCAAATCCAAACTACAGCTTCAGTGAAGTCAACGGTACGATTAAGTACATGATTAATCCAAAAGTTGCTACAGATAAATTAGGAAACAGTGGTACGAAGACTTACAACGGTCAAGGTACCTCAGTCAGCGATATTATTAACTCAGTAACTTGGAATCCAGGTGGTCTAGTAACTGGTGATGACTATGAATGGATGACTAAGAATACTGACGGTACTTACAGTGTTATGACAGGTCTTCCAACTAACGTTGGCCCTTACTACTTGAAGCTTAAGGATAGCGGAATTACTAAGATCAAGAACGCTAATACTAATTACAGTTTTGCAGATGGTCCAATTAGTCCAACTTCTGACGAACAAGCTATTAGTCCTAAGAGCGCAATCTTCAACCATACAACTAATAACAAGAATGAGAATGCCAAGAAGAATGAGTTGCCACAAACTGGTTCAGCGCATAAAGGTCCACTTGCATGGCTTAGTTCATTGTTCGCAGGCTTGAGTCTATTCGGCTTAGCCGCTGACAGAAAGCGCAAGAAGAAGGACGATAATTAATCAAAGAGAAGTCATGGATATATTCCATGGCTTTTTCTTTATGAAAAAATAAAAGCAAATATTAAAAATATGTTGACAATATGAGAGCCAAATTATAATATAAGATCAAATCAAATAAGAGCGACAAAGAAAAGATAAGTAATTAGCGGTTACCGCCAAAGAGAGCTGCGGATGGTGAAATGCAGTGCGGGAGTACCTAACGAAAATGGTCTTGGAGTCCATTGAAGAGCAAGCGCAAGTAAGCTGTTCACGGGGGATGCCCGATATAGCGTCCGAGTATAACTTCTATTTTTAGAAGCGTACTTAGTGAGGGTATCAGTGTAAGCTGATACTGAATAAGGGTGGTAACACGCTAGTAGCGTCCCTAGACAAGCAATTGTCTAGAGGCGCTTTTTTTGTCCTGTTTTTTTAATAAAGGAGAAGAGAATTATGAGTAGAAATTTAGTACATTATGATATCGTTGGTAGTTTTTTAAGACCTGCAGAATTAAAGCAAGCAAGAGCAGATTTTGCCGCAAAGAAGATTTCTAAGGATGACTTAAAGAAAGTTGAAGACGAAGAAATTAAGAAATTAGTTGCCAAAGAAGAAAAGGCTGGTTTAAAGATCGTCACTGATGGTGAGTTTAGACGAAGCTACTGGCACCTTGATACCTTCTGGGGCTTCGGAGGAATCAAGCATACTAAGCAAGAACACGGTTACTTCTTCCACGATGAAGAAACCCGTAACGATTCGGCCCAAGTTGAAGGTAAGATTGAATTTACTGGTGATCATCCTGATCTCGAAGCCTTTAAGTATTTAAAGAGTATCACTGATAGCAGTGACGTCACTCCTCGTCAAAGCATCCCTTCACCCGCACAATTCTACGCCGAACTCGTTCGTGGTCCAGAAAACGTGACAGCCGTAAAGAAGTTTTACTCCAGTGAATACGAATTACTCGACGATATTTCAAAGGCCTACCGCAATTTAATCCTCGCCCTCTATGATGCAGGTTGCCGCGACGTCAAACTTGATGACTGTACTTGGGGCATGGTTGTTGATGACGACTTCTGGGCAACAATGGTTAAGCAAGGTTTCGACCGTGACGACTTGGAAAAGAAATACCTCCGTGTTAACAACGGTGCTTTAGTCGACTTGCCAGACGACTTACGTGTTTCAACTCACATCTGCCGCGGCAATTACCACTCAACTTGGGCAGCAAAAGGCGGCTACGGTCCAGTTGCCAAATATGTTTTCGCTAAAGAAAACGTCGATGCCTTTTATCTAGAATTCGATAATAAAAGATCTGGTAGCTTCGATCCAATCAAGGAAGTACCAGCAGGAAAAGAAGTTGTTCTTGGCCTTGTAACCAGCAAGAAGCCAGAACTTGAAAAGCCTGACGACCTGATCACTAGAGTTAAAGAAGCCGCTCAATTCCACGACTTGCAAGACTTAGCTCTTAGCACCCAATGTGGTTTTGCCTCAACCGAGGAAGGCAACCAATTAACCGAAGAAGAACAATGGAAGAAGATTGCTTTAGTAATCGATACTGCTAAGCAAATCTGGGCATAATTAATGAAAGAGGGGACAAAGCAATGAAGAAAAAACTATGGATTATAGCACAGGTAGTATGGGGATTACTGATTTGCTTTGGCCTCTATGTCTTCGCAAATTTATAATTCTCAATCTGAGCATATTAAACAGGAATTTAGTTAAAAGCTAATATAATTATTTAAAAAGGAGAAAAATACTATGGCAAAAGTCGAGAGTTTCACCCTGGATCACACTAAAGTTAAGGCACCTTACGTTCGTTTAATTACTGTTGAAGAAGGACCAAAAGGCGACAAGATTTCTAACTACGATTTGCGTTTAGTCCAACCTAACAAGAACGCCATTCCAACGGGTGGTTTGCACACCATCGAACACCTGCTTGCAAGTTTACTCCGCGATCGTCTTGACGGCGTTATCGATTGTTCGCCATTCGGCTGTCGGACTGGTTTTCACTTGATCGTTTGGGGCGAGCATTCAACTACTGAAGTTGCAAAAGCTCTTAAGTCCTCCCTTGAAGAAATTCGCGATACCATCACTTGGGAAGACGTTCCAGGAACCACGATTAAGACCTGTGGTAACTATCGCGATCACTCACTCTTTACTGCAAAGGAATGGTGCCGCGACATCCTTGAAGAAGGCATCAGTGACGATCCATTTGAACGTCATGTCATTTAATTAAGTATAAATATTAAGAATAAGCTAGGTTTTTGTACCTAGCTTTTTTTAGTGTGCATATTTTGTTATACTGAAAACGTATTCAATTTAGAAAGACGTGAGTTTTTTATGTATAAACTAATTGCCTGTGATCTTGATGAAACTCTGATTGATGATGATGCGCATGTCTGTCAGCGTAATATCGATGCGATTAAAGCAGCGACAAAGCTGGGCGTGAAGTTTGTCCCAGCAACTGGACGCGGCTATCGAGCAATTGAGAAGACGCTGGCAGAGATCGGTCTGAAGGATAAGGCAAATGAGTATGTGATTTCTTTTAACGGGGGATGCATTACCGAGAACAAGGATAATCGAATTATGAAGTTTCAAGGCTTGGACTTTGCTAAAGCCGACGAACTTTATCGTCTTGGTTTAAAATGCGATGTCTGCATCCACGTATATACTAAGGATATGGTTTATGTCTATAACGCAGATGAAGATGAAATCAAGTATCTGAAACTACGTCACGTTTACAAGATTATTGATGAACCAAATCTTGACTTCTTAAAGGGACAAGACATCGCCAAAGTTTTATACGGTAGTACTGATATGCCATATTTAGAAAAGATAGCTAGTGAAATTAGCAATACTACCAAGGATCTCGACGTGTCATATTCTTCCAACCGTTATCTTGAATTCAACCATCAAGGCGTCAACAAGGGTGAAGGCTTGCTCTGGCTTGCTGATAAGCTTGGCATCAAGCCTGAAGAGACGATGGCCTTAGGCGATAACTTTAACGATCTTTCTATGATTGAAGCAGCCGGATTGGGTGTTGGCGTGGCTAATGTTAACCCTAAGATGAAAGACGACTGCGACTATATTACCAAAGCCGATAACAATCAAGGCGGCGTTGGTGAGGCAATTGAAAAATTTGTTTTAGAAAAGTGATGAGGTAAAGATAGATGAAATTTAACAAGAAAATCCTAATGATTTCTGCTGCAACTTTGATGTTGGCTAGTCCTGTAGCAAGTTTGGCTAATGCAAATACTATTTCTGCAGCAAGCGTAAAGAAGGTTTCATACGCAAAGCAGACCACTGTGACGGTTAAGAAAAAGACGCCACAATTGTTCATGGCAACTGGCGGCCGTGCTTTAACCACTGGTAAGTACTACAAGAAAGGTCAAAAATTGACTGTTGATCAATTAGGCGGCATGAATATTTTAGCTAATAGTTCTCCAGATGCTTACCACATTAAGGGTACCGATTATTATGTTTGGGCTAAGGACGTTAAAGCAAAGCGTGCCTTACAAGATATCGATTATACAAGTCGTGGTTTGACTACAGTGCGGACCAATAAGTCTAAGGCACCACTTTACTCATTTTACGCTGAAAAGTCTACTCCAGCTGGCTATGCCTTTATGAAGGGGACTGATTTTAAAGTTAATGGTGCAATGTACTTGTACAATGCTAAAACTGACAAGAGCGAATTGTACTACCATTTGACTAATCATTATCACACCATGGCTAATTTGAAGACTTCACCGGATTTCCCTAACAGATTTAATACGGAGCTAGTTGATACTGGGGATGCCTTTGTGAAGGCTAGCGATGTTAATTTCTTTTCTGGCAAGAAGTTGAAGCCAATTAACACAGCTGCTTCCGCAAAAGATGGTAGCAAGATTGCTATTTTAGAAAATCAGGAAGCTGACTTGAAGGATTTACTTGGCAAAGTAGATAGTGTCAAGAATTCAGTTAAATACAAGTTGTCTAGTTCTCTCAAGCGTGACAATTACGATCTAGCTGTGAGGGATGCACAAACTCAGGTTAACTCAAGAAAGTTAATGTCAACTGCTGAAGCACAATACTTGATCTGGAGCCTTAAGACTTATGAAAGTGAGCTTGATGGTGCCAAGGTGAAGGTTGGCAACATGAATAAGTTGACTTCAAATGAGAAGCTCGCAATTGGTTTGTTGGTGATTTCTGTTTATGGTAAAAACACTGACAAGGAAAGCTTATATGGCTATGCCAAGTTTAATAAGGGCAATGACAAGACCTTTACTTTAACTATTGAAGATATGCATAATCAGAATAAGGTTGTTTCAACCAAGACAATGAAAACTAGTGATTTTGCACAAAAGAGATAAGACGATAAAAAGAGGGATGTATCGATTTGATGCATCCCTTTTAGTTTGTTTATTTTGTTTTTATTTAATCGTTATTGCTTAATTCTTTAAGGCCTGGCAAACTCATCATAACAATGAAACTAATGATGTAGAGGGCTGAAAGAAAGCCCATGACAACCGTTAAATTGTAGTGATCCATCAAGATACCGATGACAACTGATGAGAAACCACCGATTGCACGGCCAATGTTAACGATGATGTTGTTAGCTGAAGAACGAATCTCAGTTGGGTAGAGGCGACTGATTACTGCACCGTAACCACCAAACATCCCATTTGAGAAGAAGCCCATGACTGCACCGATGATGAGTAAAGTAGCCATGTTTTGTGCAAGTGATAAAACATAAACCATGACAGCTGAACCGATCAAGAAGATGGCGAAGGCTCTACGTGGACCGAAGTGGTCGAAGATGTTACCAAAGGTTATCATACCGATGCTCATGCCGACGATAGTTGAGATCATCCAAATACTTGAGCTAGATACGTTTAAGTTCAATTGCTTTTGCACGATGGTTGGTAACCAGTTCATTAAGCCAAAGTAACCAGCGATTTGGACGGTCATCATGACCATCAAGCCTAAGCTTTGAAAAGCAAGACGTGGGGTTGAAAACATTTTTTTAATGACATCACGTAATAATGAACCTTTTTCATCTTTTTTAGCTTGGAGGAATTGATCGCTTTCATGCAAATGTCTTCTAATAAAGACTGTTAAAATTACTGGGACAATTCCGACCAAGAATAGTGCGTGCCAGCCAGCTGTTGGAATAATCCAAGCCGAAATTAATGCCGCAAAGATCGCACCGATTTGACCACCGACTGCCGCAATTGAGGTCATCTTACCAATTCTGTCGCTTTCAAAGTTTTCGGCGATTAAGGCAATGCCTACGCCATATTCACCGCCGGCACCAATACCAGCGAGAAAACGTAAGGCGTAGATCTCATAGATGTTGTTGGCAAAAGCCATTAAACCCGGTGGCAATGGCGAAGATCAAAACCGTGTGTGAGAAAGTTTTAACACGGCCAATCTTGTCACCCAAGATGCCGAAACAAATACCACCAACTAACATTCCTAAGTTAGTGATTGAGGAGATCAATCCAGCGGCTCCACCTGATAGATGTAAGTCCGCAATCATTGAACTCATCGCAAACGATAAAAAAAGCACATCCATGTTTTCAAGCGCAAAACCTGATGAAGTAGAGGCGATGACCCACTTTTGGTTTTTACTTAGTCCCTGACTGTGCTGCGTAATATATTTCATATTTAATTCCTCCAAAACGAATGCTCTCTGTCATCCAATTATTTCTTCGTCTGTATATGATACGCTTTTTGAATAAATAAACAAGGGTTGTTATGAAAAAAGATCATCCTATCGTGCTGAAAGAATGATCTGAAAACTTTGTTTCAAATCTAATATACTAACAATCCGACGCCTAATGCGACTAGACACAAGACAAATTCGATGACCAGTAATTTCCAACACCACTTGAACCATTTGTTAAAGTCAATATTAACCATCATCAAACTCATCAAGATTAATCCGGTTGGGGCAACCAAGGAAATAAAGCCAAGGCCCCAGTTGTAGGCATCAATTACACTAGCACGGTCGATTCCAACCACATTGGCAAGTGGTGCCATGATTGGCATGGAAAGTACGGCCAAACCAGATGATGATTGAATGAAGAATCCCAGAATGATGTAGACGATGAACAGGAACCAAATGAAGATTAATGGACTCATGCCAGAAATCTGTTGGCTGAAGAAGTGCATGATGGTGTCACTGGTGTGACTGTCGTCCATAACAATGGAAACGGCTCTCGCCAACCCGATTGTCAAAGCAACACCAAGCAAATCGCTAGCACCATCAACGAAGGCTTGCACAACTTTGTGCTCGGAAAGTCCCGAGAAGATAGCCATCAAGTAGCCGGCAGTTAAGAAGACTACCGAAATTTCGGTGAAGTACCAGCCTTTTTGTTGTACACCCCAGATCATGACGATAAAGGCAATGCCGAAGATGATCAATGATAATTTTTGTTGCCAAGTAAAGTTGGCTGGTTTGTTAAAGTCGGCATCGTTTAAGTACTTTTCACGATCTTCTTCGTATTGGTCGTAAACAACAGATTTAGTAGGATCTTTACGTACCTTTTCAGCGTAGCGAATGACATAGATCATACCAACTACCGTACAGATGACCCACATGGTAATTCTGAGTGGTAAAGCTCTGGCGAAGTTAACACCGGCAGTGTTAGAAGCGATGATCGTTGAGAATGGGTTAATGGTTGAAATCATGGTCCCAATACTCGTTCCCAGGAAGATCGTTCCTAGAACTGTCATCGTATCATACCCGGCTAGCAGGAAGACTGGAATTAGGATTGGGTACATGGCCATCGTTTCTTCGGCAAGACCAAAGGTTGTACCACCAAGAGAAATTAGCCCCATCACAAGGATAATCAACAGAATTTGCTTACCTTTGATTTGCTTAGATAAAGCCTGCATCCCCGAGTTGATCGCGCCGTTTGCGTGAACGACACCAATACATCCACCTAGGATCAAAACGAAGGCGATGATGTCGACACTTTGAGCGATACCTTGTACCTGTGAGGTGAAGAACTGATTGATCGCCTGCCACAGGTTAGGCTTCTTTAAATTGATTATCTCGTAAGAATTTGGAATAGCAACTGGCTTGTAGATTGTGCCATCCTTAAATTTCTTGACTGCAATGTTGACCTTGTACTTCTTTAAAGTGGCCTGAGTAGCAGGTTATTTGTACTTTTTACCACTTGGTCTGGTAACTACGAAATCTTTATTGCTGGTATCATAAGCAATCGTCGCATAGTTACCGGCAGGAATAACAAAAGTCATAGTTGAACAAGCAAAAGCACAATTATGATGACGGTATGGGCCGTCGGAAATTGGTGCTTTTTCTTCTTTTTAGTAGCCATAATAAAACCTCCTTACTTGTATAACTATTGATTTATAGTTTTATTATACAGTTAAGGAGGTATCTTTTGACAGCGATTTCATATAAATATAATAAAAAAGCCGAGCTTGACTCGACCTTCTTGTTATTCAGCGTGTTTACCGCGATTTCTGTGCCAGAACTTGCGTGGAATATAGATTGCGGCAATTACTATAATCACCAATGGAGTAACCACGAATTTCAAGATGTTGTTGTTACGTTCAGCTTGTACATTAGCATGATTTTTGGCAGTAGCAGGTTTGTTCTTCTTACTTGTTGCCCTTTTCTTATTAGGCTTACTGCTGGTAGCTGCCTTACTTGGACTAGCATTTTGCTTTTTGTTTAAATTAGAAGTAGCAGAATTTGGCATCTTGTGTTGGTGACGCCATTTGTCTGTTTTCTTGATTGCTGAATGGCTGTTGTGATTATCCTTTGTTACATTCTGTGAATGTTGTTGATTATGGGTAGTGGTTGTGCTACTACTATCCTTCTTATTTGGCAAATAGTAGGCACAATCGATGTAGGTGACACCACTTGGATTGTTAGGATCAACTTCAAGGGCACGTCCATCATAAGGGGGATTACCAGCTATCTCAAAGTCACCAATTCTCTCTGGTAATTGCCCCATGTTAAAGAATTGCCGCTCAGGGACACCGTTAACCACTTTTACCGTATCGGCATACATGACTTGTAAGGTTTGACCAGTATATTGATTTATGCAACGCCAATATAATGATTGGTAGGTTACATTTTGTTTATTTGTTTCAGATGTTTGTGGTTGATTAGTTTGATCATTTTCATCAGCTAAAACTGGAGTAGTCGTTAAAAGCAGGGCAGCTGGTAACGCTGCACACAGTTTGATGAGGAATTTTCTTTTGTTTAACATTTTTCTCACCTCTAAATAATAACGCTTACTTTCTACTTAAATTTTAGCGATAACTTTCGATGAATACAAGTTAAGAATAAGCAAAGATTATATTAAAATAACTAATGAAAGCGATTTTACAAAGGAGAGACAAATTATGAGTTTGACTGTAAATCTTTATTACAATGGCAAAAATGGTGATGCCAGAAAGTTCGCACAAGAAATGGAAGACAAGGGTATTGCAGGTCGTATTCGTGCCGAAGAAGGCAATGAAAATATGATTACTTTATCCCAATGGACGATCCTGAGACGGTTTTATTAATCGATAGTTGGCATGATCAAAAGGCGCTTGAGGCTCACCATGCTTCACCTATGATGAAGGAATTGGCTGACTTGCGTGAAAAGTATGACTTTCATATGTGCGTTGAACGCTACATCTCAGATGACAGCGGCGTGCCTGCAAGTGATCAAAAGTTTATTCGGAAATAAATATGATTAGAAAATATCAAAAGAGCGATTTAGATGCGTTGATGCAGATTTGGCTTAAGGGCAACCTTGATGCACACGATTTTATTGATCCAAGTTATTGGCATGATAACTATGAATTGGTGAAAAAAGAGTTGCCGAATGTTCAGCTGTATGTAGATGAAGAAGAGGGCGAGATAGCTGGTTTTGTAGGGATGCAAGGCAACTATATTGCCGGTATCTTTGTTAAAAGAGATTATCGGGGCCGCGGTATTGGTGGAAAGCTGATTGACTTTTGAAGCTAAAGCATGATAAATTGCAGCTGTCGGTGTGTGAAAAGAATGAAGCGGCTCTTAGTTTTTATCAAAATCGTGGTTTTAAGTTAGTGAAAAAAGAGATTGATCAAGAGACTGGTGCAGCCGACTGTTTAATGGAGTGGGATGCATAAAAGTTATGCCTAGGAATTTATAATAAGTATTTTTTCATAATGGACTAGCGGTATTAAGCTTAAAGTAATGAAAGTCAGGAAAAGCATGGTGTTGAGATGTCAGAAATTGCTTTAGCTTGGGAATGGGCTAAGGGTATCACTGCTCCAATTGTTGGTTCAACGAAGATCAAACACCTTGAATCAGCTGTGAATTCGATGGGCGTAGAGCTCACACTAGATGAAGTAAACTATTTTGATGAATTGTATGTGCCACACCCATTATCGGTGCAATTAATCAAAATTCACCTGAGGGCACAGTGGTTTTAGATAGGAAATAGAGTAAAGAAACTATTAAGTGTAAAATCTTAATAGTTTTTTATTTACTCTCACTAGAACACGAACGATAATATATAAAATTATGATTAATTAATAAATAAGCTAATAATTTTAGCAAAATACTGTGAAACTCAAAAAATATATGTTAAAATCTTATCGTTAACTAATTTGAGAGGGAAATAATCAACATGAATAACGACATCGAAAAAGTATTATTTGATCAAGATCACTTAACAAGCGCATGGATGAAATGGCAGCTCGCCTTAACAAGAAATATGAAGGGCAAGAACCAATCGTCATTCCAGTTTTGAATGGCGCAATGATCTTTGCCAGCGATATGATCAAAAGATTAACTTTCGAATTAACAATTGAGCCAATTAAGGCCTCCAGTTATGAAGGTACCAGCTCTACTGGTAAGGTTAAGATTACCCAAGACGTGAAGTCAGACGTTAAGAACCGCCCAGTAATCTTCATGGAAGATATCATTGACACAGGTAGAACTTTAAAGGCACTTAGCGACTTGATGAAGGAACGCGGTGCCAAGAGTGTTGAAGTTATTTCTATGTTAGATAAACCTGAGACACGTGTAGTTGACTTCTACCCAGATGATTATGGCTTCAAGGCTCCTAATGAATTCTTAGTAGGTTACGGCTTGGACTACAACGGTCTTTACCGCAACTTGCATATGTCGGTATTCTTAAGAAAAGAGTTTACGCTTAGATTTAATATAGATAATGTAAAAAAGACATAGCTTATCTCATTTAACCCAGACACTTTGGTACGTGATCTTAAGCTCTTTAAGCAAAATGGTTATGAAACTAAGGCAATCACACCGATTGATGTTGCACCTCAAACACCAGATATGATGTGCATTTGCAGACTAGATAAGGAAAATTAATTTAAAATAAGAAGCCCGTAAATTGCATAATAAATTGAACATTTATACTGCTTGATAGATATGATCTAATTCTTTCTCAAAGATTTCATCTGGAGTATGATATGCCAAGATCTTTCTTGGTAGCGAATTGCACCAGGTTTCAATATTAATGATATCTTGAAGAGAATAGTTATTGATGTAATCACCTTGGGAATAAATCTGCGAATAAGGCCATTGTGTCTTTCAACAGTGCCTTTATCGCAATAAGTATATGGATGGCGTAATAGACTAAGGTATTAGATACTTCTCTAGATTGGAAAGATCCGCAAACTCTGAACCATTGTCAGTTGTAATTGTCTTGAAGATTTCATTCCAGTGCTCACTATACTGCTTATGTAGAGTTGAAAAGCGCTCATCACACTGGCAGCTGTCTTGTCTGGAATACGCAAGATTAGAAATTCACGGCTCATTCGCTCAGACAAAGTTAGCAGTACTTGATCATTAATCTCTTTAGGGCGTTCTTCAATGCTTCGACCTAATTTCTTCTTGTTCTTATGAACACGATGAATTTTAGTATTACGCTTTAACTTCTCAGGCAAATCAGAGTTTCTGATAGCCAACAAGCCTTGATCTACATAGTTATATAGAGTTCTAGTGCAGACTATCTGGTCGCTGCTAAATTCACCCACAGCCAAGCAGCGATTGGCACATACATCAAGTGACCAATTGTCTTCAAAGAATGCTTATTGACATACTTGATAAAGTCAGATTTCTTCAAGAAGTCTGATTTGCGACCACAGTGGCGTCGGTTAGTCTGATAAACACTTGACCATGATCAGCCTTGTAACGCTTCTGTTTGCCACGATAAAGAGTAGCAGTGCCTCGTCTAACTTCGTAACTGATTGTAGAAGGCGAACAGCACAACTCACGAGCGATAGCTCTGATAGAGCAGCCATCCTTCAAGCGAGTTTGAATAACAACCCGTTGTTCAAATGATAAATGCTTCCCTTTTGATGCTCAGGCATGATAGAATGTAAAGAGTCCATTTGTGACCTCGTTTCTGAATGTTTTGTGGTAATTACATTTTATCAAACTGAACTGAGACCTAAAAATTAGACAGTTTAAATACAGGATTAATAGAGGCTTGATTCCGATATTCTTTCGGAGTTAAGCCTTTTAATCTGCTCTTTATCCTTTCTTCGTTATAGTATTCGATATATCTTCGATTGCTTGAGCTAATTCTTGAAGACTATGGTACTTGTATTCTTGATCATAGAACATCTCTGTTTTGAGCAAGCCAAAGAAGTTTTCCATTAGCCCATCATCCATGGAATTACCTTTTCTAGACATGCTTTGAGTAATACCATGAAGCTTTAAAGCACGCTGATATCTTGGACTTGGTATTGACAGCCCTGATCAGTATGAAAGATGCAATTATTAAGAGCCGTTTCCTTGGCAAAAGCCCTATCAAGCATTGTCATTACTAACTCCATGTCTGGATGTTTGGAAATAGTGTAAGAGACTATATCGCCTCCACAACCATCCAAAATAGGTGATAGATAAAGCTTTTCACCATTGAGGTGAAATTCAGTAATGTCAGTGTACCATTTCATGTTGGGCATTGGTGCAAAGAAATCACGACGAATTAAATTAGGGGCTATCTTGCCAATAGTTCCTTGTAGCTTGAATACTTACGCTTGTTGCGTCTGATACCCTTAAGACCCAATTTATGCATCCAGTAACGGACTGTTTTCTCCAGTAATATTCCAGCCTTCTTTTATTAACTGGAGTGCCACTCGACGATAGCCATAGCGTCCTTTGTGACGATTAAATATTTCCTTGATCCTTGCAATAAGTTTGGAACGCTTGGGCTTCTTAGGCTTTCGTTTAATTATTTTATAGTAAGAACTTCTGGCAATCGTAGGCAGCTCTGGATGCTCTGAAATTGCATCTAAGACATAGTTCAAGCTAACCTTAAATTCATGCCTTAGATCAGTAATTGCCTTAGCTATTTCTTTCGATCTTTGTCTTGATCCAAGGCCTTCAGTTTTTTTACGTATTCGTTCACAATACGCAATCGCAAGTTTTCTTCTTTCAGCTTTTGGATCTCTTTCTCCAATTCCTTGCGTGATTTTTGAGTCTCTTTGATCACGGGCAGGGCGTCCTTTCTGTTTGATAATGACATTATACCCGTTTTCCTTATATTCTCTAAGCCAAATACTAAGTGTGCCAATACTCTTAAGCCCCAGTTCTAGTGATACTTGTACATATGACTTGGTACTGAAAACAGCTTGCTCAATTGCTTGTTCTTTAAATTCCTTAGAATAAACCTGATAAGGCCTATCTAAAACATTGATTCCATACATATCAATTAATCTAAGCATGTAATCCAAATTAGCTACATTCGTTTTATATGTTTTAGACAACTGACTTATTGAAATCTTTTCATCTTTCCATTTACGATAAATTTCTATTTTCTGTTCTTTATTAAATTTAGACATAGTAAAGACCTAAAAGTGTCTCACTTTTAGGTCTCACTTCAAACAGGTCCAAATGGACTTTTATTTTTCTAAAGTGTTCAATTTGATTTTACAATCGGCGAAATAAGAAGCCTAACATAATTAGGTAAAAATGTTATAATGATTGTGTTGAAGTTTATTTATAAGAAAAGAGATAAAAGCGAATGAACACAATTGCATTTAACCAACAATTATCAGACAAATTGAATGAAGCTCTAAATCCTGATTTGTACTCAACACCAGGTAAAGGTGAAATTACTGTAGTCGCAAATGAAAAGAAAGGTTTGCGTGAATACCGCATCATCACCAAAGACAACAAGGTTGTTGATTTAGTTGATGCTTATGACTCTGAGCACGATGCCGACTACCAAAAGTTAGTCGACTTCCTCAAGGACTACCGTTAATTAAGATACAATTAAGACCAGAGCCATATCAGCTCTGGGCTTTTTTATTCGCTTGGCTTAATAATTTTCTAATAAACAAGTAAAACAAACATAATAGAGTTAGATATAATGAAAACACAACTAAGATTTAAAGGGGCCAAGATTATCCTGAACAACAAAATGGTTTGCCAAAGGCATTCTTCCATAACCCAAATATAGGGATATGAGTGTCAATGCTCGTTATCTTTACATAATTTTTACTCTACGGATGACAGAGTCACAAAATAGGGTTGGATAGATGACGACGGCAACATGTACATCATTTATTCAGATGAAGATTTGATGAAAGAAATGCACTGCAAATCTTGTACAGTAGATAAATTGAAAAACGAACTAGTTGAATTTGACTTACTATCAATGGAGAGACATTCAACCATTTGTATCCCTTACATATAAGCAATTCGTATAGTCATTAGGGTGAAAAAGGTACATAAAATTGTGCCTTTTTTGTTATTAATTTTTTCAAAATTAGGCCGTAAAATTTAGATCATAATCAAAAGTTAAATATAATTAAGATAGAGTAAAAGTATAATATTAAAGTAATTGCATTAATAGGTGAAAATAATAAATGAAGAAAACTTTATTTGGTTTAATTTATATGTCTTCCTATAAATTCAACTTAACATAGTAGATCTAAAGGATCTAACTGTCATTGAAAAACTGGATTCGCCTTCGTTTTTACAAGCTGATAGTAAAAGCCAGGTTTTTGAACAAGATATGGACAAAATCTGTGATGCAATTGAAGGCTTTAAAGAGAAGCTAGCAGAATATCAGATTAAGGATTTCAAGTTTTACGGCAATGAACAATTAATTGATGAAATGTCTGCCAGTTTTATTGCAGATCAGATCAAGGTTAGAACTGGTTGGAAGATCGAATGGCTTAATGGTGGTCAAATCGTCTACGCCAAGGTTTTAAGCGGGATGAAGAGTCAAGCAGAAGTAAATGACGATGACGAGGACCACGCCACTTATTTGCTTAGTCTTGGTTCTGCAATGATCAACCTTTCTTTGTTTAAAAACAATAAGTTCGAATCAAGCTGGAGCCTGGCTTTAGGTCCACGAGAGATCCAAGAGATCAATGAAATCACTAATGAAACGCCTAATGATCCGATCTATGTTATCAATGATTACTTAGGTGCGAAGATCGGTCACTTGGCTCGTCAGATCAAGGATAATTCGCGTGCCGCTGTAATTATCCAACACGCTGATGCCTTGAATAATACTTATTTGAAGAAAGAAACTCAGCTAACCAAATTACGCACGAAGAATTTCAACACTTCTATGATCAACTGATCCAAATGTCGCTTAACGATATCATGCAAAACTATGACTTGGAACCAGCTGTAGCTGACCACGCTATTCCTAATGCCATTTCAATCAAGCAATTCCTTTCTCTTTTAAATATTGGCACGATTTACATTACAGACATGTCTGTTGTCACCGGCCTTTTGATGCTAGAGAAGAGAGGCAAAGATACTGATATCATGATGACTTCAGCTCAAAATATGGCTCGACGCTATTTGGTTGATTTACACCATGCTACTGCAGTGCGCAAGTTTGCTTTGCATATCTTTGACCGTCTGCGCAAGGTACATCTTTTGCCTAAATCTGACAGAGAATTATTGAGTTGGGCTGCCATAGTTGATGATATTGGTAGTTTTGTTAACCAAGCAAGACGCTATGAGCAATCAGCCGAATTCTTGGATGATAATGAATTGATCGGCTTGTCTGATCGTGAAAACGAAATTGTTAGTGAAATTTGTCGTTATCAGACTATGAACGAAGATGGTTCTGCACCTGACATTGGTGGCCATCATTACCGTCACCTAGATCCAGAAATTCAGTTAACGGTTGCCAAGCTTTCCGCTATTTTACGAATAGCTACTGCGTTAGATGCTTCACACAAGCAAAAGATTAAGCAAATCGTTATTTCGCTGAAGAAAAATAATGAATTAATCGTCAGAGCTAAAACAAATGCGGATATTACATTGGAACGCTGGTCCTTTAATAAACGCGTGAAATTATTTGAAGACGTATTTGGTATCAAAGTTGTTTTAAAACAAGAGGGTATGAATAGACAATGAGTAGTACATTTTTAGGAAATGAAAAAGAAGAAATAAAACCGTTTTTGAAACCGGAATATTTCAATAATCGTGAATTAAGTTGGATGGATTTTAACGATCGAGTACTAGAAGAAGCTCGTAATAGGGACAATCCATTGCTTGAAAGAATCAACTTCTTAGGTATCACTCAAAGCAATGTTGATGAATTCTTCATGGTTCGTGTCGCTTCTTTGCACAAGTTGATTGCGGCCGGTATCAAGACTACTGATTCATCTGGTATGACTCCAGAAAAACAACTTGACGCGATTAACAAAAAGGAACACAAAGCAGTAGAAAAGAGATACTCAACTTACTGGCGTTCACTTTTGCCTCAACTTGAAAAGAAGAACATCTTTATTAAAGAAGTTAAAGATCTGAGCGCACAACAATACGAATTTTTAAGACGTTACTTTAGTGATGAATTGTATCCAGTCATTACTCCAATGGCTGACGACACTAACCGTCCATTCCCATTTATTGCTAACGATTCTTTGAATATCGCTGTTCATTTAAAGGACAAAGAAGATGGCAAGCATCACTATGCTACACTTAGAGTTCCTAATAACTTTAAACGTTTAGTTAAGTTACCAAAAGCAGACAACAGTTTTGTTTTACTAGAAGATATCATCAAAGAATTTGTCAGCAGCTTTTTCGACGGCTACGAAGTAAAAGAAGCCGCAATTTTCCGTGTTACTCGTGACATGGACTTGGACGTGGCTGAACGTGATACTTCAGACTTTTTACGTAGTGTCCAAAAACAATTGAAGGACCGTGAACATGGTAAAGCTGTTCGCCTTGAAATCGAAAAGTCAATGGTGACAAATTGCGTTCACGCTTGTTTGACAAGTTAAACGTTAAAAAGAGCGAAATCTATGAAATTTCAGGTCCAATTGATTTAACTTTCCTTAAGAAGTTAGCTGGCGCCGTTAAGGGACATGAAAAATTGCGCTATGCTCCAATTAAGGGTTACGTTGATCCAGACTTGGCTTT